>CAZNSO010000011.1:45700-59692 GCA_964575805.1 uncultured Desulfobacteraceae bacterium
TAAAAGAAGTTTTTTCCGTTGAAAAAGTCCCCTCCCCGAATACCGGCTCTACGAAATCCGGCTCTACGAACTCCGGCTCTACGGACACCGGCGACTACACCCTGAAGCTGGTCCCGCGGGAAAAAGAACTGGATCTTTCCGAAATTCATTTAACCGTCAACAAAAAAACCTTCACCGTGGAAAGTGTCACCACCGAAAATGCCTACGGGGACGAGAACCGGATCAAGTTCCGCAACATCCGGTTCAAAGACAGCATCCCTGAGGCCAAGTTCCGCTTTGAAATCCCCGAAGGCGCGGATGTGATGCAGATGAGCGAGTAAACGAAAAGGACCGATAGGCTGCCATATGGAAAAAAACCATCAAAAAACCATCAAAAAGCTGAAAAATGAAAAAAATGCCGTCATCCTGGCTCACAATTACCAGCCCCCGGAAATCCAGGACATTGCCGACCTCTGCGGGGATTCCCTGGAACTAAGCATCCGGGCGTCCAAAACGGATGCCGATGTGATTGTGTTCTGCGGCGTCCATTTCATGGCGGAAACCGCCTCCATCCTCTGCCCGGACAAAACCGTGCTGCTGCCCGACCCGACGGCGGGCTGCCCCATGGCGGACATGGTGACCCCGCAGCAGTTATCGGCACGGATCAGGCAATACCCGGACATGCCGGTGGTCGCCTACGTCAACTCCTCTGCTGCTGTCAAGGCCATGTCCACTGTCTGCTGCACCTCCGCCAATTCCATAAAAGTGGTCAACAGCCTCTACTCCCAGGATATTTTAATGGTGCCGGACAAAAACCTCGCCCGTTACACCGCCATGAAAACCAACAAAACCATTTATGCATGGGAGGGCTACTGCCCCTTTCATGACCTGCTGACGACCGAAGAGGTGACGGCACGGCGGCAGGAATACCCGGAGGCGCTGTTCATGGCGCACCCCGAGTGCCGCCCGGAGGTCCTTGAAATCGCGGATGCCGTGGCCAGCACCTCGGGGATGCTGGACTACGCCCAAAACTCGGGGGCTCAAACCTTTATCGTGGGAACCGAAATCGGGCTGCTCCACCCCCTGAAAAAAGCCTGCCCGGACAAAACCTTCGTTGCAGCCTCGGAGCGGATGCGCTGCGCGGATATGAAAAAAATCACATTAGCCGGGGTGGCCGCCAGCCTTGAAGAACTCAGCGGCGTGGTCAAAGTGCCCGAACATATTCGGGAGCCCGCCATGCGGGCCGTCCGGAAAATGATCGAACTGTAGGCGATCGGCCGGCCCCCTCCCCCGCTTCCCGAACCCGCATGCAGCAGGAATTCAGCTCAGCCGGCTTACTGCAGCCGGCTTACTGCATGTGGGCAATCACGTCCTCCGGTATGTCGGCATTGGTGTAGACCTTCTGAACGTCATCATTGTCATCAAGTGCATCCATCAGGCGGTACATTTGTTCGGCCTCCTTGCCGGCAAGGTTGACATAGGTCTGGGGCAGCATGGTCACCTCGCTGTTTTCAGAGGGAACGCCCGCCTCCTCCAGGGCCGCCTTGACATCCTCGAAAGCCTCCGGCGGGGTGATGATTTCATAATTTTCCGGATCTTCCTCCTTGATATCCTCGGCGCCGGCATCAAGGGCCGCGCTCATCAGCGTCTCCTCGTCAGCCTCTGATTTCCTGACCGCGATCCAGCCTTTTTTGTCAAACATCCAGTCCACGCAGCCGTTTTCCCCGAGCTTGCCGCCGTGCTTGCTGAAAAGATGCCGGACTTCAGAGACGGTGCGGTTTTTGTTGTCTGTCAACGACTCCACCAGAACGGCCGCACCGCCCGGCCCGTATCCCTCATAGCTGGTCTCTTCATAGTTCACGCCCTCGAGCTCGCCGGTCCCCTTCTTGATGGAGCGCTCCACCTTGTCCTTGGGGAGGTTGTTGCTTTTGGCGTTTTGAATCGCCGCCCGAAGCCTCGGGTTGGCATTGGGGTCGCCGCCGCCCATGCGGGCGGCAACAATGATTTCTTTTACCAGCTTGGTGAATATCTTGCCCCGCTTGGCGTCTTCCGCGCCTTTGCGGTGCTTTATGTTGGCCCACTTGCTGTGTCCTGCCATGGATCCGCCTCCTGTTTTTTCCCCACCCCGATCACATAGGTTTCCCTGCTTTCCTTGCGCGTGCTCCGGGGTTTATAAATTTTATAAGAATGAAAAACCGATTTCACCGATTGGATATAACTCTCAAAATCCTCGCCCTGAAAAATTTTACAGACAAAGGCCCCTCCGGGGGCCAGAACCCGCCCGGCAATATCGAGGGCGGCCCGGCTCAAATGATAAGACCGGGCCGCATCCACGTCTTTTTTCCCCGAAGTCGCCGGTGCCATGTCGCTCAACACCACGTCCGCCTGCCCGCCGAGAAGGGAGGCGCATTTGTCCGGGTCCGCTGCCAGCGCCATCACATCTTCGGTCAGGACCTGTACATGGGCCGGCAGGGTTTCCGTCACCGGCTTCTGGTCAATGCCCACAACACGGCCGCGGTCTCCGGTGAGTTCAGCCGCGTACTTCAGCCAGGAACCGGGGGCGCATCCCAGATCCAGCACCCGGCTGCCTTTCTGAATCAGGCGGTTTTTTTTCTGAATCTCCTGCAGCTTGTAAACGGAGCGGGCCGGAAAATTGTCCTGCCTCGCCTTTTTGGCATAGTAATCAGGCTGTTGTCTGGATTTTTGATTGCGGCGTTTCATATACTGATTCTCGTCCGGTGTCAAACACGACAGAATGCATGCATTTAAAAAATATTAAAGGATTCGTTCCGTTCAAAATAAAATATCCATCATTTCCCCCAGTTGATTGATCCCGAAAAGCTCGATGCCCTCTGCTCCGGAAATGGTTTTCAGGCTGCTTTTCGGCACAACGCAGCGTTTAAAGCCCATTTTCCGGATCTCGCTGATACGCGATTCAAGCTGGGAGATCCCCCTCACTTCTCCGGCCAGCCCCACCTCCCCCAGAAGCATCATTTTCTCGGGAACGGCCCGGTCCAGAAAGCTCGAGGCCACAGCCGCCGCAATCCCCAGGTCGACCGCCGGCTCAGAGACCTTGACCCCGCCGGCCACATTCATGAAAATATCATGGCCCGCCATGTTCAGCCCCAGCTTTTTCTCCATTACCGCCACCAAAAGCGATACCCGGTTATGATCCAGGCCCAGTATGGTTCGCCGGGGGGTGCCGAACCCGGCGCTGCTGATCAGCGCCTGGAGTTCCACCAGAATGGGGCGGGTGCCTTCCATGCAGGCGGTAACAACCGAGCCGGCGGCATTTTCCGCCCGTTCGGCAAGAAATACCGCCGACGGGTTCGGCACTTCAGCCAGGCCGGCGGCCTTCATTTCAAACACCCCGATTTCGTTGGTGGACCCGAAGCGGTTTTTTACGGCCCGCAAAATCCGGAACACGTGATTCTGGTCCCCTTCGAAATACAGGACCGTGTCCACCATGTGCTCCATCAGCCGGGGGCCGGCAATGGCCCCCTCCTTGGTCACATGACCGACCAGAAAGGCCGGCACGCCGGTCTGTTTGGCCATAACCATCAGCTTCATGGTGGCCTCCCGGACCTGGCTGACGCTGCCCGGCGCAGCGGTCACCTCCGGGGAGAACATGGTCTGGATGGAGTCGATCACCAGCACGCCGGGTTTCAGCGACGCCACGGTCGAAAGGATGGATTCGACATTGATGTCCGATGCCACCAGAAGGTTGGCGGATACGGCGTCCAATCGCTGGCTGCGCATCTTCAGCTGCCGCAGGGACTCTTCCCCGGACACATAAAGAACCGTCCGGCCCTGGCGGGCCAGGCCGTTTAAAACCTGCAGCATGAGCGTGGATTTGCCGATCCCCGGATCCCCGCCGATCAATACCAGGCTCCCGTCAATAATACCGCCGCCCAGCACCCGGTCAAATTCCCGGATGCCGGTTAACAGCCGGTACTCTTCCTCGAGCGCCACCGCATCGATGGAAACGGGCACCGCCTGGGCTGCCGCATCCCCTGCCCCCCTTCCCTGCCGGTTGGCTGCCGCGGGTTTTTCCTCGATCAGCGTGTCCCACTCCCCGCACTCCGGGCATCTGCCCATCCATTTGGGACTCTGATGCCCGCATTGCTGGCAGCAGTATATCATGCGGTCATTTTTTTTCATCTTATCTCTTTTTTCCGCCTTTCCGGTTTGACAGGCGCTGCAATCAATGGCATTCATGAATGCAAGTCATGATTAACGGCATGACCCCAAAAGCGGGATGACACTTAAACGAGGACGCTTGAACAAAAACGGCGGAGCCTTGCCCAAAGCCGGCGGGTTCTCGTTTCGGTATAGTTATCACGTTCATACTCCAGATTGCAAGCACGCTCGGGGAGGTTACCGGTGAGAGGGCCATTACTTGTTTTTTTCAAAACCTGTATCATCATGACAGGTCTGTTTTCCCTGATTTTCTGCCAGACGGCGCCGGTACGGGCCCAATCCACGCCCGAACCTTTTCAATCGCTTGAGAAGCGCCTGATCAACGACGCCTACGACGCGGACATGATCAAAAAGATTTTCAGCGGCACCGCCCTGAAATTTGACATCGATACTGTTTCCGCTTATTTCCGGCACCGGGAATCCACGCTCAATTACGACCAGTTCTTATCCCCCCGCTCCATCCGGTCGGCACGGAACTATTTGAACACCCACGAAAAAAAACTCTCAAAAACAGAAGCCGCCTACGGGGTGGATAAAACGGTGATAACGGCCATCATATTGGTTGAAACGCGCCTTGGCACCTATGTGGGGAACCGCTCGGTGCTAAACACCCTGGCCACCATGGCCGCCCTGACAGACCCGGACGTCCGCGACCGGTTCTGGCGGAACCTGCCCGATGATGTATCCATCAGCCGGGAGCGGTTTGAGAAAAAAGCGGCACAGAAATCCAAATGGGCATACAGGGAGTTGAAGGCCTTTATCGAACACATTGACAGGGAGGGTCTTGACCCGCACACCGTTTTCGGCTCTTACGCCGGCGCGCTTGGAATCGCTCAGTTCATGCCGAGCAACATACTGGTCTATGCCAGGGACGGCAATGACGACGGCCGGATCAACCTGTTTGACCACGCCGACGCCATTGCGAGCATCGCCAACTATTTAAAGCAGCATGGCTGGGAGCCGGGCTTGGAAAGAGAAAAGGCTGAAAAAGTCATTTATCGCTACAACCACAGCAGTTATTATGTGGACACCATCCTTGCGATCTCCGAGAAATTGAAAGGCTGAGCCATGGATCTGAAAACCGCAGGCACCTTCATCCTTCTTTGCATCCCCTTTCTGCTGCTCACCGTATGGGCGCTGGTGGATATTTCCATAAAAGACTTTAACACGCTGAAAGAAAAGGCAATCTGGTACATCATCGCCCTGGTGCCCTTTATTGGATGGCTGATCTACCTGATCCTCGGCTTCCGGCGGGGTCGAAAGCCCGATGCCGCGGCCGGTTAAAAATTATAATTGACAAAAACGCCACTTAGCAATAATGTTGGGCTCGATTAAGGCGTTATTGCTTTTCAGCCAACCTTGCGGTCCCATCGTCTAGCGGCCTAGGACGCCGGCCTCTCACGCCGGAAACACGGGTTCGATCCCCGTTGGGACCACCAATAATTTCAAATGCTTGGAAAATAACCCAAAGCCTTTCCCCCTGGAAACGGTTTTTTGCCAAGCCTCTTGATATCAGCCCATTTGCGAACGCTTTTCCAAACGATCTGTTAAATTGATAACCAGCGCCGGCTTTCCCTTGCTGGCTTCCGCTACAGCCCTTCCTCCTTTCTGACAAGGGGGTTCATCTCGCACAAATCCTCCAGGGGCGCCCTTGTCTCCGCCAACCCTCATGCCCTCAGATAACGCTCTGTAGTTGCCGGACTTTCAAAAAGAGCTGTGTGCTTTGAATGCGCATGCTTCTTCTTTAGGCGGTAATTGTTTCATCGAACAGCAGGCAAACCAGAATAGCGGATTCAGTGTTCAAGGTAACAGGATTTCTCCGTGAGAGGACTATGGCAAGTATTGTGGACTTTCATCTTGCATGTAACCGCTATGGAAAAACTCTATTCCTGCTCAATCGCCTCGCGCACTTTTACCGCCAAATCCTGAAGGGAAAAGGCCTTCTGAATGAATTGCACGCCTTCATCAAGCACTGCGTGGTGGGAGATGGCATTTTTCGTGTAGCCTGACATGTAAATAGTCTTGAGATCAGGGTTGCTGACTGACAGCCTTGCGGCAAGCTTAGGGCCGTTCATGTCCGGCATGTGTCTTTTTCGAAATGACCATCACCTGCGAATTCCAACCGGTGGAAGCCGGTCCGACGGCCGCTTCTTCAAAACAGGACCGCCCGGCATCCGAGTCCGAGTGGAAGGAAAAGACCAAGGGGCATGCCGTGTGCGGTCATTGCGGCGCGGAAGCCGACATGTGGATCGATCCCTAAACGATAAGGTAGAAACCGTTTAAGTACATATCGAACCGGATTTACCGGTTCTCCGCCCAGCGCCGCAGGCGGGGGAGGAAAATCTCCGTAAACAGAATCTTGATGCAGGCGGCGGCAGGTATGGCCAGGATCATACCGGCAATTCCGGCGAGTGCGGCGCCGATAAAGACGACGATGACAATGGTGACGGCGCTCATCTGGATGGAATGGCCCTGGATGACCGGCGTGAGAATCCATCCTTCCACGAACTGCACCAGGGCATAGACCCCGGCCGGCCAGATCAGAACCGGCAGCCACCAGAATGCGATGGCATCACCGGATGGACCGGCGGCGGTCGCGGCATCGATGAAATTCAGCAGCATGGCCAGGGGCAGGCCGATGACCGCAGCATAGGGGATAATGCTTAAAATGCCGGAAAGGGTGCCCAGCACCAGGGCGTATGGAACCCCCACGAACCACCAGCCGGCAGCAAACATGACGCACATGATCAGGGCGATGATGAGCCGGTCCCGGAAAAAGTTAGCGATGGCGGCATCCATCAACCTGAGAATGTGCAGGATGTCGTTACGGCGGGAACGGGGAAAATACCTGGTCAGGCCATGGATCGCTTCGAAATGCCAGGCGAAAAAGAAAAAATAGAACGACACGAGGAACAGGGTCATCACGAAACGGGTGGTGCCGCCCACAACACCGCTTAGAAAAGAAATCGCCTGATTGCTGCCGGCCAGAAAGGTCTCAACGATCGGCATCAGGTTGCCGCCCAGCGCCTGCCCCAGCTGCTGCAATCGCTCCGACCAGCCCGCCATTTCCGGCCGTTTCAAGACTTCGAGTATCCATGGGGGCGGATTCTGCAAAAACTGCTGAATCAGCTGAACCATCCCCATGATCTGCTCCATCAGTATCGGTAGCAGCCACACGGCGGCCCCCGATACAACGACCAGCAGCAGGGCCAGAAAAATCAGAATCGACACCGGCCGGGGCAGCCGGGCCCGATCCTGCAGGAGGCTGATCAAGGGGTTGACCACGTAGGCAAGCAGTACGGCGATAAAGATGGGCATCAGGGTATTGCGCAGATACCAGCCGGCAAAGGTCAGCAGCAGAAATCAGGTCGCAAAGCCCAGCAGTATCAGCGCGTCTTGGAAGGGGCGGATCTCCCATAGCCTGCGGTCGGCCCAGATCGATTTTTTCGCCCCGCCCGATACGGCCTGTTCCAAATTGCGTTTTTGTTCGCCCATCAAATGCGTATTCCGCGCTTCCGCTGTTGGTCTCGTCCAGTCTCCGCCCCCCCCGCTTTTTGATCAAGGAGGTCCGGGTGGCCACGATGATCCTGTTTTCCAACTGATCATAACGGAACACCTTTTTTTCGGGCAAGCCTTTTTTAATTTCCGACGGAATCAGAAATGGAACCAATCAAAAGCCGGCTTCCAGTGCACTTTTGTTAATGATGAAAGGACACAGCGAGGCGCGGGTAGTCCTCCGGTCGAATTTTGACAAATGAGAGGATAGCCCTTGACTTTTGAGCGCATTATTGGAATGAAACGCCCATGCGAAAGAACAGGCGGTATGGAGCGCGATTCGATCTGAAACTGCTGGCCGGCGGCAAACTGCTCTATGTTCAGGCGGCCCTGGCGGCCTTTGCCGTGGTCCTGGGAGTGGTCTTCCTCATTAATAATGTCTTTCTGAACAGCACCCGGGCCAGCATTGAACAGGCTCAGAGCGGTGCCGGATTGTCTTTAGACTGTTGAGTGGTTAAGATCTTGGTAAATTATATTTTTTCAAAATTTCTGGCTTAACCATCCTTGAATCATTTATTGCTTCTATTCTGCAAAAATCAGCTAATATGCAACATAGGAAAAGGCACGGCGCAAATTGTCGTCTATGTCCTTTACAAACCCTCTGAGTTCTTCTAATAACTGATGCTTGTTTTCCTCTTTGGATCGATCTATTTCCTTGAGCCTATCCTCCGCTTGTGATTTTTTTTCTTTGATATTCTCGAGCTGATCTCTTCTTTGGACTTGAAATTTATCCTTTTGCCGCTCATTTTCTCGTTCCAATTCCTCAATGGATTTGCCGAATTTTGTCAATTCTGTCTCGATTTGCGCCCTATATTTATCTAAGTCCTTCATAATGCTCTCCTTCCCTTCAATTTATTAAAAAAATAAAACAGCATTTTTTGGGGCTGTCATTGGCATGCGAAAAGATTATCTCAAGGGTTCCCGGCTTCGGTCTTGCATCCATGCGAGAGATCCCAGACCGATGACCGCGATTCCCACAATGAAGCCAGCCAATGCCAATTTGCTTCCTGTTATGGAGATTAACCAAGTGCAAATCATAGGCGTTGATCCGCCCACAACACCCAATCCCAGATTATAGGCTACCGAATAGCCGGAAAGCCGGTCCTTTGTAGGGAAAAGTTCTACAAACATGGCGGGTGCCACTCCGCAAAGCATGGAAATCAAAACGGCGAAAATTAGCTGAACCCAAATAACTGCCGATAGCGTGCCGCCGCTGAGCCATAGAAGCAGGGGATAAGAAACAACCCCGAACAAACCGATGGACATGGCAATCACATGGGTCCGCCTCATAAAATGATCGCTCACCCATCCCATGATAGGCACCAGCACCAGTAATATTGCCGTGGCAAGGGTATTGAAGCTCATGGCTTTTCCCAGGGGAAAATGCACATATTCATTTAGCCAATTAGGCAGAAAAACAAGTGAGATATAGAACAATGCGCCATAGGAGGAAGCCACCAAAATCGCTTGGATCGTTTCTTTTAGATTATCGGTAAAGGCCTCCTTGAGGGGTGATGTCTTTTCCCGCTCGCTGGTATGCTTCTGAAAATGAGAGGATTTGGGCAAATGACGACGCAGCCAGATGGCAACAATCCCCAATACAGCTCCAAACAGAAACGGCAGTCGCCACCCCCAGGCATGGACCTGGGCGGTTGTAAGAAAATTTGTGGTAAATGCGGCCAGTCCGGAACCCAGCAGCATGCCGCCCATGCTGCCCACGTTGGCATAACTTCCGGAAAGTCCCCGTTTATCTGCGGGCGCTGTTTCAACAAGGTAGGCAACAGAACTCGAAAATTCACCGCCCACTGAAAGCCCTTGGATCAGCCGTACAATGACCAAAAGCACCGGTGCCAGTAAGCCAATGGTTTCGTATGTGGGCAGGAGCCCAAGCGCCGCTGTGGGAATCGCCATCATCGCGACAGATATCAACATTGCCGAACTGCGGCTTACCGTATCCCCGATCCATCCAAATAGTAGCGACCCCAGCGGACGCATGATAAAGCCGGCGGCGAATACGCCATAGGTGGCCAGCAGAGAGGCGACCCGGTTATCACCAGGAAAGAACAGGGCCGCCAGAATAGAGGCCATGTAACCGTATAGGGCAAAATCAAACCATTCCATTATATTGCCGATAACGCCTGCAGCAATGGCGGTTCTGCGTTTGCTCTTTTCCAGATGGAATACCATAATCGCAGTCCCTCTGAAGCTGATGAATCAGTGAAGAATTTAGGTGTTTTCCTTGCGCCGGTTGTAATAAGCATGTCGGTATGGGTTTGTCTTGTCAAACTTCGGGAATGATTGGGCAGAAACGTTTTTGACCGGAAAAATCGCAGAAATCCCGCGGCATCAACTTTTAAAACAATCAAGAAATCCGATCTTTTGACAGATTTCCAAGGAGCTTTTATTTTTTAGAATATATTTTCGGAGGCTCGAAATCCTTGCGTTACACCCAGACACTGCGCGGTCGCAATTCCTGGGATATTGGAAAACAAGAATAGCTTTTTTGGAGGTCAATGATGGCTGAGGTAAAAAAAATCCTGTTTGCGGTGGAACTTTCTTCCCTTTCGGCAGATATCGCCGATTGGGTGAATTTTATGGGCGATCGGTTCAACGTCGAGGTCCATGTGCTGCATGTGGTCCCCGAACTCGATTATTGGGGCGTGGCCTACGCCGTGTCACCGAGTCATTTGGACGACCGGGACAAAATCATAAAGCATGCGGAAAACAAGCTCGAGGCCTTCTGCCAGGAAAATCTTGATCAGTCTCTTAACCTGAAAACCCGTGTGGTCATCGGACATCCGGCCGAGGAAATCATCAATTACATCAACAACGAGGTCATTTCGGTGGTGATTATCGGCACTCACGGCAAAAGCGGCCTGGACCGGGCCATATTCGGCTCCGTGGCCGACCGGGTCCTGCGGTTTTCGCCGGTGCCGGTCTTCAGTGTCAATCCGCATCCGCCGAAAAGCTGATGGCTGAAACCGAGCATGAATATACGGCTGACCAACGGAACCTGTTTGCCGCTGAGCGCACGGTATTTGCCGCCGAAAGGACCCTGTTAGCCTGGAATCGGACGAGCCTTGCGCTGATGGGTTTCGGCTTCGTCATCGACCGGTTTGGCCTTTACGTGCAAATACTTGAAACTGCAGCGACCGCTGAAAGATTAAGCTCTTTTTGGATCGGCATATCTTTTATTGTATTGGGGAGCGCGATTGTTTTTTTTCAGTGTTCCGCTATCGAAAGATCCCTCGGTCACTTGATTTCATCGACATCCTGAAAAGTTCTGCAATCAATATCATTAAAGGGAAAAATATCGATCATGAGCCAATTTCGACTGAAAAAATTGTTTAAACCCGACGCCATTGCAGTTGTTGGTGCCAGCGAAACAGAAAGCAAGGTGGGATGTGCCGTAATGAAAAACCTCATCGAAGGCGGGTTCGATGGCGATATTATTCCAGTCAACCCGAAACACCGCCGGATCTTCAATCGACCTGCATCCGCATCGGTTGCCGACCTGGAGCAAGGCGTCGACCTGGCCGTGGTTGCCACTCCGATCCGGACTGTTACTAAGGTTGTCAGCCAATGCGTGGACCGGGATGTCAAGTGCGCCATCATTCTTTCGGCCGGTGGTAAAGAGGTGGGCAAGGAAGGCAAGAAAATCGAAGCCGACATCAATGCGAAGGCCCGGCAGGGGAATCTAAGGATTCTAGGTCCGAACTGCCTGGGCGTTGCATACCCGAAAATGGGCTTGAATGCTTCTTTTGCCGCTCACATGCCGTATCAGGGCAATATGGCATTTATCTCTCAAAGCGGCGCCATCTGCACAGCCATCCTGGGCATTTCGATCCAGAAACAGATCGGCTTCAGTCATTTTGTCAGCGTCGGCTCCATGCTCGATGTCGACTTTGGAGACCTGATCGATTATTTCGGCAACGACCCGAATGTGGAAAGCATCTTGCTATACGTGGAAAACATTGCCAATGTTCGAAAATTTCTGAGCGCTGCACGCGCGGTGTCAAGGGTCAAGCCGATCGTGCTGCTCAAAGCAGGCAAGAGTTCGACTGGCGCCCAGGCGGCAGCGTCCCACACCGGAGCAATGGCTGGAGAAGACGCTCTTTATGATGCGGCCTTCAAGCGCGCCGGCATTATTCGGGTCAAAAACCTTGCAGAACTCTTCGAATGCGCCGAACTGATAGCCAAGAAGCCCCGGCCTCGGGGCAACCGGCTTGGTATTATCTCCAATTCAGGTGGCGGCGGGGTCATGGCCGCCGACGCCCTTTCCGATTACGACACCGCGCCGGCAGGACTTTCTGATGAGACCCTGGCAAAACTCGACAAAGTGCTGCCCCCCTACTGGAGCCGGAACAACCCGGTTGACATTCTCGGCGATGCCACACCGCAACGTTATGCCAAGGCGGTGGAAAGTTTTTTCGATGCCAAGGAAATTGACGGTCTGCTCATTATTTTAAACCCTCAGGCTATGACCGCGGCGGAAAAGGTTGCCGAAGCGATTATCGATGCCTTAAAAAACCGTTGGATTTCGGTTTTCACTGCCTTTACAGGCGGTGTCGACGTGGCCGAGGCGCACCGGCTCTTCAGCCAAGCCGGCATTCCCACCTATGACACACCGGAGCATGCGATTCGCGCATTTATGTACATGTACGAATATGAGCGGAATCTGAATTTTCTTTACCAGATTCCGCCCCGGCTCCAACGCGATCTTGCGGTTGACCAAGACCATGCTGGCTCCGTTATTTCAGCAAATCTGGGCGACAATCCCCGATTTCTCACCGAAAGTGACTCCAAAGATCTGCTTGCCGCCTATGGTCTGCCAGTGGTTCCCACACGGGTGGCCGCAACCGTCGACGAGGCGGTCCGCATCGCAAACGAAATGGGTTATCCGGTCACCTTGAAAATACATTCCAAGGACTTTTCCCACAAATCCGATGCAGGCGGCGTAGCACTAGACTTGTCTACCGAAGAAGCTCTGCGGCGCGCCTATGATCAGATCATGACCAACGCACGCCAATTTATGCCGGACGCTGCAATTTCGGGGGTGACCGTGGAACCGATGATTTCCCGCCCCGACCTGGAGGTTCTTGTTGGGACCAAAAAGGACCTCAGTTTCGGACCGGTAATCATGTTTGGCACCGGAGGGATTTTTACTGAGATAATAAAGGACCGAGCCATTGCGCTGCCACCCTTGAATCGCCTGCTGGTGCGTCATATGGTTGATGACACGCAGATCAGCAAACTGTTGAAGGGCTACCGAAACCTGGAACCGGCCGACATGGAATCCATAGAAGAAATGGTGATACGGCTGTCCCAGCTGGTCATCGATTTCCCCCAAATCACGGAAGTCGACATGAACCCCGTGATTATGAAAAAAGGTCGTCCCCATGTTGCTGACGCGCGCATCCGGGTGGAATCCACAGAAGTCTTTCCGCCGGCTCATTTGGCCATAAGTCCCTACCCGAAAGAATATGAATCCTGGCAAAGGACAGAAGAGGGCGTGTCGTTTTTTGTTCGTCCCGTTCAACCGGAAGATGCCCCCTTGTTCGAGGAACTATTCGAGCAACTGTCGAGGGAAAGCGTATACTACCGATTCTTCAGCGTAAAAAGCAAGCTTTCCCCGAAGATGCTCGCCCGTTTCACCCAGGTGGACTACGACCGGCAAATAGCCTTGGTGGCTATCTGGGAAGAAAACGGTAGGGAAAGAATGCTGGGTGCCTGCCGCATCATGACAGACCCTGACGGAAAAGAAGGTGAATTCGCAGTCACCGTGGGCGATCCATGGCAGGGCTGCGGTATCGGGGTCGCACTGTTGCAGCAGTGTCTTCAAATTGCAAAGCAGCGCCGCATCCAGCACGTCAGCGGCATTGTTTTGCCGGAAAACCGCCAGATGCTCAACCTCGGGCGCAAACTCGGCTTCGAAATCGCAAACGTCAGCGGTTCCACCGAAAAGGAAATGCACATTAATCTTAAAAGATACCAACCTTGAAACGGTTTTTGGTGTTTCTTCCCGGCTCACCGGAACGTATTTCCAATAATGTGCGGAGAAGAGAACCCCAGTTGGCCAAAAAATTGGGCTATTCACCGATTCATGAATAACCACAACCTCTTGTTCACCGATTCCTGGGAGAATAACTGCAGCAAATTTTTATAGTGCTCAAGTTGCCAGAGTTAAATGCCAGCCAGGACTTTGGCAAGTAGTGCTTTCAGGCAGTATGGGCGAACAAATGAAAGAAGGACAGTCAG
>CAZNSO010000012.1:0-11713 GCA_964575805.1 uncultured Desulfobacteraceae bacterium
CGATTTATTCCGCCGCAGCGGTATTTTTGCAAAGAAGAATGAAAAAACAGGGTCAAGCTCTACTTCCCTATACAAAACTGATCAAAAATTTTTTCGACAAGGTCCGGACGAATGGTTTCCCCGGATATCTCGCGGATAAAGTCAAGGGCAGCATACAAATCAATGATGACGGTTTCCTCAGAGCATCCTTCCTGAAGCCCTAAAATAGCGGATTCAAGAGAATCGCGGGCTTTTTCCAGGGCTTTTTGGTGGCGGACGTTGGGAACGATCGGGTCTTCAGGTGAATTGTCTCTTTCACGGGCGAAAGCAAAAAGTTTTTCCTTGAGATTGTCAATTCCAAAGAAGGTTTTCGCAGAAATATGAATAGCCGGAAGATGGTGCCATTCACGGGGGACATGGACCTGTTCCGCAATATCAAGCTTGTTAAATACCAGAAAGACCGGCTTATGGCGGATTCGTTCGTAAAAGGCAAAGGCCTCTTGGCGCAAAGGGACGCTATTATCCAAAACGAACAAAACGAGATCGGCAGCATTCAACTGCTCGAATGTTTTGTCGATGCCTATCTTTTCAATCCGTCCGGGACGGGAATGAATGCCTGCCGTATCAGATACGATAAAGGGGGTCCCGTTGTAGAAAAATTGATCCTCAATAGAGTCACGGGTGGTACCGGGTTCTTCGGTAACGATGGCACGCTCCCGGTCCAGCAGGGCATTCAAAAGACTGGACTTGCCGGCGTTGGGGCTCCCGGCGATAACCAAACGAAGCCCCTCCTTTAAAAAACTGCCTTGCTCATGCTGACGGATCAGGCGTTGAACCGGCGAGAGGGCGTCCGCCACAATCCGGTCAGCAAGCAAATTGTCAGAAGAAACCTCAGGAAGGTCCTCTGGAAAATCAATGCCGGCCTCCAATTCGGCGATGATATCAAGAAGAGCGTCTTGAACCGTTTTAACCGCATTGGAAAGCCGGCCGGACAATTGCTGCATGGCAACATCCAGGCCGCGCTCGGAACGGGCATTGATCAAGTCGATAACCGCTTCGGCCTGAGCCAGGTCCATCCGGCCGTTAAGAAATGCCCGGCGGGTGAATTCACCAGGTTCGGCTAATTGAACCCCCTGGTTCAGCAACAAGTCCAGAATGGACCGTAAACTGACGGAGCCGGCATGGGCCTGGATTTCGGCAACGTTTTCGCCGGTATAGGAATGGGGGGCACGCATGACGACAAAGAGAACCTCGTCAAGTGGAATTTGCGTCCGGGGATGAACGATATGGCCGTAATAGAGATAACGGGAGACGGGGGTCCAGCCGGTGGAAGCTTCGCTGAAGGCCGAACCTCCGGGACGAAAAATGGATACAGCGGATTCAATGGCTTCAGGACCGGACACTTTAATGATACCGATCCCGCCACGACCCGAGGGAGTGGCAATGGCGGCAATGGTTGTGGGCAACATGAGAATCGGTATGAATCGGGTTGATAAAAAAATTTACTGGCTCTGCCTGGGCCTGCCCTTGGATTTGGCGGGATGCTTCCGCCTTTTTGGCAGGATCATCAGCTTGCGGTAGTACCCGTCGCCGACACTCTGGGTTCTTACCGTTTTGTTATGCTTCAAGGCCAAATGAACAATGCGCCGGTCATGCGCATTCATAAGATTCATGGTCGTTGGCTTTCCGCTTCGACGCGCTTTTTCGGCCAGCCGTGCGGACAGTTCAGTTAATTCGTTACGCCGGGTTTCCAGATAGCCTTCAACATCTATGACCACCCGAAAACCTTTGCCGCATTGCTTGTTAAGCGCTTTATCCACAAGATACTGCATGGCTTCCAGTGTTTGCCCCTTGCGACCGATCAAGATAGCGGTGTCGCCGCCGCTTATGTGTATCCGACATTGGTCCGGATCACGTTGAATGGAAAGTTCGGCCTCAGGAGACAAAACCTTTAAAATCCGGGACAACAGATTTTCCGCAACGGATAAGGCCTCCTCCGTGACAACGGGGGAGGCGGCGGAGGAAGCCTGGGAACCGGCGGCCTTGTCTGCCACCGGGGTTTCACCAGCATCACCCGTATCACTAATGTCACGAGCTTCCCCGGCTTCCCCGGCTTCACGGGTTTCACCAAAGGCCTCGTCAATAAGCGCATTAATGGTGGAACGGGTGTCTTTGTCCGCGTCAGCAGCGGAATTGGTTTTCTCGGCAGCCCCGTTATCAGACCCAACAGTTTCAATGATTTCGGCCATATTCCCACCCCCTTCGCCGCCGTTTTGGGGCTCGGGCGGAAAAACACGGATCAAAGCTTTTTTGGTGCCCACCAGACCGAAAATCCCGGTGGATCCGTAGGAAATGATGTCATAGGCCAGCTTTTCCTTGGAAACATGGAGCTCCTGGCATGCTTTATCAATCGCCTGTTCGACACTTTTACCATAAAAATCCAAAAAATCAGTCATGAAACGCCTCCGTCTACGCAATTTTTTTGGTGATATAATATTGCTGGGCGATAGAGATAACATTGTTGACCAACCAGTAAAGAACAAGGCCAGAAGGAAAATTTATAAAAATGAAAGTAAACACCACAGGCAGCATCATCATAAACTTGGCTTGCGAAGGGTCGCCCGGGGGCGGAGACAATTTTTGCTGCAGGAACATGGTGGCGCCCATGATAAGCGTCAATACGGGAATTCCGTATGGGGGAATCATCAAGGGGACAGTAATGTCGAACTGAAACAGGCGGTCCGGGGCCGACAGATCATTTATCCACAGCATAAAGGGGGCGTGACGCAGCTCAATGGCTTCGTAGAGCATCCGGTAAAAAGCGATAAACACCGGAATTTGAACCAGCATCGGCAGGCATCCGCTCATGGGATTGACCTTGTAGGTCTTGTATAAGCGCATGACCTCTTCGTTCATCTTCTTTTTATCGTCCTTGTACTTTTTGCGGATATCCGCCATCAGTGGTTGCAGCTTTTTCATCTCCGCCATGGACCGATAGCTTTTGGACCCAAGAGGCCAGAAAATGATTTTAAACAAAATGGTGAGCAAAATAATGGCAACGCCGTAATTGGCGATGACATGGTCGTGGAGATAATTCATCAACCACAGGCATGGCTTGGCTATCACGTCAAAGAAACCGAAGTTGACGGCTTCGTCCAGGTTGTTGTCGTATTGGCGCAGTACAGACATCCGTTTGGGACCCATGTAAAGGGACACTTCAAAGGCATCCTGCATGTTGGCCGGTACAAGCCGCGAAGGATAGCTGTAATTGACGGCCACGGTATCGGCTTCGGGATTGCGATCCATGTGCAGTCGCGCTTCACCGGATGATTCGGGGATGACAGCGGTCATAAAGTATCGATCAGAGTAGCCTGCCCATTCAATTTGGCCGGAAAAAGAAGATTCATCAGGAATATCTTCGATGTCGATCTCTTCCAATTCCCCGTTAACATAGGCGAATGGGCCTTCGAAGGAAAATGTGGACCGCTCCTCGGGCACGGCATGCTGCATGGTTAAGACCATGCTGTCTTCGATTGGCTGGTCTGACAAATTTTTGATGAAAACCCTCAGCCGAACTTTATAACTATCCGGAACAAAAGTATATCTTTTCTCAACAACCAAGCCTTCAGGGGACTCCCAGAAAAAAGAAAGGGTTTTTTCCCTGTCAGTGACCCTCAGGGTATCGGCGGCATAGTCGGTGGTAAATGGCGCACCGAAC
Source organism: uncultured Desulfobacteraceae bacterium (assembly GCA_964575805.1). Lineage (GTDB taxonomy): Bacteria > Desulfobacterota > Desulfobacteria > Desulfobacterales > Desulfosalsimonadaceae > M55B175. Next base: position 3,698 of record CAZNSO010000012.1, read on the forward strand.
CATTGCTGGGGGTCAGAACCCGCCATATGCACCAAAGCGGTGCCATTTTGATGGCCGGCGGGCAGCAGTTGCTTCAGCGGTGAGTCCGGATCAACCTCTTCCTTGTACTGTCGGAGCACAAAACTGGTCAAGGCCGCCCCCTTTTCGGAAATCCGGGCGGTGTACAGTGAGGATTCAATGGTTACGGATTGGAAAGACTGATCGGGTATTGATCGGCCGGGGTCGCTGACCGCCTGGGACCGGGACGGTTCGGAGGCTTTCCTCTCTTCTGAAAACCGCTGTGTTTCAGCTGGCTTGTCGGTAGCCGGGGGAGGCGGTTCCGGATGAGTTGCGAAAAAAAATTCCCATACAAGAAAAACAAAAATTGAAAGCACGATTGCCAGAATTAAACGCCATTGTTCCATGAATTACTCCTGCCCGTGTATATTTGCATACCCGCCCGGGGCGCGGGCTGTATGCTGACACATTGAAAACACCAGAAAGAGGACGGGACACAGGAAGGCGTTGATCCGACTGGGTTGAACGCCTGAAAAAATTCGTCCCTTTCCCCTTGGAGGTCCGGGGCGAAAATTTTAAAGGCGGACATACGCCGATACTTCAAAGGCCAATATCCAAAGCGAACGCGGCTGCTGATAAAAATGACGTTTTTTGTCCGGGCGGCATATCCAAAAAACCAAGCTGAAAAAAACGGCTGAAAAAACGACTGATTGCGCCAATCTGGTTAAGGGACGGGATCAACACCGCCGGGGTGAAACGGATGACATTTGAGAATCCGTTTGATAGCCAGAATTGAACCTTTAATACTGCCGTAGCGGCTTACCGCTTCATAGGCATAGGCCGAACAGGAGGGATGGAATCGACAGGCACCTCCTAGAACGGGGGACAGCGTGAGCTGATAAAACCTGATAAAAAATAAAATCAAAAACTTGATTGGTTGCCTGCCTTGATCTTGGAAAACAGTCGGTTCAAAGATGCCTCCACCTCGCGGGTGGTCAGTTTGGCTGCTGCCGGTTTGGCAATGATATTAATGTCCCAGTTGGCCTCCAGTAGGTCCCGGTTCTTTCTAAAAAATTCTCGAATTAATCGCTTCAAACGGTTCCGCGTGATGGCATTTCCAACGCGCTTGGATACGGTAATGCCCAATCGGGGGCGCTCTTTGCGGCCCGGAAGACAGAAAACAAGGAACCAGGAGTCCTGGAGTTTTCGCCCGTGCCTGGAAACGGAAAGAAATTCACTGCGTTTCAACAGGCGGTCGGATTGAGTGAAGCCGGCGCTTTTCCCTGCACCTCCACGGGTATCCGAAAAGTTCACAATAGTTCCTGTAGCTCTTCTAAAACACTTTAGAAAAAGCCTGTCCCAATGTTACGCAATCAAGCGCTTCCTTCCTTTTGCCCGACGGCGGTTGAGCACCCGCCGGCCCTGTTTGGTGGACATCCGTTTTAAAAATCCATGCCTTCTGGCCCGCCTTATGCGGCTGGGCTGATAAGTCCGTTTCATCGCTTCCTGCTTCCTTTACCAAAAAATTTTGAGTTTATATTAAATAAATTATGTAAAAAATCATATTTTATTGTTTATTGTCAAGATCTAAATGTTTCCGCCCCTGCGGACCTCGATGATATTATATTCTTCAATGTGATAATCGGCGATCGGATATATAACCACCTGCCGCTGGAGGGTGTTCTCCAGCAGAGAAATAATGTGGCTCGCCTCGCCAAGAAGCAAATCCGCGATTTCCGGGTGAACCTGCAGGCTGATGCGCTCACCGGCCACATCCTGTGAAAGGCGGAGGACTTCGCGGTAAATGTTGTTGCAGATGCTTTGCCGCGACAGCAGCCTGCCTTCCCCCTCACAGTAAAAACAAGGCTCGCACAGCATCCGGGTCAGGGACTGAACCGTGCGTTTGCGGGTCATTTGTATCAGGCCCATATCGGAAATAGGCAATACATTGGTTTTGGCTTTGTCTTTTTTTAATGCTTCTTTCAGGGCATTAAAGACTTTTTCTTGATTGGATTTTCGCTCCATATCAATAAAATCGATGATAATAATGCCGCCGAGATTCCGGAGGCGAATTTGATAGGCGATTTCCTTGACCGCCTCGAGATTGGTTTTAAAAACGGTTTCCTCGAAGTTATGCTTGCCGACGTAACGGCCGGTATTGACATCAATGGCAACCAGCGCTTCAGTGACCTCAATGATGATATACCCCCCGCACTTCAGCCAAACCTTTTTTTTCAGGGCCCGGGCGATATCGCCCTCCAGGTTGTAAGCATCAAAAATCGGCTCCTGACCGGCATAAAGCGAAACCGCCCCTTTGAGACGGGGCATGAATTTGTCAATAAAGGACAGCACAGCATTGTAAACACCCGGGGAATCAATGGTGACCCGGTCGGCATCATGGGTCAGAAGGTCGCGTACACTGCGCAGGGCAACAGTCAATTCTTCATGCAATAATGCGGGGGCGCTGGCTGCTCGGTAGCGATGCTGAATATCTGCCCACAGGTTGGCCAGAAATTCCATTTCCTTCGCCATTTTTTCCTCGGAAATACCTTCCCCCGCGGTTCGGACGATATAGCCGACCGGTCCGTGGCGCAAGGATTGAACAAGATTTTTAAGCCGTGTGCGCTCCGCAGCGTCGGTGATGCGGCGGGAGACGCCAAGGTGATCCACCGTGGGCATGAGAACAAGAAAACGGCCGGGCAGAGATATAAAAGTGGTAAGCCTGGCCCCTTTACTGGCTATGGGGGAACGCGCAATCTGAACCAGAATTTCATCCCCGTCCGCCAGCAGTTCTTCAATGGCGGGTTTGGCGGGGCTTTTATCCGGCTCTGCATCAACACCATCGATGGAGTCTTCTGGAAGAAATTCGGCGGCGCTTCCCCCATTGATTATATCATCCACATAAATGAAAGCGGCCTGCTGCAGCCCAATATCGACAAAGGCGGCCTGCATGCCCGGAAGCACCCGCTGAATGCGCCCCTTGTAAATGTTTCCGGCTATATTGGTCTCATCACTTCTTTCGACAAAGAGCTCGACAATGACCCCGTCTTCGAGCAAGGCCACGCGTATTTCCGGCCCAATCGAATTGATGACAATTTCTCTTTCCATACCTGACAAAACAAGACCTCCTGAAGTAACATCCCTTACCGGAATTTCACAAATCGGGCAAAACCAATAGTTTTTTTGCCAATTGATGAACCAGTGGCAAGTTACAAAAACAGCGGATAACCTGTCCGCTTCATTTAGAGGGTGTATGGTCTGTTTCCGCCGGCTTTTTGACAATGTGCAGCCGGTTGACCATCTCCTTGGACAAGTCAAAAACAGCCTGAACCGCTTCTCCCGGCCGAATGGTTTTTCCAGGTTGATGGAGAAGCTGCAGGGTTATTTGATGCGAACCGCTCCTGGAAATATCGACGACAATTTCTTTGAGGTCCATCTCCAGGATCTGGTTTTTGTTATTTCGCCGTTTTATGGGAAATTGATCGGCGGAAACAAACGCGTTCAACCGATCTTCCGGAAATGTCCCCTCATTTCCAATGATTTCATAGCAGCGCCTTGGCGAAGCCACAGGCCCGGATTTCAGTGACACAGGAGAACATTCCAGCAGGATCAGGCCTTCGGGCAAACTCCGGTTAAGGCTCGGGATGGCCTGAGCACAGTCGATGCCGCGTGAAAGCGTCACAAAGAAGTCCTCCCGCTCACTTTCAATGCCCACGGGAATGGCTTCATGAAAAGAAATTTTTGGTTTCGGGTGGAACCCCCTGCTGTATTTCATTGGCAGCCCGGCCCGCCGGAGCGCCCGGGTAAACAAATTGACCAACTCCAGATGGCCGAAGTGTCTGGCAGGTCCAAGTTTGGCATACACCATGCGAACTCGAAAATCCACACCGGAATTATCCGGTGCGACGCCTTGAAGAGCTGTTGCGGGCGCGCTGGAGGGCTTTTCCGAGGCAAAGCGGGGCTTGATGACAGAGAAATCGCAGACCCCGCAGCCACTGCAGTCACCTAAGCGGCAATCCGCTGTAAAGGCCTCATCGAGCGCTTTTTCCTGTTCAGCCCATAGAAAATCTCGTTTAATGCGACAATCAATCGGATCCCAGGGCAGCGGCTCCTGATAGGAGCGCCGTCGATGAAGATAAAAATCAGCCGCTATACCCGTGTCCCGGCATGCCGCCTGCCAGGCGGAAAAATCAAAGCAGTCCGACCACCCGTCAAACAGGCAGCCCTTTTGATAAGCGGATTGCAGCAAAGCACCGAGCCGGCGATCCCCCCTGGCCCATAGACCTTCCAAAAGACTGACTTCCGGATTTTGCCACTTGAAATGAACCCCTGGCATTTTCAGCCGCTGACGGAGCCCGTTGATTATTTCCCAGGCTCTGTCCACCGGCAACTGCGGCTGCCATTGAAACGGCGTGTGAGGCTTGGGGATAAAAGTGGCCACACTGACATTGATCCGGGCATTCTTGCCGGCAACACCTTTTTTGCGGCGGATCTTATTCACCAGGGTCACAATGGCATCGATATCTTCCGGGGTCTCGGTTGGCAGGCCGATCATGAAATACAGCTTGATGACTTTCCATCCCAAGGAAAAGGCATGATGGACGGTGTCAAGAATTTCCTCCTCGGAAATATTTTTGTTAATTACCCGGCGAAGACGTTCACTGCCGGCTTCCGGCGCGATCGTAAACCCCGTTTTCCGCACCTTTTTGACAAGCGTCATCATTTCCGGGGTGAGGGAGCCGGCCCGAAAAGAGGGAAGGGAGACCGCCACGGGATCAGAGCGGTGCCTTTCGATCAAATCCTGCATCAGCGGCGTAAGACAGCTGTAATCGCCGGTGCTCAGGGAAAGCAGCGAAACATCATCATAGCCGGTGGCTGCAAGAGCTTTTCCGGCCAGAGTTTGAAGATTGGCCAGGGCGCGCTCCCTTACCGGCCGGTAAATCATGCCGGCCTGGCAGAAACGACAGCCGCGGGAGCACCCGCGCGCCACCTCAATGCGCAAGCGGTCATGAACCGGCCTGCCAAAGGGCACGATCGGCGAATCGGGAAATTCGACCGCATCCAGGTCCGCGACAACGGCCCGGCGGACAACGGCCGGAGCCCCTGATTTGGCTTTAAGATGGCCAAAACCCGCGGAATCATACTCCGGCACATAAAAAGATGGGATATAGACCCCTTCAATAGCGGCCCAGTCGTTGAGCAGCCGTTGCCTGTCGCCTTGCCCGTTTTCAGACCAGTCAATCCAACGACGGGCCAACTCGAGGATGACAGCTTCCCCATCGCCCACCACCATGGCATCAAAAAATTCGGCCATTGGTTCAGGATTACAGGTACAGGGGCCCCCGGCGACAATCAAAGGATCGGACGCCTCCCGCTGCTCGGCCCTGAAAGCGATCCCGGCCAAATCCAGCATGGCAAGGACATTGGTATAATTCAGTTCATAAAGAAGGGAAAACCCGATAAGGTCAAAAGTTTTCAGCGGGGTACCGCTCTCCAGGGAAAACAGGGGCATACCTTCCCTACGCAGGCGATCAGCCAGGTCCAGCCCCGGCATGAACACGCGTTCGGCAGCCACATCAGGCTGCCGATTAAGAATATGATAGAGAATCTGCATCCCCAAGTGGGAGGTGCCAATATCATAGAGATCCGGGAAGGCGAGGGCACAGCGCAGCTTGACCGCATCATGACCTTTTTTTAAGGCATTAATCTCGGTTCCAAGATAACGGGAGGGTCTTTCCACAAGGGAGCGGATATCATCGAGTTGGGTTTCGGCCATAGCCTACTGCATGCTCGCCTGAACAAATTCAAGGGTCTGGCGGACATCCTCCTGAAAAAAACAATTCAACCCGTCACGCCAGTTTTCCTCCTGCAGTTTACGGCTGATGCGGCGGACCGTATCCATTCTTAAAAGCTCCTTCATCCGCATAAACGGCCGGTTGGGAGTGTCAATACAGCCCGAGATGATCTGCTTTGCCCGGGGCAGCAACTCATTCTCCGCCACCACCTCATCTACAAGCCCCATTTCCCTGGCCTTGTAAACATCAACCATTTCACCTGAGAACATGACATCGCGAAACCGGAGATTGCCGTCCAGGCCGAAGCGCATGACCTCATGCTGGGCAATGGTGAGCGGCAGCCCGATTTTAATCTCGCTCATGCCGATTTTTATCTTCGGGTGATCCTTGACAATTCGATAATCCGCCGCCATGGAGTAGATCAGCCCGGCAGCCGCGGCATGGCCGTTGATCGCAGACACAACGGGTTTCCGGCAGGCAAACAGGGCGAGCAACACGGCCTCTTCAAAGGCAAAAAACCGCTCCGCGGCGTCCAGGTCCGGAAAATTGATAAAAATCGGCAAATCAAAGCCGCTGGAAAAAAACCGTCCTTCGCCGGTCAAAATCAGCCCCTTGGGCAAGGGCTGGTCATTGACCTCCCGAACGACTTCATCGAGCTGCTCAAGCGTCTTGTAATCAACGGGATTGGTTGGCGGCTGGTTGAGTTTAACAATCCGGATGTCATCTTCAATGTAGGAGTCAAGCATGTCCAACCTCTTGTCTTGAAAAATTCGAAAGATATTAAAAAATACAAACCTATGGGAAAATGCACGCCAGTGTCAAGCAAGAAGATCCGGCCGCAACCGCATTGCCCGGCCCGGAGGCATGCAGCCGGTGAATTTATACGCAACCGGCTTGCGATTGACAGAACCGCTTTCTTTTAATATAAACCGGAACTCACTGGCCCCCAAATCAACCGCGAAAAAGGAAAAAAAAGGGAAAAATGGATGATTCGAATCAATGAACATTTTTTAAAACTGCAGGCCTCCTATCTGTTCTCCGACATCGCCGGAAAAATCAATGCCTACCAGCAGGCGCACCCGGACACGGAAATCATCAAACTGGGCATCGGCGACGCCACCCGCGCCCTGCCGAACGCATGCATCGCGGCCTTTCACCGGGCCGTGGATGAAATGGCGGAAGATGCGACCTTCCGGGGCTATGGACCAGAGCAGGGCTATGGTTTTTTACGGGAGAAAATTGCAGCCGATGATTTTCAGGCAAGGGGCGCGGACATCGGCGCCGACGAAATATTTGTCAGCGACGGGGCCAAGTGCGATACCGGCAATTTTCAGGAAATCCTGGCCGCCGATATCGCCGTGGCGCTGCCGGACCCGGTTTATCCGGTTTACCTGGACACCAATGTAATGGCCGGCAGAACCGGTCAAATGCAAAACGGACGCTACGAGGGCATCCACTACATGGAGTGCAGGCCGGAAAACGGTTTTTTGCCCGAATTGCCGCCGGAAAATGTGGACCTCATCTACCTTTGCTTCCCCAATAACCCCACAGGTGCCATGATCACCCGCTCCGAACTGTCCCGCTGGGTGGACTTCGCCCGGCAAAACCAGGCGTTGATCCTCTTTGACGCCGCCTATGAGGCTTTTATTACGGACGAGACGCTGCCGCATTCCATATATGAAATCGAAGGGGCCAGGGAAGTAGCTGTGGAATTCCGGAGCTTTTCAAAAACAGCCGGTTTTACCGGCACGCGCTGTGCCTTTACCGTGGTGCCAAAAGACTGCCGGGCCTATGATTCAAACGGCGACTTGCAGTATCTGCACCCCCTGTGGAACCGCCGGCATTCAACAAAGTTCAACGGGGTTTCCTACCCGGTTCAGCGGGCAGCCGAAGCGGTCTACAGCCCGGAGGGCAAAGAGCAGGTCCGGGCCGTCATTGATTTTTACATGAACAATGCCCGGCGAATCCGCCAGGAGATGGACGCATTGGGTTATTCCTATGTCGGCGGCACGCATTCACCCTACATCTGGATCCACACCGAGACCGATTCCTGGGAATTCTTCGACATGCTGCTGAACCGGGCCGGCGTGGTCTGCACGCCGGGTCTTGGGTTTGGCGCCTGCGGCAAAGAGTTTATCCGGCTGTCAGCCTTTAACAGCCATGAGAATATCGAGGCCGCCATGAACCGGATACGAAAGGCCCTTAATCCATAAAAGCCGCCTGC
>CAZNSO010000012.1:11813-48805 GCA_964575805.1 uncultured Desulfobacteraceae bacterium
AGCCGCCTGCGCCTGGCTTACAGCACCTCCCGGCAAATTGCCCGGCATAGCTCCGGGCTGCCCTTTATTCGTTGGCCGTCCACATCGATTACGGCAACGGCGCCGATAAGTGAATTGGTCAGCACCAACATGTCAGCCCGCCCCAAATCAGCTGGCATCAACTTGCGGACCGACGGCTGATACCCCCGTCGCCCCAGGCGCTTGAGCACCTGCTGCTGCATCACACCGCCTAACACATGCGGGGAGGCCGGCACCAGGACCCGGTCCCCCTGGATGACAAGAATGTTGGCCGTATGGGTCTCTGAGACGCTCCCGTCCGGATTGAGAATCAGGGCTTCATCCGCTGCATTTTCTTTTGCCCACTGCCCGGCAAGGTAATAATAAAGATAATTCAAGGATTTGAAATCGGCCAGGGGGGTCTGGCGAGGGTGCGGATAAGTTGCCAGGGACAGGCCGCCCCTGGCGGCAAGTGCCGGACGAGGGGTGTATGGCCGCGCGGTAACGATCAGCTGATGATCATAGGGGGGCCGGGTGCGGCTGCCGCGGGTGGCGATGATTTTGACAGCAGCGGTTTTTTCAGACAAGCCGTTTTTTTCAATCACCTGGCCGATGACATTTTCCCATCGCACATCCGGTAAAGGCGTTTCAAACAACCGGGCCCAGGCCGTATGGAACCGCCGGAGGTGCTCGGGGAGAAAAGCGGGCAAGCCCTTTTCCGCCCTGATGGTTTCAAAAAAGCCGAACCCGTATTGCACCCCGAGATCCGAAAGGGGCAGACGCGCAGCGGAGGCGGAGACCAGGCCGCCGTTATGCCAGACATACCCGTTTTCAGGTTCATGGGCCATTTCTCCGCCTTGATGCTCGGCCGACAGGGCCTCGATGAGGCCACGGCCTTTATCCAGGGTCTCCTGGTATTCCGCCTCCCCCTCCGAATCATAGACAATGCCGCCGCCCACGGAGAACACGAGCTTGCCGCCCACAATCGTTGCCGTACGGATGGCGATCGACAAATCCATGCTGCGGTGAAAACTGACGTAACCCATGGCGCCCGTATAAAGGTGACGCTGACAGGGCTCGAGTTCATCGATGATCTCCATGGCACGAATCCGGGGACACCCTGTAATCGAGCCTCCCGGAAAGGCGGCCTTTATCACGTCCACGGAATCCGCATGAGCTTCCAGCGTGCCGGTAATAATTGAGACCAGGTGGAAAACATTCCTGTAGGCTTCCAGCCGCTTGTGCTCAGCCACACGGACGCTGCCGGCGGCGCACACCCTCCCTAAATCATTTCTCAATAAATCCACAATCATGGAAAGCTCCGCATCATCTTTGGGACTTTCCAGGAGCGCGTTTCGCATGGCCCTGTCCTCCTGCGGCGAACGCCCTCGCGGCCTTGTCCCCTTGATCGGGCGGGTCTCGATCTGAGCGCCGTTTCGCTTTAGAAAGCGCTCCGGAGAGGTGGAGACAATTTGATGGTCTCCCGCATTGAGATAGGCATAAAAAGGGGCCGGCCCGGTGTCAAACAGGTATTGGAACAAGGCATAGGCGCTGCCATCAAACCCGGTTTCAAACCGTTGGGCGAAATTGGCCTGGTAAATATCCCCGCTTTCAATATAGGCCTTTAATGCCGCTACAGCCGACAGGTAAAAGGGTTTTGTCATTCCCGGCGAGACCCCCCCTGAAGCCCTGAAAAATGAATTCTGCCGGGGGTTTTGCGGGAGATCGGTAAAACAGGGCGAACCGCCCCTCCCCGCCGGGTTCCCCTCCCATTCGGGAACACAACGCCAGGTGACGCCTTCCGCCCGGTCATGGACAATGATCAGAGAAGGGGCATACAAGCACATATGGGGCAGTCCGAGATCATTGACGGCAGTCCGGGGCAGATTTTCAATAAAATCCTTGAGATCGTACGAAAAATAGCCGAACAATCCCGAGGTAACGGGAAGGGCGGCATGCTCAGGGGAAATCGAGAAATACGTCAGCAGCGTCTTCAGTGCGGCAAAGGGATCAGCCTTGGTTTCAAGAGTTCGCTCGCCGAGCACCAGTTCCATCCGCCGCCCGTAGGCTTTTACCTGCATCCATGGATGGGCTGCCAGAATGTGAAACCGTGCACTATCGGAATCCCCTCCGCTCAAAAGGACCACGGTACCCTCGGCTTCAGCAAAACCGGCCGCCATTTCGGCAAATGAGCCGTGCAACGGCATCTTTTGGACATGAACCGATCGGATTCCGCCAATATGGGTTCTCAACCAGTTTCGGATGGAAGGATCCATTTATGCCGCACTCCAACCGTAAGGGGAAAAGCCGGCCCTGAGGGCGAGAAAATTCTCAATCAGCGCCTGCCCGTTTTCGGTCATGAAACTTTCAGGATGAAACTGAACACCAAAAACGGGGAAATCGGGATGTTCAAGCCCCATCACCACATTATCCCCGGTGCGGGCGGTTACTCTCAGCCGCGCTTTCGCTGGCGGAACCGCCATCAAAGAATGGTACCGCGCCGCGTTAAACGGGGATGGCAAATTTTTAAAAAGGCCCTGCCCCTCGTGGTAAACCGGGGTTTTCTTGCCATGGACCGGTACGGGCGCGGGGCGGGTTTGCCCTCCCATGACCTCATTGAGGCACTGCATGCCCAAACAAACTCCCAGGATGGGGATTTTTCCGATAAATTCCCGAATAAGGGGTTTTGAGAGGCCCGCATGCGCCGGGGCCCTTGGCCCCGGGCTGACCAGTAAAAAATCCGGTCGCAGCTCAAGGGCCTGATCCACCTGAATCCGGTCGTTTCGAAAAACGCGGACCGAAATCGAGTCGCGCATAACCATCTGCACCAGGTTATGGGTAAAAGAATCGTAGTTATCAATGACCAAAAGCGTTTGCATCCGAAGGTGCCTTCAGTTTTTAAAAACGGGCGGCAAAAAAAAACGCCACCCGGACAGAGTCTGGGTGGCGTTGGCCTATTGCATAACTCTTAAAATAAAATGGTTTTCCTTTGGCATCAAGGACACCCAATATATTATCCGAATTGCGAAGGATCAAGAAAAAAAATCAGGAGGGCCCGCTGGCGGTATTTTTTTCATACAGGCTCGACAAACAAATAAAAATGCCCATAGTGTTATCCTGGAATGGATACAGGTGAAAATACGGTTTTTTTCCATTGACATCCGTGCAGGTCCGGCCTTATCTGTAAAACTTTAATGACAAAGCAGAAGGCCATGTGTCAGAATTTCACCGCCGCCCCCGGGAATTTGGGCGGCACGGCATGGAAGGCGGAAGGCGCCTGTATGTTTACATTGCCGGACCCAAGCGGGTTTTTTATGGAACCATTAAGATTGATTGCATCTCAAAGGACCAGGCAGGAAAAAGCCGGCCCTTTGCCAACCGGCGACCGGCAATCGGCCGCCGGCGCTAATTACGGGAGAGCGGGGGCTTGACCAACTCAAATCTCGATAAACTGAACCAATTTTATGACCAGTTCACCGGCGCTGATCATGTGCTGATTATCATCAATGCCGATCCGGATGCCATTGCCAGTGCCATGGCCGTAAACCGCCTGCTGTGGCGCCGGGTCACCAACGTGACCATCTCCAACATCAACACCATAACACGGCCGGACAACATGGCAATGATCCGGCTGCTGGATGTCACCCTCATTCATTTGTCCAAGATCGATTTTTATTACTACAACAAATTCATCATCGTGGATTCCCAGCCAGTCCATAATGAGAGTTTCTCAGATATTGAGTTCGCCGCCGTCATCGACCATCACGAGGACTCGGGCTGCAATCTGCCGTTCAAGGATATCCGGCCTGATTACGGCGCCACCGCCACCATCATGACGGAATACCTTCGAACAGCGAAAATCAAACTCTCCAAGCCCCTGGCAACGGGTCTTTTCCATGCCATCAAAACCGATACCGCCAATTTCGAGCGCAACGCAACCAATGCCGATATCCGGGCGTTCCAGTATCTTTTCAAGCATGCCAATATCCACATGGCCCGGCGGATGGAACAGGTGGACCTCCGGATTGACTTCCTGGAGTACTTCAATAAAGCCCTGAGCAGCTACGTGCTCAACCAAAACCGGATATTTACCCATCTGGGGGACTTGAAGAACCCGGACATTTGCGTTTTAATCGCAGATTTCTTCATGCGGGTAAACATGGTGACCTGGACCCTGGTCTCAGGAATTTATGAAAACCGGCTGATAATTGTGATCCGCAATGACGGATTGCGTAAAGATGCAGGGAATACCGCAAATCAGGTATTCGGCGGCTTCGGACCAGCGGGGGGCCATAAAAGCATGGCCCGGGCGGAAATACCGTATGACAATCTGAAGCCGGAGCTGGATGGGGCCGGAGGAACCCCTGTAATCGAATGGATGATAAATAAATTCAATGAGTTTGACTAAAACAACAAGTTCCGGGAAACCGTTTAAAGTCATCATCCTGGGCTCCGGCACCGTGGTGCCCTCCCTTTCCCGAAGCGCCTGCGCGGCGCTGGCCGTTTTTGACGATGTGGTTTTTCTTCTGGATTCGGGTCCGGGGACCATGCGGCGGCTGCTTGAAGCGGGCTTTTCCATTTTTGACGTCACCCACATGGGTTTATCCCACCTGCATCCCGATCACAGCGGGGAACTGGTCTCCTTTTTATTCGCCAACAAATATCCGGATGCCAGCTTGCGCCAAACCCCTTTGACCCTTATCGGGGCAAAGGGAATGGCTACCTTTTTCGAGCAGTTAAAGTCGATTTATGGTGAATGGATTGATTTGAACGGCAAGCTGGAACTGGTGGAAATGGACAATACAGGGCCGGATGAAAAAACCTTCGGTCGATTTGTGCTTCAAACCGCCCCTGTACGCCATCGGCCGGAAAGCATTGCCTTTCGCATTAACGGGCCGTATTCCAAAAGCATCGTCTATTCCGGGGATACCGATGTCAGTGAAAACCTGGTTGAGCTTGCAAATGGCGCGGATTTATTGATCTGCGAAGCCGCTTTTCCCGATGAATTAAAAGTCGAGGGGCACCTGACACCTTCTCTTGCCGGAAAAATGGCCACACGGGCCGGGGTTGGCCGGCTTGTGCTGACGCATTTCTATCCTCCATGCGAGCAGGCGGATATGACCGGGCAATGCCGGACCACTTACGCCGGCCCCCTTGAACTGGCAAGAGATTTATTGTCTGTTGATATGGAAACGCTGAGATGAAATACTATCCCGTCAATCTGGATATCAATGGCCGCAACTGCCTGGTCGTCGGCGGCGGCGGTGTGGCTTCCAGAAAAGTAAAATCCCTTCTGGACTGCGGGGCGCTGGTTACGGTGGTAAGCCCGGCCTTTAGCCGGGAACTGGAAGCTCTGTCGGAACATCCGAATCTTGACTGTCGAAACCGGCCTTACCGTGAAACGGACCTGGAGGGCCATTTTCTGGTCATCGGGGCCACCGATGACATGGAACTCAACCGCCGAATCAGCACCGATGCGGAGCGCCGCAAAATGCTGTGCAATATTGCCGATGTCCCGGATGCCTGCAATTTTATCCTGCCTGCGGTCATCCGGCAGGGCGACCTGGTGCTCACTGTCTCGACCTCCGGCAAGAGCCCGGCCTTTGCCAAACATTTGCGCCGGGACCTGCAGAAGGCCTTCGGGGTGGAGTATGCCCGGTTCCTGGAATTAATGGGCGGAATCCGAAAATGCCTGCTGGCTCAGGAACATGCCCCGGAAGCCCACAAACATTTGTTTGAACAGTTGATTGAAAACAATCTGGTGGATTTGATTCGTGAAAATGACATCCCTGCCATTAACCGGCTATTACAGGACATCCTCGGTGAAGGCTTTGATTATGACTCGCTGATGGATGAAGCCGGGGGGCGGGAGAAGGACGCATGACACCGGTGATTTTTATTATTATTTTAATATACATGTTTAGTTCAGCCGGATACCTCGGATACTTTTTCTTCCAGCACAAGATATTGCATGCCGCGGCCCTGGGCGCTTTACTGCTCGGTTTTGCCCTGCACACGGCAATGATCGGCTATCAGTACGTCGATTCCGGCCACATGCCCGTCCAGAACCTTCATCAAACCTTGTCATTTTCTGCATGGGCGCTTGCCGGCGTTTATCTTGTCCTAAAATACCGATTTCGCTTAAAAATCCTGGGCGCTTTCACCGCTCCGATGGCAACCCTGATCATGATCGCCGCCGTATGCACCCCCAGCGAGGTTCAGGAACCCTCCGCCGTTTTAAACAGCCTCTGGATCGTCCTTCACGTGCTGATCATTTTCATCGGAGAGGCAGCTCTTGTGCTTGCCGGAGGTACCGGCATGCTCTACCTGCTCCAGGAGCATGCCATTAAAACGAAAAATCCCCGCTTTTTTTTCAAACGCCTGCCATCGCTGGAATTTCTTGACAGCACCGGCTACGCATTTATTATTACCGGATTCACCCTGCTGACCATCGGCTTGATAACCGGCTTCGTATACGCGGAAAAAGTCTGGGGCCGCATCTGGAGCTGGGATCCCAAGGAAATCTGGTCTGTCGTTACCTGGCTGATATATGCGGCCCTGCTGCATGAACGGCTGGTTTCGGGCTGGCGGGGCCGGCGTGCCGCCATAATGGCAATTATCGGGCTTGCCGCGCTGATATTCACCTTTATCGGCGTCAATTTCTTTCTGGAGGGCCACCACAATGAATTCACCCGATGGTAGCCGAAAATGCGCGGGGCTTCAAGATATACACCCAGAATCAACAGAAATCGTTCTAATCGGGGTAAATCATCGCACCGCACCGGTGGAGCTCAGGGAAAAACTGGGATTCACCCCCGAAGAAAGCGAACACGCCCTGGTAAAACTGAGAAAACTGCCATTTGTCCATGAAGTTTTCCTGATTTCAACCTGCAACCGGGTAGAGGTTCTTCTAACGACGGATCGGGTGGAAGTCGCCAAAGAGACCGTCCCTGCGCTTATCGCGGAGTGGAAAGCCATGCCTCTTGACCGGTTGCTCCCTTCCGTTTACATCTATAGCGGCGATGAGGCGGTTCGCCATCTCTTCCGCGTTACCGCGAGTCTGGATTCCATGATGCTGGGCGAGCCCCAGATTCTTGGACAAGTCAAGAATGCCTATAAACAGGCGGTTGAAACAAAAACCACGGGCGTTATACTCAACCGCATGCTCCACAAGGCCTTCTCCATTGCCAAGCGCGTCAGAAGCGAAACAGGGATCGGGGGTTTTGCGGTTTCCATAAGCTATGCCGCCATTGAACTGGCAAAAAAAATTTTTGAATCCCTTGAAAACAAGTCGGTTCTTCTTGTGGGCGCCGGGGAGATGGCCGAACTGGCGGTCGAACACCTGATCCGCTGCCGCAATGAAGGGGGGATTTATGTGGCCAACCGGACGTTCTCCGTGGGAATGGAGCTGGCCAGCCGGTTTGACGGAACGCCCGTGAGGTTCGAAGACATTGAGAAAACCCTGCAGTGGGTCGACATAATTGTCAGTTCCACCGGTTCCCGGGAGTTTGTCATCACACGCGAACAGGTCAAACCCATCATGCGCCGTCGCCGCAACCGCCCCCTTTTTTTCATCGATATCGCCGTTCCCCGCGATATCGACCCGGCGGTTAACCGGCTGCCCAACGCCTATCTCTACGATATCGATGATCTGCAGGGCGTGATCGAAGAGAACATCAAGACCCGGAAAAAAGAGTCCATTCTCGCGGAGCGCATTGTGGAAGAAGGGGTACGCCGGTTCCGGAACTGGTATGACAGCCTGGACGTCGTCCCCACCATCGTGGGGCTTCGGGAAAAGCTGCACGGTATTGCAGAGGCGGAATTAAAAAAAACCCTCCATTCAACGGAGTTTTCCGAGGCCCAGCAGGATGCCTTGAAAAAAATGACCGAGGCCATGATTAACAAGATCCTTCATGATCCGACCGTTTTTCTCAAAAATCCCGGCAGCCACCGCAACAAGTCCGTTTATATTGATCTGACACGCAATTTGTTCAACCTGCATGATGATAACACATAAAAAACAATCCCAAAGCTTCAGCCCGGAGTGATATCGGTTTCGCTGTTGCGATTTTTCTTTTTATGCTTTACATTTGCTTTTTATTCATGATAGGGACATTTTTCTAATAAATTGGCATGAATCAAGAATTTTCCGCATTTATCAATACCCGTTGGTAAAGTAGCAAATATAGACAAAGGGATGGCTTACTATGAAAAAAGAAGATCTCGATTATTTTAAAGAGCTCCTCACCAACCGATTGGAAGAATTGCTCTATCAGGCAGATGATACGGTATCTGACATGAATGATCCCAAAGACAATTTTCCGGATCCAACGGACCGGGCTTCCTACGAAGCAGACCGGAACTTTGAACTGCGCATCCGGGATCGGGAACATAAGCTGATAAAAAAAGTTAAAAAGGCCCTTGACCGAATCGAAAACGGTACTTTCGGTATATGCGAAAAGTGCGGTGATGACATTGCCATCGAGCGGCTGAAAGCAAGACCGGTCACCACCTTGTGCATTGAATGCAAGACCAAAGAAGAGGCTTTGGAAAAGGCCCTTGGGTTATAATTCGCCAGGGATTGACCTCCATATTCATTCGACCGCGTCCGACGGCTGCCTGACCCCCTCGGAAATTCTGGATCTTGCGGTGGGACTGGGCCTGAAAGCCTTTTCCCTTACCGATCATGATTCCGTGGAGGGAGCGAAAGAGCTTGAAAAAAAAAGTATCCCTTCAAAAATCAAATTTTTAAGCGGTGTCGAAATCAGCGCTGCCGCGCCGCCCTCTTTTAACCTTCCGGGGAGCCTGCATTTGCTGGGTTATGGGATGGACGTCAATGATCGGGCATTGAATCGGGCTCTGGATCGGCAGCAGCAGGCCCGAATTAACCGAACCCCGAAAATGATCGCCCGTTTAAAAGCCCTGGGTTTTCCCGTAACGCTCTCCCGCCTCAGGGAGCAAAACGGGAATAAGCAACTCGGAAGGCCTCATCTGGCACGCTGGATGGTGGAAAACGGTTATGCCGAATCAATTGATGCCGCTTTTGATCGGTATCTCGGAAAAAAGGGGCCGGCTTATGTGGAGAAACACCGGATTCCCATGCAAGAGGCCGTCCAGCTGATCCGCTCAGCGGGCGGGGTGGCTGTTCTTGCCCATCCCGGTCTGATTGAGCTCACCGATGACTCGGATTACAAAGGATTGATAAGGGAACTTGTAGCCATGGGAGTACAGGGAATTGAAGTTTATTACCCGAAACATTCCCCGGCGCAGCAGGCGTTTTTCGAAAATACAGCGGAAAAACTGGGCCTGCTCGTCACCGGCGGTTCGGACTTTCACGGCGATCCTGAATCAGGAATCACGCCGGGCCGGGGCACCGGCGATCTTCACGTTCCCTACGGCGTTTACGAAAACATTCTCCATAAATGCCGGCAAAGGTCTCATTACCATTGAAACATGCCATGACAGGGAAGTCACTTGAAATTCTGGAAGCACGCCTGGGTTATTGTTTTAACAATAAAGAACGTTTAAAAACGGCGCTTCGCCACAGTTCTTTCGTCAATGAACTGCCGGATTCCGGTGTAGAGGACAATGAACGCTACGAATTTCTAGGGGATGCGGTATTAAATCTTATTGTCAGCCATATTTTGATGATTCGCTACCCCGAACTCGCCGAAGGCGATCTTTCCCGAACCCGTTCCTACCTGGTCAATGAAATTCAGCTGGCCGAATTGGCCCGGCAAATCGAACTCGGAGACTTTCTTTCACTTGGGAAAGGTGAAATCCACACAAAAGGCCAATATAAAAAATCCATTCTGGCGGATGCCTTTGAAGCTCTGACGGCGGCGGTTTACCTGGATGCCGGATTTGAGCGAACGTTTAAAATCATCGCCGACCTGTTCTCCCCCCTCCTGGCGCTGGTTGAAATGCCGGAACAACACCGCGACTACAAAAGCCGCCTCCAGGAACTGGTTCAAACCCGTTTAAAACAGACCCCTCTCTATAGCATCATTGACGAGATCGGGCCGGATCATGACAAAACCTTCAAAGTTGAATTGACGGTCGGTGAATTGAGTTGTCAGGGCACGGGAAAAAGCAAAAAAAGCGCGGAACAGGCGGCTGCCCGAAAGGCCCTTGACCAGCTTGAAAGGAACCTGCTTGAAGATGACCTGTTTGAAGAAAAGTAATGCCCAAACCTTTCGTCATTCCGCTTTTTCTGCCCCATGCAGGCTGCCCCCACCGTTGTGTGTTCTGTAACCAGACAGTGGTGACAAACGCCTTTGACGGCTTTCCGACCCCTGAGCAAATGGGTGCGGAGATAGAGCGTTTTCTGCCCTATAAAGGCCGCAAGCGGGGGAATACGGAAATTGCCTTTTTTGGCGGCAATTTTCTGGGTCTTTCCCGAAATCGTATTCAAATGTGCCTGGATGTGGCCTCGGCATACCTGGATACGGAAAAAGGGGAAGGGATCCGCTTCTCCACCCGGCCGGATACGATCAGTCCCCGGACGCTTCAATGGATCGCCCCTTACCCGATAACCACCGTTGAAATAGGGGTCCAGTCCATGGATGAAGAGGTTCTGAAGCTTTCAAACAGGGGCCATGCGGCAATTGATACGCTCAGGGCGTTCTCCTATTTGAAAAAACTGCCCTATAAAACAGGGATTCAATTGATGCTGGGCCTGCCGGGTGACAATCCGGGCGCCGCTGCCGCTTCAGCCCGTGCGGTTGCCAATTTGTCACCGGATTTTGTCCGGCTCTACCCCACGCTTGTCCTAAAGGGCAGCCGCCTGGAGAATTGGTTTTGGCAAAGCCGCTATCACCCTTTATCCCTGGGTGAATGTGTGACGCGGCTCAAGCAGTTGTACCTCATCTTTACCGCTCACCGCATTCAGGTCATACGGATGGGGCTTCAGGCAACAGAGGGCCTGTCCGCCGGCAGCGTTCTGGCCGGCCCGTATCATCCTTCCCTTGGTCACCTGGTACTCTCTGAAATCATGAAAGATAAAGCGGAGATTGAGATACGCAAATTACAGCCGCCCTTTTCCGCCCTGACGCTGCAGGTCCATCCCGGGAGTTATTCCCGCATGCAGGGATTAAAAAAGGAAAATCTTAGAAAATTGCAAGAAACGTTTCAGATTCCCCGGCTCATCCTGGCAACTGATCCAGAGATGCCGGAATTGGACGTAACGGTACTTAAGCAATAAGTCTTTTCCTTTGCCGTTTCTTCGGTCTTAAGGTCCGTCCTTAAGGTCCGGCCTTAAGGTCCGGCCTTAAGGGGTGAACCCCCTATTGCCGGCTTTGCTCACGGAGAAGGAAGCGTTTGTATTCAAACATTTTTGCCAGTGATTTCACCGCCTGTTCCGGTGTCGGGAAAAACAGCCCTTTGTAGCGGTGGTTCTCCAGGCTGTAGACCGTGTGATCCGTATCATCCTTTAACATGCTGACCCCCAGCACGGGCTTGGGGTAGGCGTCCATTAAAGACACAATATGCTTTATGTATTGTGTTTCAAACGCATCATGCTCCCGGATGATCTGCTCTAAGAAATCGTCCTCACAAGCCGGATCCGCCAGGCGCACCGAATTGGCCAGCCGCGAGACCATGTGCCGCCTGCCCATAACCCCCAGATTGATAACCGCATCGCAGCCATCCCATTTCATCAAAGCCTCCATGACGGTCATCGGAAGCTCCGGATCTCTTTCCCCCACCAGATCGACGGGGTTGGAGCGGCTCCAGTAGGGCGGGAGAATCTGATCAATGGCCTCAATTATAGCCGAATCGAGAACCGGCACCGTCAATCCGTAAGCCTCGCACAGGTCTGCAGTGACAACCCCCCATCCGCCGCCGATCGTCATAATCGCCACCCGACTTCCATTTGGCAGGGGTATGGAGGAAAACGCGGCTGACAGATCCAGCAAATCCATGGGCTTTTCAACTTTAACGACACCGGCCTGGCGACAGACCGCATTGAATACGCGGTTATTTGAGGCAAGGGCCCCGGTGTGACTGGATGCAGCTTTAAATCCGGCCTCGGTCTGGCCCCCTTTCAAAAGCACGATGGGTTTTTTACACCCCACGCGGCGGGCGCTTTCATAAAAGCGGCGCCCGTTTTTAACACTTTCGATATAGAGCATCACCGTCTCGGTCTGTTCATCCACCTCAAAGGCGTCGAGATAGTCCTCAATGGTGATCATGGCCTCATTTCCGGATCCGCAGAAGGCCCTTATGCCGATCCCCTGGAGCTCGGCAAAGGCCAGGAGCTGGTTGCCCATATTGCCGGACTGAGCGACAACACTGGTGGCACCGGGCTTGGGACGGACGTGACTGCCGGTACAGTAAAAATTGATATGGGGGTTGCAGATCCCCATGGTGTTGGGGCCGATAATATGGATCCCCTCAGCCCGGGCCGCCGCCATCAGCTCCTTCTCCAGCGCCTTGCCTTCAGGGCCTGTTTCGGAAAAGCCGGAGGCAATCAGAAGCATATTCTTTATCCCCTTTTGCGCCAACTCGGGTATCAAATCCTTTACCTTGGCCGCGGGGATCGAGACCACACCCACGTCAACCGGTGATGGAAGTTCCTTTACGGAAGTATACACCGGACGGCCCACAATCGTGCCGCCCCTGGGATTGACCAGATAAATATCGCCTTGATAACCACCGCTTATGGTGTTTGTTAAAAGGGTATATCCCCATTTGCCGAGTTGCCCGGATGCCCCCACAAAAGCCACGGAGCGGGGATAGAACAGATCGCCCAGGACACGGGGATCCACTGGATCCGAAAACTGCTCCGGCTTGGTTTTCTCCCCTTTAATGACCAGGGCATCCACTGCTACCGGCTTGCCCTCCGGCGTTATCAGGAGGGGATTGATATCAATTTCCGTAATATCGCTATGTTCCCGGGCGATGCGGGACAAACCCTTCAAAACATCTGTCAGAACATGCCTGTCCACGGGTGCCTGCCCCCTGAAAGACTCCAGAATGGCCGCGGATCGGATCTCAGAGATCATATCCGCGGCATCTGCTTCAGAGAGCGGCGCCAGACGAAAACTTACATCTGAGAGCACCTCGGTGAAAACACCGCCAAGACCGAACATGATCACCGGCCCGTACTGTTTATCATAGAAAAGACCCGCCACAAATTCACGGTTCCCGGAAACGTGGGGCTGCACCAGAAAATTTTCCAGGTGATCGCCGGCAGCTTCCGCAATGGCTTTCGCTGCTTGATTAACGGCGGATTCATCTTCCAGATTCAAATGAACCAGCCCTTTTTCGGTTTTATGCAAAAGCTTCCTGCCCATTGCCTTCAATACCACCGGGTACCCTATTTCCCCGGCAACACGCACGGCATCCGCGGCATCCGCGGCGGTTTTTTCAGCCACCACGGGAACACCATAGGGGGCGAGAAAAGATTTGGCGGCATATTCAGTCAAAACCGTTGAATCGGAAAAATCATCGTCTTTATTCATTCTGCAAAGCCTTTATTCCCCCGGGGGAATTTGCGGTTCATTGGAAAGTACCACCAGGTTGGATTTATCTTTTTTAAAATTAAGCCCATCATGATCCGCCCCGACTTCTTCAATGGAAATAATCGAATAAATCGAAAGGTGCAGGGTCTTGACATTTTCAAATCTCTTTTTTTGATCTTCTTCGGCTGGATTGACCACCCTTGAATTCGTATCAAAGATAAAATTGGAAATGGCTACAAAACTCAGGCCCAGGGAGGAGTCCGTGACTGTTTTCGCTTTAAGGGTGGCCACTTTTCCCTCCCGGGGTTCCCGGTAAGTGATATAGAAATAGGTGTTCTCTGCTGCTTGTCCCATAATTGCTTCCGAGTTATATTAACTAATCCAGTCCATGTTTAAAAAAATCATCCGAATCCACCGTCCCTGATGCCCTGGTTTTTTCCTTGGGCGCCGTCCCCTCCTTGAAACATTCATAGGCTGTATGCTCCGATTCCTTTATCGGCAGCAGGCCGGTTTCCAGGTCAATTTTGGTGAAAACAACATCTTCGGGTACAGGGAATACCTTTTCGGATTCACCGGCCAGTACCTGTTTCATGTAATCAAGCCATATCGGGCTGGCCGCCCGGGAGCCGGTTTCATTCTTGCCAAGCGATTTTTCCTCGTCAAATCCAACCCACACACCGGTAACATAGCGAGGCGTATAGCCTATAAACCAGGCATCGTAGAGATTGTTGGTGGTCCCCGTCTTGCCGGCGGCCGGCCGCTCCAGGGCTTTAATCCGCCATCCCGTGCCGGATTGCACCACTTCCTTTAATAAATGCGTAATAATATAGGCGGTGCTTTCGTCGATCACCTGTTTTTTATCCGGTTTCTCCTCGAAAATCACATTGCCGTCCCGGTCTTCTATCCGATTAATGAATACCGGCTCAATCAGTTTCCCCTGGTTGGCAAAGACGGTATAAGCCCTGAGTATTTCAAACAGGGACATGCCGGAAGAGCCCAGCGCCAGCGACAAATCCCTGTCCAGTTTGCTGGTAATGCCTAATTTCCGGGCATATTCAATGGAATAGTCAATACCGATATCTCTTAAAATTTTTACAGTGATGATGTTTCGCGATTTGATTAATCCGGTACGGAAAAGAGTCGGCCCGTGAAAGGTTTCATCGTAGTTCTTCGGTTTCCAGGTAAAATCCTGCTTGATATCCTTGAACACGATGGGTGAATCAAAGACAACGGTTGCCGGGGTGTAGCCTTTATCCAAGGCTGCTGCATAAATAATGGGTTTAAAGGCGGATCCAGGCTGACGCCGGGCCTGGGTCACCCGATTGAACTGACTATCAGAAAAATCCCGCCCTCCGATCATGGCTTTAACATCCCCTGTTCCGGTCTCAATAGACAAAAGTGCCGCCTGGACTGCCGGGGTCTGCTCCAGTGCCGCCGGATACACGGTTTCATTCTCATCAGTATCTGTTTCTTTTATCCGCACAAGGATGACATCCCCCACCGCCAAGACATCACCGGGTTCATGGATTGCCTTTTTTTGCCCGTTCGCGCCCTGCGGACCGGCCCATCGCATATCCCGGAATTCAATTTTCCCGCGCTCATCGCCGATACGGACCATAACAGCGTCTGCTGCATCGTCAACTTCGATTACCACGGCCTTTACCCGTCGACCCGGCTCAAGGGGATTTTTAGAAATCTGCCCCTGAAGTTCCTGTGAAAAGGATTCAATTTTTTCAGGCGCCAATTGTTTTAAAGGCCCGCGGTACCCCTGACGTTTATCAAGGGCGTACAACCCCTTATTGACGGCTTCCCGGGCAATTTGCTGCATACCCACATCAACACTGGTATATACTTTCAATCCATCTGTCAGGACTTTTTCTTCCCCGTAGTTTTCAATCAGATATTGCCGCACATGTTCCGTGTAATAGGGAACGTTTTCCATAAACCAATTTTTACGGGGTTTTATATCCATTTCCTGATCGAAGGCCCACTCAGATTCATGGCGGGTGATCATTCCTTCCTGGCGCATGCGGTTAATGACATACATCTGCCGCTGTTTGGCCATTTCGGGGTTTTTATAAGGCGAATACCGACTCGGCGCCTGGGGCAGCCCGGCGAGCATGGCACATTCAGCGACGTTTAAGTCACGGGCGGATTTGCCGAAATAATTCTGAGAAGCCGCTTCCACGCCGTAAGCCCCGTGACCCAGGTATATCTGGTTGAGATAGAGGAAAAGAATTTGATCCTTGGTAAATCGTTTATCAATCCGATAAGCCAGGATCGCTTCCTTTATTTTTCTTGTATAACTGCGCTCCGGCGTTAAGAAGAAAGATTTGGTCACCTGCTGGGTGATGGTGCTGCCGCCCTGGACAATCCGGCCGGCTTCCAGGTTTTTGAAAAAAGCGCGAAAAATACTGTGAAAATCAATGCCTTCGTGTTCATAAAACCGCGCGTCTTCGGCAGCGATAAAGGCATTTATAAGATTATCCGGCATTTCCGATAATTCAATGATTATGCGGCGCTGTTTGTAAAATTCGGCTATTTTTTTATTTCCCTGAGAGTATACCGTTGAGATAACAGGCGGCCGGTAGTCCGACAAGCTCGCAATTTTTGGCAAATTGGCGGCGAAATAAAGATACAATCCTCCAAGACCGACGATTGCGGCCATCAAACAAACAATGAGGATGATAACTGTCCATTTAAGAAATTTTTTCATTGAACCCAATCAACTCCTGCGCGGATAATAACCAGGGGGAGCCGGCAAAGCCACCGTCACAGACCCTGAAATCCAACTTTTAATATTTTATTGAAGGGCTTTTTTAGCAGATATGCGGCTTTTTATCAAGCCGGATGAGGCCGGTTATAAATCAAATTGACCCGACCCCATCACTGTGATAAAGTCATTGAAAAACCGAAGCGGGATTAAATGGCCTGAAGGAAAATCCGGTTTTTCGTCCAGGCTCTGTGGATATTTTTCAAAGCCAGCCTGCCATGGACCTTGAGGTTTCATCGCGACACACATACAAGTTTATAATTTTATTTTTTTTTTGAATTATACCCGGAACGCCGCCCTTTTTTTCCCACCAGGCGATAGACGCCGATTATCCGGTAGATAAAACCGGCAAGCAGCACCAGGCTGATCAGGATTATCAGGTTGGATGAAAAAAAGGCCAGAATAAAATTAAAAGGATCCTCGAGCCGGTAGGCGTAAAGGAGTATCTGAATGCCCAGGACCAGGAAAAACAACGCCAGCAAGACCAGAACAACCTGCCAGATCCACCATAGATAACGAAAATACATTTTTTTTAAAAAAGGCGTCATCCATCACTCTTAAAGAAGACAGTTTTTGTATTGAATTTTTGTCTATATCTTAATAGTTTTGAACACTCTTGAAAACAACTGTTAAAAACCTTTTAATTATCAACGCTGCTTCAACAAGGTTATTAACAATCCAAGACAATAAAATTACCCCTATTTTTAAAACCTTAAAAAGTTTTTAACACTTTCAACAATAAATAATAATAATAAAAAATTAAATGCATAATTAATTATTATCAGGATAAGTTTATGAAAACAATTTTATCCAAACCGGATTTACTGCATGTACTTTCCAAAATTCAGGGACTGACCAGCCGCAAAACAAGCCTGGCAATCACTGAAAATGTGTTGATCCAGGCCGCCGGCAGCGAAATCATTATTACGGCAACGGATCTGGAAACCGGTTTTAAAGGCACTTATCAGGCTGTTATGGAATCCGAAGGAATAATAGCGATAAATGCCCGAAGATTTAATGAAATTGCAAGGATGTTTCCCTCGGATCAAATATATTTGGAGGAAATCGAAAACCAATGGATCTCAATTACATCGGATACAGTGGAATATCAGTTGGTTTCCATGAATCCGGAAGAGTTTCCGGAAATTCCGGAAGCTGATGATGTCGAATTTTTTGAAATGGAGACCGATGCGCTGAAATCGATGATTGAAAAATCGATTGCCATTGGTGCCTCTGGTGATGAAAAAAGGGCGCATCTGATCGGTGTGAATTTTGAAACAATTGCGGATGACCCGCAAAAATGTGTCCGGATGGTGTCAACGGACATCAAACGGCTGTCGAAAGTTGATTATCTCTGTGATGTCAATGCCAATATCAGCAGTGCTGAAAATGTCATTGTCCCCAAAAAAGGCTTGAGTGAGGTAAACAAATTTTTAGGCCAGGACGGTACGGTTGAAGTCGGCGTCAAGTCAAATCATTTCATTGTCCGAAAAGATAACGAAATTATCATTATCAATCTGCTTGACGGGGAGTTTCCGGCCTATGGGGATCTGTTGCACATAGATCCCGCCTATGATGTGGTATTTCCACGGGAACCGCTGCTGATGATGCTGAAACGAATGACGATTGTCACTTCGGAGGAATACAAGGCGGTGATTTTTAATTACGCCAACAACAGCCTGCAGGTCCGGGCGGTCAATCCCAATATAGGGGAATCCAAAGAAAGCATGAATATTGAATATGATCGCGAACCTCTTGAGATTGCATTTAATCCCCGCTATTTTATTGAAGCCATCAACTTCATTGAAACCGAAAAAGTTATTTTAAATATTGTCGATGACGAGCACCCCTGCATTGTCCGCGGGGAAAACTCGGAGAGTTACCTGAACATCATCATGCCGATGAAAATTTAGCGGCAAAACCGAATTTATAAGAGAATGCCCGGATATGAGTGAAGAAGCCAAAAATACATATGATGAACTAAGCATTAACGTTTTAAAAGGCCTTGAAGCGGTGCGGGTAAGACCGGCCATGTATATCGGCAACATCGATGTTCAGGGCCTGCATCACCTGATATACGAGGTCGTGGACAACAGTATTGACGAGGCCATGGCCGGTTACTGCGACCGGATAACGGTTAAAATCCATACGGACAAGACGGTCAGTATTGAAGACAACGGACGGGGTATTCCGGTGGGCATCCATAAGAGCGAGAACATGCCCGCCCTTGAGGTGGTCTTAACCAAACTGCACGCCGGCGGCAAATTCGACCACAATTCCTACAAGGTATCCGGAGGCCTTCACGGGGTCGGGGTTTCTGTGGTAAACGCCTTGTCCGCCTTTCTGGAGGTCGAGGTTTATCTTAATGGTAAAATTTATTACCAATCTTACGAAAAAGGCCAAAAAACCTGTGAACTCCAGGTTCTTGGGGAAACCGAAAAAAGAGGAACCAAAATCCGGTTTAAACCGGACACGGACATCCTTACCACCGATGAATTCAATTACGATACGTTAAGCCGCCGCCTCCGGGAACTGGCGTTTTTAAACAAGGGCTTGAATATTGTCATAGAGGATGAACGATCGGATCAAAAAGAATCATTCTGCTACGAAGGAGGATTGTGCCAGTATGTAAAATATTTGAACAGGCGCCATACGCCGCTTCATGAACCGGCTCTGATAGAGGGGGAGAAAAACGACATCCAGGTGGAAATCGCCATCCAATACAATGATACGTATAAAGAAAAACTTTTTTCTTTTGCCAACAATATCAATACGGCCGAGGGCGGTTTTCATTTAATCGGATTCAAGACCGGGCTTACCCGGACCTTGAATCAGTATGCGGCCGGTGCGGATCTTCTGAAGAACCTCAAATCCAAAATCAGCGGCGATGACGTCAGGGAAGGATTGACCGCCATTGTCAGCATCCGGATCAAGTCCCCCCAGTTTGAAGGCCAGACCAAGACCAAATTGGGCAATAGTGAAGTAAAAGGGGTCGTGGAATCCCTGGTTAATGAAAAATTGAGTGCTTTTTTCGAGGAAAACCCTGCGATTGCAAAAAAAATTGTTGCCAAATCGGCGGATGCCGCGCGGGCACGGGATGCGGCCAAACGCGCCCGGGATTTGGCGCGCAGCAAAGGTGCCCTGGCGGATTCCACGCTTCCGGGGAAACTGGCGGATTGCCAGTACTCGGATCCGGAACATCGGGAATTGTTTATTGTTGAGGGCGATTCCGCCGGCGGATCGGCCAAACTCGGCCGGGATCGCAAGTCCCAGGCAATACTGCCGCTAAAAGGCAAAATTTTAAATGTCGAAAAAGCCCGTTTTGATAAGCTCCTGCGCAGTGAAGAAATCAAGAACCTGATCACCGCCCTGGGCACGGGTATCGGCAGTGAAGAATATGATATTGAGAAAATTAAATATCATAGAGTTATTATTATGACCGATGCCGATGTGGACGGCTCCCACATCCGGACCCTGCTTTTAACCTTTTTTTACAGACAAATGCCTGAGATTATTGATAAAGGGTATTTGTATATTGCGCAGCCGCCGCTTTTTAAAGTTGGAAAAGGCAAAAAAGCCCTATATTTGAAGGATGAGCGGGAATACATGGATTATCTCCTGAAAAGGGTTTGCGAGAATGTCAGCTTGACCATGGAGGCCAGTGGGGAGGCCCTTGAAGGGCGCGAACTCTATATGTTTATTTCCAACCTGGCTGATTACTTTAATATTCTTAACCGTTTGGAAAAGCACGGGATTTATTCGGAGCTGGTGGAGTTGATGATTAAAAGCGGGGTGGAAGGCAAAGAGTTTCTTCAGGATGAGGAACGTATGGCCGCCCTTCGTTCCATTATGCTGGAAAACGGCTATGAGGCAAGTGATTATATATGGAATCCGGAGCGAAATGTTTACGAGATGACAGTGACCTCCACGCGCCAGGATATTCTCAATCAATTGTTCAAGGACCAGACTGCCAGAAACCGGATACCGGTAAAAATCGGGCGGGGTCTGGTCTATTCCACCGATTTTCAAAACGCCCTGGTATTATACAATAAAATTGTCAAATATGACCAACCGCCCTTTTCAATCAACAAAACCGAGAAGGAAGCCAGGCCGATCCGGGTGGAAAGCAAGGAAACCTTGGTTAACCAGATGATAGAAGACGGCAAAAAGGGTATGAGCATCCAGCGCTACAAAGGTCTTGGCGAAATGAACCCGGACCAGCTGTGGGAGACCACGATGAATCCGGAAACCCGGACCCTGCTGCAGGTGCGGGTTGAAAACATTGTGGATACGGATGATATTTTTACCATATTGATGGGCGATGAGGTGGAGCCCCGGCGCAATTTCATCCAGAGCAATGCCCTGGAAGTCAGCACACTGGATATTTAGAGCCTGAACGAAAACAGGCTGTTTCGCCGATATCCGGGTCAGGCTAAAAAATTTTTTAATCCTCGAAATACTTCGCCATGTCTGCGCATGCAATCCGGGATTCCCTTAAAAATCAATATTTCCGGGAGTCCGGGGAAAAGCAATCACATCCCGGATATTGACTATTCCGGTCAGCAGCATCAAAAAGCGCTCAAACCCGAGGCCATAACCGCTGTGGATGACGCTGCCGTAGCGCCTGGAATCCAGGTACCACCAGTAATCAGCCTTATTTATACCGGTTTCTTCCATCCGGTTTTCAAGAACATCAAAACGCTCTTCCCGCTGACTGCCGCCGATAATTTCACCGATCCGGGGAACAATCACATCCATTGCCGCTACCGTCTGCCCGTCATCGTTTACGCGCATGTAAAAAGGTTTTATTGATTTCGGGTAATCATAGATAATCAAAGGCTGTTTAAAATGAGTTTCAGCCAGAAAGCGCTCGTGCTCGGTCTGAATGTCCGCTCCGAAACGGATTTCATAATCAAACAGCTTCTGGTGGCCGGATAAAATATCAATGGCCTCTTTGTAGGGAATCCGGATAAATTCAGCGGCAATGATATTTTCCAGGGTCGCCATCAGGGATGGGTCCACATAGCGGGCAAAAAGTCCCAGGTCCGTGGAGCAGTTGTCCATGATACCGGCAGTTACCGATTTAATGAAGGTCTCTGCATTGTCCATATTGCCGCTCAGGTCGCAGAAGGCCATTTCCGGTTCCACCATCCAGAATTCCGCCATATGACGGCTGGTATTGGAATTTTCAGCCCGGAAAGCGGGAGCGAAGGTATAGACGTCGCCCAGGGCCAGTGCCAGCAGTTCCGCTTCTAATTGACCGGATACGGTCAGATTGGCCGGTTTGCCGAAAAAATCGCGGGAATAATCAACCTTTCCGTCAATTTTCGGCGGGTCCGCCATATCCAGGGAGGTAACGCGGAAAAGCGCCCCGGCGCCTTCACAATCCGAACCGGTGAGAATCGGGGTGTGGACATAAGTAAATCCCTGATCACGGAAAAACCGGTGAATTTCAAAAGACAGCTCCGAGCGGATGCGAAACAAGGCGCCGTATTTGTTGGTCCGCGGACGTAAATGAGCGATGGTGCGCAAAAATTCATCGGTATGGCGTTTTTTTTGCAGCGGGTAGGTTTCCGGGGCCCGGCTCAACACCTCGACATGGGTGGCCTGAATTTCCCATGCCTGTTCTTTTCCAGGCGAAGGCACCATTTTACCGGTAACTGAAACCGCTGAGCCGGTGGTCATATTTTTGACCTCATCATACCCGCTGATGCCGGCATCAGCGATAACCTGGATGTTTCCCAGGCAGGATCCGTCATTGACTTCCATAAATGAAAAGGCTTTGGAATCCCGGCGGGTCCTTACCCAGCCATTAATGCAGACTTGCTCTGATGGGGATTGAGCAGCAAGCAGCTGTTTGATTTTCACACGTTTCATGGCATTCCTGTAATGTTTCGGTTAACCGGAATAGGGACCGGCCGGCCCATACCGGATTCGGGGCCCCTGATCTGAATATTGTACTTGAATTGGAGAGGGTTAACAAATAATCTTGACAGAATCCGCGAAATTGAATATATATTCAACCTTTTGTTAGTATAAAAAAAATTTCTATCCTAATGAAATATTAAATAAACACAAAAACACACATGGAAGCGAAGATGAATCCGGAAACCGTATTATCTGAGAAACGAAGGGAAGTTGTCAACCACTGGTTTGATTCGGTTATCGCCGCCTACCCGGAGGATTCCGCCCAATTTTTTAAAAAAAATGCCGATCCTTTTGCCAACCCCGTGGGCAACACCATTTACCGGTCATTGGACCAATTATTTGACGAAGTGATTAAACCGGAAATGGACCCGGATGCCGTAAAACAGGCGCTTGACGGGATCATCCGGGTCCAGTCGGTCCAGGAATTCAAACCCTCTGAGGCGATCGGGTTTATTTTTGCCATTGAACCGACGATTAAAAAGCGTTTGAAAAAATACCGCGGCGACAAAGCGGTTGAAAAATATTTGACAGCACTGGCCGATCATGCGGAACATCTGCTGCGCACCGCTTTTGACCTGTATATGGAATGCCGGCAGAAAGTGTTCCTGCTAAGGGCCAATCAGTCCCGGGACCGGGTGAGACAGCTTTTGGTCAAGAAAGGCTATATCAAGGAAATTCCGGAAAAAGGAATGAATCTTGACGATATTATTGCATAGCCGGCCTATCAACAAACGGCGTCAAACTGTAGAGTGAGGTAATGTCAATGAATGTCAGTTATTTGTATTCGCTTCTGGCGGTGATCGTGCTGGGGCTGATCGCTTACGCGGGCGCAGCGGTCGGACTGGAGGGCCTGTTCGGCATTTTGATTCCTTATCTGGCGGTATTGATTTTTCTCGTCGGATTTATCAACCATGTGCTGGATTGGGCCAAATCGCCGGTCCCCTTCCGGATTACCACAACCTGCGGGCAGCAGCAGTCACAGGATTTTTTTAAACAGGCAAAGATAGATAATCCAAGTACCACCAGGGGCGTTATTATCCGGATGGTGCTGGAGATTCTGCTTTTCCGCTCCCTTTTCCGGAACAGCCGGGTGGAGTTCAGCGGGGGAAAAATTTCGTATAAATGGATTGTCTGGCTTTGGCTGTTTGCCATTATTTTCCATTACTCGTTTTTTGCCGTTGTGATCCGCCACCTCCGGTTTTTTGTAGAGCCCACCCCTTTCTTTGTCAGCGCACTGGAAACCGTGGACGGGATGCTGCAAATCGGGCTGCCGGGACTGTTTTTGTCGGGCGTGGCGCTGCTGGCAGGAGCCACCTTGCTGCTGCTGCGGCGGGTGTTGCTGCCCAAGATGAATTATATATCCCGGCCTGCGGATTATTTTCCCTTGTTTCTAATTATCGGCATTGCCCTGACCGGAATTTTCATGCGCTATTTTACCAAGGTCGATGTGGTTAAAATAAAGGAACTCACCCTCGGGCTGGCCTCCTTTCATCCCGGCATCCCGGAGGGCGGGGTCAGCGCTTTGTTTTATGTTCATCTCTTCTTTGTCAGTATTCTGGTGGCCTATATTCCCTTCAGCAAACTGATGCACATGGGCGGAATATTTTTGAGCCCGACCCGGAACCTGGCTAACAACAACCGAATGAAACGGCACATCAACCCGTGGAACCCTGATGTCAAAGTTCATACCTATCAGGAATACGAAGACGATTTCAGGGAAAAAATGATAGAAGCGGGTATCCCGGTGGAAAAGGAGTAAATATGGCAGAACTTCCAAAACCTGAAGAAATGTATGAAGAGATTGACCATACCCCCCCGGATGAGAAGTGGGAGGAAACCGGCACACCCATAACCGAGGGGCGGTTTTCGTATCCGGCAAAAGACAAGAGTCTGGCGGTGATGGGGTTTCCCCAGCCCGGCGAGTGGTCTCCGACGGATGAAGAATGGCCCCTGCCCGAGAACTGGCAGGAAATTATCCACGAAGGTTTCAAGGAACGTCTCGATAAATACCGCTCGCTCAAGATATTCATGGATACCTGTGTCCGGTGCGGGGCCTGCGCGGATAAATGCCATTATTTTATCGGCACCGGGGACCCCAAGAACATGCCGGTCGTCCGGGCGGAGCTGATGCGCTCCATTTACCGGAATGATTTCACCACCGCTGGAAAAATTCTGGGATCCATTGCAGGCGGCCGTAAATTGACCAAAGAGGTCATCAAGGAATGGTTTTCCTATTTTTACCAATGCTCGGAATGCCGACGCTGTTCCGTTTTCTGCCCCTACGGGATAGATACAGCGGAAGTGACCATGATGGGCCGGGAATTGTTGAACCTGCTGGGAATGAACATCAACTGGATCATGGAGCCTGTGGCCAACTGCTACCGCACCGGCAATCACCTGGGGATCCAACCCCATGCCTTCAAGGAAATGGTGGAGTTTTTCTGCGATGACATCGAAGAGATCACCGGCAAAAAACTGAATCCAAGCTTCAACCGCAAGGGTGCCGAGGTTTTGTTTATAACGCCTTCCGGCGATTATTTCGCCGATCCGGGAACCTATACGTTCATGGGCTACCTCATGCTTTTCGAAGCCATCGGCCTGGATTACACCTTAAGCACCTATGCTTCGGAAGGCGGCAACTTCGGTCTGTTCACCTCCTCTGATGCCATGAAAAAATTGAACTCGAAAATGTATGCCGAGGCCAAGCGCCTGGGCGTCAAGTTCATCCTGGGGGGTGAGTGCGGCCACATGTGGCGGGTGATCAACCAGTATATGGACACCATGAACGGGCCGGCCGATTTCATGGAGGTCCCCAAATCGCCGATTACCGGAACTGTTTTCCACAACGCCGCATCCACGAAAATGATTCATGTTACTGAATTTACATCGGATCTTATCCGGCATAACAAGCTCAAGCTCGACCCCAGCCGAAATGATCATCTCAAGGTCACCTTTCATGATTCCTGCAACCCCTCGCGGGCCATGGGCCTTCTGGATGAACCCCGCTATGTGATTCAAAATGTTTGTAATAATTTCTATGAAATGCCGGAGAACACCATCCGGGAGCAGACTTTCTGCTGCGGCAGCGGCTCGGGCTTAAATAATGAGGAAGCAATGGACCTGCGCTTGCGCGGGGGACTTCCCCGGGCCAACGCGGTAAAACATGTCCATGAAAAATACGGTGTGAATATGCTGGCATGCATCTGCGCCATTGACCGGGCGGCATTGCCGCCGTTGATGGACTATTGGGTCCCTGGCGTGGATGTCACAGGCATTCATGAACTGGTGGCCAATGCGCTTGTAATGGATGGGGAAATCGAACGAACGACCGACCTTCGATTCGAACCCTTGAATAAGGAGGAGGGTGAAGCGGATGAATGATAAGGGAAAAATCATAGTCGGACTGATCATCTTCTTTGCCGTGTTTACATTTCCCTTCTGGTACAATCACGGGGCCGCGACGCAGACTCCGGAGCCGGAGTTGACCAAAAAGGCCAAGCAGGCGGAAAATTGCGTTGAAGACACGGCCTATATGCGCACCGAGCATATGCAGGTATTGGATCAATGGCGGGATACATCGACTCGCGAAGGCAAGCGATTGTATGTAAACAAAAGCGGCAAGGAATATATGGCAAGCCTTTCCAACACATGCATGGATTGTCATTCCAACAAGGAAGATTTTTGTGACAAATGCCATGACTATACATCGGTGGACCCTTACTGCTGGGATTGCCATAAATATCCGGAGGAGAATGAGTGATGGATAACAGCAGACGAAGCTTTTTAAAATTCGCGGGTGTCTCGGCACTGGGTCTGGGAGGTGTGTCCACCCTTGGCGCTCTGATTCCCGGACCGGTAATTGCTGAGCAGGCAAGCTCGGAACCGCTTTATAAGAATACGGAAAAAGCGCTTACGGCGGAGCGATGGGGGATGGTGGTGGATACCCGGAAATTGACCCGCAGCTTGTGCGAAAAAATGATCGCTGCCTGCCACAAAACCCACAATGTTCCGGATTTAGACCATGACAGACATACCATCAAATGGATCTGGACCGACGGGTTCGAGCATGTCTTTCCCAGCAAGCATGATGAATACCTGCCGGAACGTCTGGACAACCTGCCCATCCTTACTTTGTGCAATCAGTGCCACAACCCGCCCTGTGTTCAGGCCTGCCCGACAAAAGCCACCTTTCAGAGGGAAGACGGCATCGTGATGATGGATTTTCACCGTTGTATCGGTTGCCGGTTCTGCATGGC
This sequence comes from uncultured Desulfobacteraceae bacterium, assembly GCA_964575805.1. GTDB lineage: Bacteria > Desulfobacterota > Desulfobacteria > Desulfobacterales > Desulfosalsimonadaceae > M55B175. Next base: position 38,231 of record CAZNSO010000012.1, read on the forward strand.
GGCCTGCCCCTATGGCTCCCGGAGTTTTAATTTCAGAGACCCCCGGCCGGCGATTGGAGAGGAAAATCCTGATTTCCCCACACGGATGAAAGGGGTTGTGGAAAAATGCAATTTCTGTGCGGAGCGGTTGGCGGAAGGCAAGATGCCGGCCTGTGTTGAGGTGTCAGAGGGTGCTCTGGTGTTCGGAGACCTCGAGGATCCGAAATCCGAGATCCGGAAGGTTCTGCGGGAAAACTATACGATTCGGCGAAAACAGAACCTGGGCACGAATCCTTCGGTTTATTATATCATATGAGGTAAATTATGCTTGAAAAGGCGTTTAAAGGAAGTCGCGCGTACTGGATCTGGGTGCTGGCCTTGCTGGCGGTAATAGGGGTCGGTTTCGGTTTTTACCTGCGCCAGCTTGAGTTCGGGCTGGGCATTACCGGCATGAGCCGGGACGTCTCCTGGGGTTTCTACATTGCCCAGTTTACTTTCCTGGTCGGTGTCGCCGCCTCCGCTGTGATGCTGGTTATTCCCTATTACCTGCATGATTATAAAAAATTTGGGAAAATAACGGTTCTGGGTGAATTTCTGGCGGTATCCTCGGTGATCATGTGCCTGCTTTTCATTATTGCCGACCTTGGCCAGCCCATGCGGCTGTTCAATGTTCTGATTCATCCCACGCCCCATTCCATGCTGTTTTGGGACATGATCGTATTAAACGGGTACTTGATCTTAAATATTGTTATCGGCTGGAATGTGCTGGAGGCGGAAAGAAATGAAATCCCGCCGCCGAAATGGGTGAAACCCCTCATCTATCTGTCCATCCCCTGGGCGATAAGCATCCATACGGTCACCGCTTTTCTTTATTGCGGCCTGCCCGGAAGGGGTTTCTGGCTGACGGCGGTTCTGGCTCCCCGTTTTCTTGCCTCGGCGTTTGCCGCAGGTCCAGCATTTCTTATCCTGCTTGCTTTTATCGTCCGGCGCTTTACGAATTTCGATGCCGGCCGGGAGCCGATTCAGACGCTTGCCAAGATCGTGACCTACGGGGCCCTTGCCAACCTTTTCTTTTTTCTGTGTGAGGTCTTTGTCGCCCTTTACAGTCAGATGCCGGAGCATCTGTCCCATCTGCAGTACCTGTTCTTCGGCCTCCACGGTCATGGGGTCCTGGTTCCCTGGATGTGGACATCGATCTTTCTGATGCTTGCCGCCATCACCCTGCTGATTATCCCATCGGCCCGGCGCAATGAAGCGGTCCTTGGGGTCGCCTGTGTGGCTATTTTTATCGGCATCTGGATTGACAAGGGATTGGGGATGATCTCCGGCGGTTTCATCCCCAATCCCCTGCATCATGTAAAGGAATACGTCCCGACATACCCGGAGATCATGATCACCATTGCGATCTATGCAACGGGTTTCTTGGTGTTGACGATTCTCTATAAAGTCGTTGTGGGGGTAAAGCGGGAAATCGGGGAATAACGTCCCTATCCACAAAAGACGAAAGGGTTCATCTTTTTTAAAGGTGAGCCCTTTTTTAATTTTTTTGTTTTTTATTGACAAATCTCTTGTTTCTTTTATAATTTAAAAGTTTATAATTTAGATACGGCAATCATGATCATGGATGGAGGATAAACATATGTATGCGGTTGTTGCAACCGGTGGAAAGCAATACCGGGTAAAAGAGGGTGATATTTTGCGGGTTGAAAAAATGCCGGGAAATGTGGGCGAAACGGTTTCCTTTGACAGGGTGCTCCTTTTATCTGACGGATCCCGACTGACCATAGGGGAGCCGGAAGTCGCCAATGCGACGGTTAATGCCCGGATCATTGAACAGGGAAAAAGCAAGAAAATTCTTGTGTTCAAGTATAAACGCCGAAAACGGTACCGCCGCATGCAGGGGCACCGTCAGCCTTTTACGGCAGTCCGGATCGACAGTATTTCTCATTAAATCGCCGATGAGATGGCTGCCGCCGGAGGGGGTGGGGTCTAGAGCCTCATAAAACACGTCTTCGGAATTAATCGGCTTTCAAGGGATCGGTAAATTTGGATAATGTTATACAAATAATAATAACAAGAGGTTTCAGGCTATGTCACATAAAAAAGCGGGTGGAAGTTCAAAAAACGGCCGGGATAGCAACGCCCAGCATCGGGGAGTTAAACGATATGGCGGACAGACGGTAAAAGCCGGCAATATCCTGGTTCGCCAAGTGGGATCAAGCATTCATCCAGGCGAGAATGTGGGGATGGGAAAGGATTTCACCCTGTTCTCCAAAATTGACGGCCGGGTCACTTATGAGCGGAAGGGCCGATCCAAAAAACGGGTCAGCGTGTATGCCGTGTGAAATTCATAGATGAAGCGGTTATTCATGTCAGCGCCGGCAACGGCGGCCCTGGATGTGTGAGTTTTCGAAGGGAAAAGTACATTCCCAAAGGCGGGCCTGACGGCGGTGATGGCGGGAAAGGCGGGGACATTATCATCCGCACCGCGCCACGTCGGCGTACGCTGCAGCAATTTCGTTATAAAAGGCATTTTAAAGCCTCCAATGGAGGACCGGGCCAGGGGAAACAAAAGACCGGCAAAGGCGGGGAAGATATCGTCATCGAGGTCCCGCCGGGCACCATTGTTCGGCATGCCGAAACAAAAACACTTATAAAGGATTTTGTCCGTGCGGATGAATCCTTCGTCGTTGCCCGGGGCGGCGCAGGGGGCAGGGGAAACCGGCGGTTTGCCACTGCCACACGCCAGGCCCCGCGTTATGCCCAGCCCGGCCTGCCCGGCGAAACCCTTTCTCTACAGCTCGAACTTAAACTTCTGGCTGACGTTGGCATTATCGGCTATCCCAATGCCGGAAAGTCCACGCTGATCAGCCGGATTTCAGCCGCCAGGCCCAAGATTGCCGACTATCCTTTCACCACCCTCACTCCTACCCTGGGAGTGGTCACTCCGAAAAGCGGTGAATCATTTGTTGTTGCGGATATCCCCGGATTGATTGAAGGGGCCCACAAGGGCGCCGGATTGGGGGATAAATTTCTGCGCCATGTGGAGCGGACGCATATTTTGCTGCACCTCATCGATGCCTATGAAATTGATCCGGATTCCCCTTTCCGGGGCTATTATGCCATTAATCAGGAATTGGCCGGCTACCCGGGGAAACTGTCCGATAAGCCGCAGTTGGTGGTGCTCAATAAAACCGATCTGCCCGAAGCTCGGAAAAGGGCTGAGCGGTTTATGGCCGGGTTTAGCGAACACCCGGTGATGGCCCTTTCCGCCTACACCGGTGAAAATGTGGCCGCTTTAATCGAAAAATTAAACGAGCTCATCAATGTCCATGGATCAGCAGCAGAAGCTTGACAAGCAGAGGTTTTTGGGGTCCGTCCGGCGGGTTGTCGTCAAGGTGGGCAGCAATGTCCTGACCGCGGACGGCGGATTGAGCCTCCAGGTCATCGGGTCCCTGTCGGATCAGATCAACCGATTGTTTACCCAGGGAATTGAGGTTGTTCTGGTCTCCTCCGGGGCCATGGCCTCCGGACAGAAGAAGATCGGACTTGCGCGTCGGCCCGATGAAATCCCCAAGCGCCAGGCCATCGCCGCAGTCGGTCAGGCCGGTTTGATGCTGGCCTATGAAAATGCTTTTGCCAAATACCGGCGAAACGTGGCCCAGGTGCTTTTGACGAGCGATGATTTAAGCGGCAGCCGCAGGCGGTATCTCAATGCCCGTAACACCTTGTACACCCTCCTGGCCTGGCAGGTGCTGCCGATTATCAATGAAAATGATACGGTGGTGGTTGAAGAAATCAAATTCGGGGATAACGACAACCTTTCCGCGCTTATCACTTTGATGATGAATGCGGACATCCTGATCAATTTGACCGATATTGACGGTTTGTTCACAGCGGATCCGCGGTGTGACCCAAACGCGGAATTGATAGAAGAGGTGGCGACAATTAACCGTTCCATTGAAAAAATTGCCGGCGATATACCGGGAACTCTGGGGACAGGGGGGATGATGTCCAAGATCCAGGCGGCCCGGAAGGTTACCACTGCGGGCATCCCAATGGTGATTGCCAATGGCAGGACCCCCCATATTTTGGAAAAACTTTTTACGGGTGAGGCGAAAAGCACCTTTTTTGTGCCGGCTGAAGGCAAATTGTCCAACCGGAAATGCTGGATCGGCTTTACCGTCAAGCCAAAGGGCGCGATCAAAATAGACGCGGGTGCGGCAAAGGCTCTCCTGGAGGGGGGAAAGAGCCTGCTTGCCGGGGGGATCACCGACATTTCAGGGGATTTCAGTGTGGGAGCGCCGGTTGAAATTACAGATTTCAATGATCATCGTTTGGGCATCGGCCTGGTAAATTACAGTTCGGGGGAACTGAAAAAAATCAGGGGCTGCAATACCTCCCAGATTGAGGAACGGCTGGGCCACAAGCCCTATGACGAGGTTATCCATCGCGACAACCTGACGGTGCTGGATTATTGCAATCCATCGCCTGGCAGCAAGGAGGAATAAATGACAGTGGAACAAACGGTTGTGGAAATGGCAAGATCCGCAAAGGCGGCAGCCGTTGAGCTGGGCAGATGTTCAACAGGCAAAAAAAACGCCGCGCTGCTGAAAATCGCTGACCACTTGGAAGCGGATGCGGATCGGATCAAGGGGGAAAATGCCAGGGATGTTGCGGCTGCCAGGGAAAACGGCCTTTCGGCAGCCATGATTGACCGGCTCAGCGTCACTGATGCCACCATTTCAGCCATGGCCGCGGGTCTTCGCGAAATCGTGCAGCTCACCGACCCGGTGGGGACGCGCTCTGAGACCTGGATCCGGCCCAATGGTCTTGAAGTGAGCCGCATGCGGATTCCGCTGGGAGTTATCGGCATAATTTATGAGTCCCGCCCCAATGTTACGATCGATGCCGCTGGATTGTGTTTGAAAGCCGGAAACGCCGTTATTCTTCGCGGTGGCTCTGAGGCGTTGAACTCAAACCGGGCGCTTGCCGACACCGTGGCAAGGGCTTTGGCAGAGGCCGGCCTGCCGGAGACCTCGGTTCAAATTGTTCCCCTGCGGGAGCGCGAAGCCGTAAATGTATTGCTTCAACAGGAAGACAGCATTGACCTTGTCATTCCCCGCGGCGGTGAGGGCTTGATCCGGTTTGTGGCGGAGAACTCCAGGATCCCGGTATTAAAACACTATAAAGGGGTCTGCCATGTTTATGTGGATGAATCCGCCGATCTCGAAATGGGAGTGGATCTGTGTTTTAATGCCAAGGTGCAGCGCCCCGGCGTGTGTAACGCCATGGAAACCCTCCTGGTTCATGAGTCGGTGGCCCGGCGGTTTCTGCCGGACATGGCACAGCGCTTCATCGAGGCCGGGGTTGAACTTCGCGGCTGCCCGGAAACCTGCCGGATTGTGGAAGCGGCCAAGCCGGCCGTGGAAGCTGACTGGCCGGCGGAATTTCTGGATCTCACCCTTGCGGTGAAGGTGGTGGCGGATATAGATGCTGCCATTGCGCATATCAGCACTTACGGCTCCAATCATACCGAGGCCATCATCACTTCGGATTATGAGCGTTCCAGGCGGTTTTTGCGGGAGGTGGACGCCTCGGTCGTTCTTGTCAACGCCTCCACCCGTTTCAATGACGGCGGGCAGCTCGGCCTGGGTGCAGAAATGGGAATCAGCACATCCAAGCTGCATGCTTATGGCCCCATGGGCGTGGATGAGTTGACCACAACCAAGTTTGTGGTTTGTGGAAACGGCCAGCTGAGAACCTGACGGGACGGTGACCGATGCGTACAGGTCTTTTTGGAGGCACATTCAATCCCGTTCACCAGGGCCATCTCCGGGTGGCCGAAGAAGTGAAAACCGGGTTCGGCCTGGATCGCGTTTATTTTATCCCGGCCGCCCTTCCGCCGCACAAGGACACCGCCGGTCTGGCAAAGGCCGGGGACCGGCAAGAGATGATCGCCCGGGCCATTCATTCAAATCCGGGTTTTGCGGTATCGGATGTGGAAATCCGGCGGGCGGGACGCTCTTATACCATAGACACGGTCAACACCTTCCGGGCGGCGGCAGGGGAAGATGCAAAATTTTTTCTGCTTATCGGAATGGATGCTTTTTTTGAAATCACCACATGGAAATCATACGAACAGCTTTTGGAAAAAATCAGCTTCATCGTGATGACCCGGCCAACGGATGCCATCAATGCCTCCGGCCGGGGATTTGATGCCATGGCGGATCACGCCCGGGTTCATGTGGACCGGGGCTATCAGGTGTACCCGGGCAAAAGCTGCCTGGTTCATGAAAGCAAAAAGCCGATCTGGCTCCACGAAGTAAGTCGGCTGGAGATCTCATCAACAAAAATCCGTTACCTGGCCGCCCAGGGGAAAAGCATTAAATACCTGCTGCCGGAATCCGTTGAGGAGTATATTTTAAGCAAGGAACTCTATGCGAATGACACATAATGACCTTGATGCCTCGTTGAAACTCTATGTTCAGGCCGCATTGGGGAGAAAAGCCAGCGATTTGCTGCTGCTCGATGTCAGTGACATAACCACGCTGGCGGATGTTTTCATTTTATGCACCGGCCGCTCCAATCGCCAGGTGACCGCCATAGCGGATCACATCCGGCGTTATCTGAAAGACAAGGGTATCCGGCCGATTTATGTGGAGGGCCTCAAGGAGGGCCACTGGGTGCTGCTGGATTACGGACAGGTCGTCATCCATGTGTTTTACGAACCGATCCGCTCGTTTTATGACCTGGAAGGGCTCTGGTCGGATGCCCGGCGGATACCGGTGGAATCGCTTGTTGAGAATTCGGGCGATGATGATCAAATCGATGGAGCGCTGTAGCTTATGTCATGCATGCTTTTAATTCTGGACGGCTGGGGAATGGATGCGCCGGGGGAAACCAACGCCATATCGGTGGCCAAAACCCCGTTTCTGGATCACCTCATGGACACATACCCCGGCACGGAACTGGCCTGCTCGGGTGAAGCTGTGGGCCTTCCGGAAGGCATCATGGGAAATTCCGAGGTGGGGCACTTGAATCTGGGTGCCGGCCGGGTGGTCTACCAGGTGCTGCTGCGCATTGACCTGGCTATTAAGGACGGCACATTTTTCAGCAATGAAGCATTGCGCACGGTTATGGCCAGGGTCAATGAGCAGGGATCGGCGCTTCATCTGATGGGGCTTGTCTCCGACGGGGGGGTGCACAGCCAGTTAAACCACCTTTTTGCTTTAATCGATATGGCCGCGCAAAAAGAGGTGGAAAGGGTTTTTGTCCATGTTATCCTGGACGGGCGGGACACGCCCCCGGACAAGGGGGTGACATATGTGGACCGGTTGCAGGCATATATCTCGGAAAAACCGGAAGTTCAGATCGCATCGATCTGCGGTCGTTATTATGCCATGGACCGCGATACCCGCTGGGATCGGACACAGAAGGCTTATCGGTTGTATACCGAGGCCGTCGGCATTGCTGAAACCGACCCGGTGAAAGCCGTTGAAAACGCCTACCAGCGGGGTGAGACGGATGAATTTGTAAAGCCCGTGATCATGGTGGATGATACGGGAACCCCACTGGCGCGCGTGACGGATGGGGATGGGATTATTTTTTTCAACTTCCGGCCGGATCGGGCCCGTCAGATTACCCGGGCATTTACAGATCCGGAATTTGATCGGTTTGAACGCCGGATAAGCCCTGAACTCTGTGATTATGTCTGCATGGCCCAGTATGACGAAGGGTTCGCGCTGCCCGTAGCCTTTCCGCCGGTGCACCTGGACCAGCTCCTGGGTGAAGTGGTGAGCTACCAGGGGTTGAATCAGCTAAGGATTGCGGAAACCGAAAAGTATGCCCACGTCACCTATTTTTTCAATGGCGGGGAAGAAACGCCTTTTGCCAATGAAGACCGGCATCTTGTGCCGTCGCCGCGGGAAGTGCGCACCTATGATGAAAAGCCGGAGATGAGCGCTTTCGAGGTGGCGGATCAGACGGTTTCCTACCTCATGATGGAAAAATATGACCTGGTTGTGCTCAATTTCGCCAACCTTGACATGGTTGGGCACACAGGGGTGATGGCAGCCGCTGTGCAGGCTTGTGAAGCGGTTGACAAGTGTGTGGAAAAGGTGGTGACAACCGCGCTTAAAAAAGGGATGACCCTTCTGGTTACCGCTGACCATGGGAATGCGGAGAAGATGGCGGATGAAAACGGCCAGGCCCACACCGCCCATACCTTGAATCCCGTTCCTTGCCTGCTGGTATCCCCGGACGAGCGCCTCCGGCAGGTTCGCCTGAATCCCGGGGTTCTTGGCGACATTGCCCCCACGCTTCTTCACTTGCTGGGTATTGACAAACCGGAAAAAATGAGCGGGAAAAATTTAATTCAAACCTGATCTGTTCCCCAAAGGTGATCCATGAGTGCCGATGTACTAAAACCCTATGATTGGTTAACCGACTTTGTAACCGGGCGGGAGGTTCCCAATATCGGGGCTGAAGAGCACCGGCAGGCGGTTGAGAAATTTCTTTGCCGGGAAAAGGGCTATCCGCCTGAAAGCATTGGTGTCGATGTGGAATTGACCCTTGAAGTGGGTGGCGAACCCTATTCCAGCCTGATTGACCTTGTTATTGTCCTGGGCGGACGCCCCTTTATGGTTGTCAAGTGTGCCGCCGCCTCGCTTGAATCCAGGCAAAAGGAGGTGATCGCCGCGGCCCGGCTCATGAGCCCGCAGCCGGCACCCTATGCGGTGGTTTCCGACGGTAAAACCGCGGTGATCTACGATGCCCTCGAGCGGAAAAAAACAGGCGAGGGGCTTTCTCAAATTCCATCGCGGCATGCGGCGGAAAAATATATGGCCGCCTATGATCCCGCGCCCATCGCGGAAAACCACCTGGAGCGGGAAAAGATCATATTCAGGTCCTACGACAGCATGAATCAGAACGTTCAGCGAAGCTTGCCATACTAATCTTTGCATAATTCTATAGACATATTTTCAATCGTCCTTGACGGACCAAGCTCGCAGGGCTGAGTAAGGCTCTCGTAACTCTCGTAGGGCGGACCAAGCGCAGCGTGTCCGCCTTCAAAATTGCGTGTACACCTTGGTTTGATGTATACTTGGTTTTGCAAATATTAGTAAGCGCTTCCTGCCCCCGCGGCCCCTGTTGAGCAGCAGTTTCTGTTGGCACCGATTATTTGCAATAATACCAATCAGCTTGCCAAACTTTGCCTTGTTTCCGGTGGGAATATGTGGCACTATGGGTATAATGCCAATGGAGATGTGCTGCATTGCCGGGCATATCTTTGATTTAAATAAAAATACGTGAATGCTGCCATCATGCCGGATAGGGATTTGGACAACAGCGCGGTTGAGCTTATCAACCACATAAATGCGGCAATAACCAATGTTCGCCTGTATCCGCCCAAAAGCGCCCTGATCGCCAGTTCAATGGAGCGCCTGAACGCGGCATTCACGCACCTCTTGAGCCAGGCCCCCGCCATAAGCTATGCCGAAACCGGGAAAAAACTTTTGGTCCAGGGCGAGCCGCTGGCTGAAAAGACTCAGAATCGGCCCCAGATAAAAGCCTTTATGGGCATGCTGCTGGAATACGGCATCAAAAGCATCACTTTTAAGCAGGGCTTGACAAGTCTTGAGATAAACGATTTTCTCCAGTTGCTGGGCAAACCGCCCGATGGCGTTGGCGGCGCAAGCGGGTTGCAGGAATCAATGGCCCAAAAAAGCATAAGCCATATCCGAATTGATGAAAAGATCTTTGTGGAACGGGGCAGTGATCAAAGCATCGTGGCGGGCATGGATGTCTCGGACGAAGAACTTGGCCGGGCGGTTTTCGGTGAGCAGGGTGTCTCGGCGGAGGCCAGGGCGCAGCTTAGGGAAATGGCCGGTAATCCGGAGTGGCTTTCACGGGTTTTCCAGGCCGGCGTCCGTCAGGTGCTGGATTCGGCCGGGGATCTGCCTGCCGAGGAAAATGCCCGGCAATTGGGGCTGCTTGTTGACAGCCTCACCGATATTTCGGGGTTGGAGCGCAAGCAGGTTTTATCCAGCCTTGTCAGTTCCATGGGGGAAATGGAGGAGGGGGTTTTATTTGCGCTGCTCGCCCATAATCTGGAAACGGTTTTTGGAAGGAACATGTTTGAAAGCCTGGTCAACGGTCTGGATGATAATCGTTTCAAACAAGTCTATGGCCGGGTGGAACAGATGATGGCGGCCAATCCCCGGAATGCGGGCGCCCCGCTTGGCCATGCGCTTGAATTGCTGCGGGGTACGCAAAAGGCCGAAACCCTTGGATTCTCCGGCGCAGGAAGTGAAGCGGACACCCAAACGGCAAAAACCGATTCCTCCCCTGCTGGGCGGGAAGTCAAGATGGGGTTTAATCGCTTGTTAAGCGGGGATGTGTCCGTTTTGCCCGGGCTGGCGGAGATGAGTGGAATCAGCCGGGCCCTGGAATCTTTTGCCGTCAAAGGCAAGCCGCCCTTGTTAAACATCCTGTTTGATAAACTGCTCCAGGGACTCCAAAGTGCGGACCCCAAGGTCAAAGGCAGTGCCGGGAAGGTGGCTGCCGTGCTGGATGATTCACTTGAAGCTGCCG
>CAZNSO010000012.1:48905-54993 GCA_964575805.1 uncultured Desulfobacteraceae bacterium
GCTGCCGTGCTGGATGATTCACTTGAAGCTGCCGGGCGGATGGATGAACGGTTGGAATTTTCCAAGAGACTGGTGACATGGCTTAAAAATGAAAAGAGCATGTCAACGGCCTTTGAACAGGTCAGCGCAAAGGTTGAAGCAATCGCGCAGGCCCTGGTTCGCAATGGAAGAATCCGGGATGCCGCCCCTGTTCTGGAGGCCTATCAATTCCTGGAGGCCGATGATCCGACCAGGGATGAATCCATTCAGGCCCAGGCGGCCAGGATGTTGGAGAACCTCGTCTCGGATGCATTTCTTGACTTTTTATTAAGGGAAAAAACCACTGGGACCGGCGAGATTTCGCAAGAAGAGGATCACGGTCTGGAGCTGATGGGGGCAGCAGTTATTGAACGGTTGTTTGATCGGCTGCACAACAGCCACAACCGGTCTGAACGCAACCGCATCGTCCAGCTCATCACCCGGATCGGAGCCCCGGCCCGCAAGCCGCTGCTTGAGCGCTTGCGCCAGGGGGGGCCGTGGTTTTATGTGCGCAACCTCGTCATGCTGCTGGGCCGGATCGGTGAGGCCCAGGACATGGAAACCCTGTCCCGGTTTTTGGACGATTCCGACTTCCGGGTGCAGCGCGAGGCGGTGCTGGCCATTCAGAGTATCGGCGGCATCGGGGCGGGAGACCTTCTTTTAAATCGTTTGGATGATGTCCCGGACCCGGTAAAGAGCGTGATTGTTTCCGTTCTGGGGATGATGAATTATCAACAGGCCCTGCCCTATCTGGTAATGAAGCTTGAAAATCGGGGACTTGGTGAAAGCCGGGAGGCCAGGGTCGAGATTAACGTAAAAATTTGCGAGGCCCTGGGACGCATGGGGGATGCCAGGGCACGGCCGCTTTTGGAGCAGGTTGCCCGCCCCAGGAAAATCTTTTGGGGCAGCTCCTATGACCCGAAAGTAAGGGCCGCCGCCGCCAGCGCACTGGCGCACATCGAGCAGGCCGGCGAGGGCTGATTCACATTTCCGGAGCTTTCCAAAGGAGGGGGCGATGGGGTCAAACGAGCGTTTGGAGCAGGAGAAACAACTTGATTCTTTACTTCAGGAAAATAATACCGAGGCCGCGATAAAGTTATTGGCTGAATTGATTGCCGATTATGCCAGGGAAAAAAATTTTGAAAAGGCTGAGCGACTGCATAATCAAATGTATGAAGTGGACCCCATGGCATTGACGGAAATCGTCCGGACCCGGGAGGTCATAGAAGCTGAAAAGAATGAAACCCTGGATTCGGAGCATCTCGAGTTGTGGCCGGAGCTGTATTACAGCCTTGGGACCGCTGAAGCAAACGCCCTCTATTATTCAATGAAATCGGCCACCTTTGAATCCGGGGATACGATTGTGGCCCAGGGAAAACTCAACAGCCGGCTCTTCTTTGTTTTAAGCGGATTCATCCACGCTTTGTATAAACGCGGCCATACGGAAAGGTATTTCAGTACCCTCTCAGCCGGTGACATCTTCGGCCAGCACTCTTTTTTTTCATTAACCGTTTGCACGGTGACCCTTAAAGCCCAGGGCCGGGTTAAAGTGAATTATCTTGAAAATGAAGTGCTCAGGCAATGGAAGGTCGACGTGCCGGCACTTGAAAACAAGTTAGCGGATTATTGCCGGAAGAAGGACCTGATCAAAGAGGCGTTTGACAAAGAAAACATGGAGCGCCGGGCGGACAAACGAATGGCCCTTTCCGGCCGGCTCTCCTTTCAATTGCTGGACAATGCGGGCAAGCTGATAGCAAAAAATTATAAAGGGCATCTGGTGGATATTTCGCCAGGGGGGGTGTCTTTTCTGGTGAAAAGCAGCAAGGAAAAATCCCTGCGCCTCTTGTTGGGCCGCCGGATTCGCGTGGCGTTCCATCTGCCGCTCAAATCCGGCCAGACCCGTACCATCAATGAAACCATGGTCATTATTGCGATTCAACCCCAGGTTTTTGATGATTATTCATTTCATGTTAAATTTGAAACCCGGAAAAATCCCGGGTTCCTTGAGGAAATCGATGCCGGCTTGCCTGCGCAGCCGGCCTGATTTTCACTTCCCGGCCACTTCCTTGTTGCAGTGTTTGCAGATCTTGGCCCGCCTCTTGATAATCTCTGCGCAGAAAGGGCATTCCCGTGTAAAATTGCGGCCATGGATGGCGTCCACCGCTGCATCGGCTTTTTCCTGTATCAGACGGTTGCCGAAATTGTGGTTCCGGATCAGTTCGAGAGCGTCTATACCGCCAATATCCCCGGCCATCTCAGCCGCCTTTACCCTGACCCGGGCCGGCTGCGAGGCATCCATGAGCAATTGCATAACCGTGACTTCGTCCTTGTCAACATAGCATTGCGCCAGGATGGAAAAGCCTTTTTTGGTGGATTTTTTCAGGGCTTCGCGTTCGGCCATGACCTCTTCATCAATAACCTGCCCCTGCCCCCCCATGGAACTGAACACGGGCATGGCTTCGAAATTGCCGCCATTCGGGCTTTTAATGCAGCGGTAGGAGGCCCTTTGGGCATAATTCTCCCACAGGTTGTCCCATCCGCTGGTATACATGGGGCATTCATCGTTGAAGCACACATACATATAGGGGCAATCCCAGCCCAGACCGTCACTGAAGGCCACCGGGGGCACTTCCCATATCTGCATTTGATTCCCGCAGTGCGGGCACAGGGGTTTGTCCTGAGAGATAACCCGCTCAAGAACCTGTTCTTTTGTTTCAAAATTCATTGGAGTCTCCTTTATATATTTCCGGTTGCCCGGTTATTCTGGTGATCGCGGGGTGCTATCGGCCTTTGCTTTCATTCTCATCATCCTCGTCGTCAAAGACATCAAGGGGGTCTTCTTCGCCAAAGGTATCATCAACTCCGGATTCCCCGTCATCTTTGCCATGGTTTTTTTTCGGCTGTTCAACCCCCTCATCATCCTCTTCCGCGTCCAAATCGTCACTTAAAAGATCATCGATCGCCAGGGATTCATCCGATTCATCCCGGCCTTGGCTGTCGGTGCCTGCTTTTTCGTTTTTGAGGGCTTCAATATCGTCGAATTCAATTTCAACCGCGTCCTGCCCTGTCTGTGTAAACAGGGTGCTCACAGAGTCGGCGATTTTGTCCGCATACTCGGATACGGGATACAGGTTGGGAGTCCGCAAAAAATCGATTAAAGCTTCTTTGCCCCGGCCCAGGGCCGCCTTGATCTTTTCTGTATTATAGGTCTCTTCGCAAACCAAAGAAAAAGCGTCCTTATCAAGTTCGGCAAACTCCTGAATGGTAATTTTCCCGGTGTTTTCATCTTTTGTAATCGAATATTTCTGCTTCATCCCGGATCTCCTTTAAAAAAAACAGGCCGGAGAAATCAGGGCCCGGCCTGTTATGTTGGTTGACAGGGCAATCCTTCCGTTTCGTTCGGCCGCAGTTTATGCAAGCCGCCCAACAGGGAAATAATTATCGATATAATAAGGCAAAATATGGAGATGTCAACCAATCTAATCTTTCCGGTTTCCTTCCGCTTTGGCCCCGGGTCCCCGGCAGCGGAGGCTTCCCCGGCCAGCCATGCCCGGGGGGATTTCCTCCCGGGCATGGAAAATAAAATATTGACGTTGTTTTCAGCCTTTTGGTATATCAGGAAACAAATCGGGAGGGATGGCCGAGTGGTTTAAGGCGGCGGTCTTGAAAACCGTTGAGCGAAAGCTCCGTGGGTTCGAATCCTACTCCCTCCGCCATTATGCACAAACACAGCAGTTTATGCGGAGAGATGGCCGAGTCGGCTGAAGGCGCTCGCCTGCTAAGCGAGTATGGGGTGAAAGCTCCATCGAGGGTTCGAATCCCTCTCTCTCCGCCATTTCAATTACTTAGCCCGGTCCGGGGACCGGGCTTTTTTGCGTTTTGGGGGCTTGTCCACCACTTTGTCCACCACTCTCCATAGAGTATTGCTGGACGGGCATCAGCGAGGGTCATCCTGATAAAACATAGTCTTAACAAGTAGTTATTTATTGGTGCTGGATTTTTTTTTCTTCGCCGTCGCTGGCCGTATCCATGTCATAGGAGTCGAGGATATTGGCCATCTCCTGGCTGCCAGGATTCAGGGACCTCAGGTAATTTTCCGTGGTGGTCGGTCTGTTGTGGCGCAAGAAGTGCTGAATGTTGGAGAGCGTGGCCTTGCCGCTGTCCATAAGGATGGAGGCGACCCTGTGGCGGATTGCGTGATATCCGAACGGCTTTACCTTGGCCTTTTTGCAAAGCCGAGGCATCATTTCTTTAATAAAATGGGAATCCTTGGTGAACCGAGTCCCATCGGGTTTACAAAATACATATTGAGACTGTTTGTTACGATTTTTCCATCGCCGCTCCATTATCTTCCGCACCTTCTTCGTCATGTTCATGGAATCCGGTTGGATGCCACCGCCTTTTCGCTTGCGGGTCCAAAGCGTGACGGCGTCTTTTTGGAAGTTCACATCCTCCCACGTCAGCCGGCATATTTCAGAAATGCGTCCTCCTGTACCGAACAAAATCAGGATCAGGTCCATCTCCTCCTGGCTTGCCGCAAGAAGAACCGCGTTGACATCTTCTTGAGGAGGAACGTATTTTCGGTATACGTCCTCTCCTTTCGGGTCAATGTATCGAAGGGGATTTTCCTTTACATACCCTGACTTGAGGCCCCAGTTGTAAAGAGCCTTTAAATCTTTCAGAAACCGGTTGGATAGCTTGCGTCCATGCTCCATGGAAACCGTATCAAGGAATCTTTCAAACACGGGGATGGGAATTTCATCTGCGAGCACATCCTCCGGCAGGCGCATTTCTTCTGGAAGGCGCGAAATTACAGGGGTTTTTCGGCCTTTTTTCGATTCTGGTTCGTCTCCCGGATCTTCCTTGCGCAATGCTGTCATAAACACCCTGAAATACTCCCTTTTGTATCGAATGGTGTTCCGCTGGAAAGTGGCGGTACTGTGATCGAGGTAAAAGGTAATCAGCTCAAGAAAGGATACCGTAAGGATCGGGGTGCTTTCTTGATTTTCCAGCTCCTGTCGCTTGTCCCGCTCGGCCTTTGCCGCTGCGCTTTTGGTTTTGAACCCAGCTGCTTCGTATGTCCTTTTGTTGTGCCGGAACTTGTACATCCAAGCGCCCCGGCTTCTTTTGTACCATACTCCCATTATAGTCCCTTTCCTTTAAATATTCGATCACCTCTTCCTTATCGAATCTTGCACTTCGCAGATCCCGGCCTTTTGTCGCAAAAAAATGCGGAAATTCCCTCCAGACACATTGAAGCGTCCGTTTCGTTATGTTCAGGCTTTCGCAAAGACCGTTACTGTCAACGATTTCTCCCATAGTCTGCTCCTGTTTTTCCGTCCTCGTTTGGCGAGGCGGTTCTCGTTACAAAAAGGTTCCCGTTCATTCATCCGAAATAGAGATTGTCTGCGCAGACAGTCCCTATATTATGGGCTAGAAGAGACCGGTTATTAAGGGGGCGAGTAATAAGTTTTTTTGCAGAGGGCATATAAGCTAAGATAATTTGCTATTAAATCGGTTAGATGTTTTTGTAAAAAGTTTCGCCCACCGCAAAAAAAGCCGGAAAGAGAAATCCCTCTCCGGCTTTATTCATTTGATTTTACAGTTTTTATTAGCTTTTCGGGCTACTTCTTTTTTTCCTTGCCCGGCCTTTCAACCCACCACGATATCAAATATCCCGCCAGGGTGACTATCAACTGCAGAACCAACGTTGCATTGTCATCATTGCCTTTTGATTTTCCCATATTATTCAATCTCCATTGTCTTTTCGTTCAGTGTGTTTGCAATTGCTGTATCAATGCAGCCGCGTCTTTATAGTTCAGCGCAGCGACCCCGCATCCGAATGTGCTTCGGGCAAGATCCTGGAGGTAATGTTCGTCGTAGCCCCTGTTCTTCGCCAGTGTCCAAATCGCGGACTTCTGTGCGGCTGTGATCGCGTCCATCGGCTTAGCTTTAACCCCCTTCGACGGCGTGCCGGATATGCTGGCAGTTTTGTTGGGCTTTGCACGTCCATTCCCGCCATTGCCATTCCCAGGCAAATCCCCCACATCATCACCCAGCTCTTCCAGTG
>CAZNSO010000013.1:0-14224 GCA_964575805.1 uncultured Desulfobacteraceae bacterium
TTTATTCGCTGTTCGGCTAAACGATGACGATATCCTCCCGGAAACTCCCCAACTGCTCGAGCCCGTTGGCGGTTACCACATGGGTGTTTTCTATCCCCACAACGCCTTTTTCCGGAAGAATCGCTTTGGGCTCCAGGGCAACAACCATCCCGGCCTCCAGCGGCATTTCCTGTCCTTTCGCCAGAAAGGGATATTCATCCAGTTCCAGGCCGATGCCATGGCCTACAAAGCGGATCCGCCGGGGTCCGACACCCATGAAGAAGTCTCCCAACCCATGGTCTGCGGCGCAAGCCATGGCGATATCATAACAATCCCCGGCAGCCACCCCGGGTCTGGCGGCTTCTTTAACCGCTGCCTGGACTTCCAGCATGGCATTGTGGGCCGCTGCCAGCTCTTCAGGCGGATCACCCATACTGAAAATCCGGGTGTGGTCGGAAAGGTACCCGTCCATGGCAAAAACGAGATCCACCAGCACCGGCTCATGGCGGCCGATTGGCCTGAGGCTGGAGCCCTGGGCCATGGCCGGACTAACACCCGCCCCGCCGGTGGGAGAGGCGAGAAAGCTGGGAGCCGCTGCGGTGGCCCCGGCCATGACATGGCCGTAAAAAAGCTCGCCCCCGAACAGGCGCATCCTGACCAGACCCTGATGCCCCCATTTGCGCGCCTCGGCCTCTATTTTGCCGGCAAGCTCGATCTCGGTGATGCCTTCCCGGAGAACCGAGGGCACCATGGCTGCCAAGCGGTCGGAAAAATGGGCGGCCTTTCGGATCAGGCCGATCTCGTAATCGGATTTTACGGCCCGCACCATGCGAATGGCATGGCTGATATCCACCATCCGGGTTTTTTGCAGCAGCCGGGTCAGATTGAAGTATTGATTGGCCGGCAGAACGTCCATCTCCAGCCCAAGGACATCAGGCTCGGCAAGTCCGTAATCCTCCAGAATTCCGGGCAGTTTTCGCAAACTGTGGAAGGCGGCAACCTGCGGAAGGGCGGACTCCCTTCGGGCCCGCTGATAATCCTTTCGCACCATCAAGACGGGCTCACCGCGGGCGGGGATGTAGAGCTGGCCTTGTTGAATGGTGCCGCTGAAATAAAAACGGTCGGCATTCTGAAAAAGAAGGGCACCCGCAATGCCTTCCTGCTGCAGATGCGCCTGCAGCTTTTCCTGCCGCTCGCGCAATTCGCTCAAAGGTGTATAGTGCTGAGTGTTCTCCATTATTTTTTCTTCCGTTTGCCCTTGTCCGAGAGGACCTCGTTGGCAATCACCATCTTCTGCACCTGGGAGGTGCCTTCATAGATGGTCAGCACCCTTGCATCCCGGTAAAGGCGCTCCACCGGGAACTCCCTTGTGTAGCCGTAGCCGCCGTGGATCTGGATGGCCTGGCCGGCCACCCGGTTGGCCATCTCCGAGGCATAAAGCTTGGCCATGGAGACTTCCTTGCTGCATTTCTCTGCCCTGTCCTTTTTCCCTGCGGCATTAAATATCAGCTGCCTGGCAGCCTCCACATCCGTTGCCATATCCGCAATCATCCATCGCAGACCCTGGTTCTCCGAAATGGGCCGGCCGAACTGAACGCGCTGCCGGGCATAAGCCACCGCTTCATCCAGGGCGGCCTGGCCAATCCCCAGGGAAAGCGCCGCAACGCCGATCCGGCCGTCATCCAATCCGGACATGGCCACAACAAATCCCTGCCCCTCCCTGCCCAGCAAATGATCAGCTGGGACCTTGCAGTTGGAAAAAATCAGGTCCGTGGTGTCAGAGGCGCACTGGCCCATCTTGTCCTCCAACCGGCCGGTGGCAAAGCCCTCCATGTCCCGGGTGACAAGAAAAGCGGAAATCCCCTTGTGTGCCGCCTCCGGGTCGGTCTTGGCCAAAACGATGAACAAGCCGGAGGTCGCACCCCCGGTGATCCAACGCTTGGTGCCATTTAAAATGTAATAATCGCCGTCTCTTTGCGCGCTGGCCGTCATCCCCGCCGGGTCGGATCCGGCCTCAGGCTCGGAAAGGGCAAAGGAGGCGATGAATTCGCCCCTGGCCATGGGAACGAGATACCGCTGCTTCTGGGCCTCGGTCCCGAATCGCAGCAGGCTGCCGCAGCAGATGGAGTTGTGCACGGACATGATAACCGCCGTTGAGGCGCAGGCATAAGCCACTTCACTCAGCGCCAGGGCGTAGGACACGGTGTCCAGGCCCTCGCCCCCGTAGGCCTCCGGCACCAGCATGCCAAGAAGCCCCAGCTCCCCCATTTTTTCCAGGCTCTCAGCCGGGTATTCATGCTCGCGGTCCCGTTCGGCAGCCAGGGGCGCCAGGTTTTTCCGGGCAAACTCCCTTGCCATCTTTTGAATCATGAGCTGTTCTTTACTTAATTGCATTTTGCCTCCATCCTGCGAACCGGCATCGGTCTAGCGCTTTACCACCATGGCCACCGCCTCGCCGCCGCCAAGACACAGGGAGGCCAGGCCGGTATGCCAATCCCGTCTCTGCATTTCATAGAGAAGCGTCACCAGGACCCGGCAGCCGCTGGCGCCGATGGGATGGCCCAGGGCCACGCTGCCGCCGTTGACGTTGACCTTTTCCGGGTCCAGGCCCAGCTCCCGCAGGACCCCCACTGTAGAGCCGGAAAAAGCCTCGTTGATTTCATAGCAGTCGATATCATCAAAGCCCATCCCCTCTTTTTTTAAACAGCGGGGGATGGCATAAATCGGCGCCATGAGGACATATTTCATATCAATGCCCGCTGCCGCCTGGGCGCCGATGGTCGCCAGTATCTCGCATCCCATGGCTTCCGCCTTTTCCCGGGACATAACAACCACGGCAGCCGCCCCGTCGCTGATAATGGAGGCATTGCCGGCGGTTCCCACGCCGTCTTTGGCAAAGGCCGGCCGCATCTTTGAAAGTGTCTCGTAGTCGGTGGGAACGGGGTTTTCATCTTTTGTGAATTCGCGGATCTCCCCCTTTCTGCCTTTAACCGCCACCGGCAGGCACTCGGCATCAAAACGCCCCGATTCAACCGCCTCCAAAGCTCGGGCGTAGGACATTTCGGCATACCGGTCCTGATCCTCCCTGGAAACCCCGTATTTTTCGGAAGACAGCTCATTGGACATTCCCATATGAAAATCATTGACAATGTCCCACAGCCCGTCATGCATCATGTGGTCCTCAAGCCTTCCCGGCCCCATCCGGTAACCAAAGCGGGCTTTTTCCAGGTAGTAGGGGGCCATGCTCATGGACTCCATCCCCCCGGCGACCACCACCTCGGCATCCCCGCAGGCGATGGCCTGAGCGGCCATCATAACGGATTTCAAACCGGAACCGCAGACCTTGTTAATTGTCGTGCACCCGACATCCCACGGCAGGCCGGCCCTGACCGCAGCCTGGCGGGCCGGGTTCTGCCCATAGCCGCAGGGAAGCACCATGCCCATGATCACTTCATTGACCATATTCGGGTCAACTCCCGCCCGCCGGATGCTCTCGGTGATCACCCGGGCACCCAGATCAGTTGCCCCCTTGGCTGCCAGTGAACCGTTGAATGCGCCCAGCGGCGTCCGAACCGCAGCGGCGATGACCACTTCCTTCATACCCCCCCCCTTTTGCAAATTTTTCCCCAGAAAAAACCCGTCCCGGAACCCCAGATTTCACATGGCCTGTTTTTTATCCATCTTAAAAAATCCCATTCTTTTTATTGAAAACAAGCGGGTCTATATGATATCAATAAGTAAAATGGATAATTACCCTGAATAATTACTCTGGATAATTACCTTAACGAACACGCCCATCTGCATTGAAACAGCATCTTAACCTTTATGTCAAGAAACTTGATATGCCTGCAGGAAAGGCCCAAACTTCGAATCATGAAGCATCTTACCGAAACAATGTAACATACAATACAATATCACCTTTTACCAAGTCGCCGGGGCCATGAGCACAAAGCTGACGTATACCCAATTAGAGGCGCAGAACCTGGCCTTAAGCCGGGAATCCCAGCGCTGCCAATCCGCCGAGTCGGCATTTCATCGTCAAAAAACCTACCTGGAAGCCCTTCACGAAACATCTCTGGGACTGATTGACAAACTGGACAAAGAAGAACTGCTGGAGAGCATTCTCGACCGGGCGGCCTCCCTCACGGGTACGGCCCATGGCTACATTTATCTGCGCGAACCGGGCGACAGCCGGATGCAGATGCAGATGGGGCTCGGGTTTTTTAAAAACCAGCTGGGCCGGCGGGTGGCTATGGGCGAGGGAATGGGCGGCTGCGTCTGGGAAGCGGAAACTCCCCTGCTGGTGGATGACTATCAGGATTGGCCGGGACGCATCCCGGATAAAAACCTGGACAAGCTTCGCTCCATTGTCGGCATTCCTCTAAAATCCGACCAGGCCGTGCTGGGTGTCATCGGCGTTGCCCACGTGGATGCGGACAGGCGCTTTACCCGGGAGGATGTCACGATCCTGGAACGATTTGCCGCCCTGGCGATCATTGCATTGGAAAAAGCCAGGCTGTATGCGGATGTCAGGCGCGAGTTGAGTGAACGAAAGCGCACCGAGGCCATTCTGCGGGAAAGCGAAACCCGTTACCGCACCCTGCTGGAATCTTCGCCGGACCCCATAGTGGTTTATGACATAAAAGGCGTGGCCACTTATGTCAATCCTGCCTTTGAGCAGACATTCGGCCTTTCGCGCGAGGAACTGCTGGGCAAGCAGATCGATTTTGTACCCAAGGAGAGCTGGCCGGAAACCCGGGCTGCCATCAAAAAAATGCTGGCCGGCCAGAAAATCCAGCTTTTTGAAACCCGGCGTCTGACCCGTGACGGGAAGGTACTGGACGTTCAGCTGAGCTCCACGCTTTACCACGGGGCGGATGGCCGGCCGGCCGGAAATATTGTGACGCTGCGCGACATCAGCGCCCAGAAGCGGGCGGAAAAAGAGCTTCAGACCTATCATGACCACCTGGAAGAGCTCGTTGCCGAGCGCACGGCGGAGCTGGAACGCGCCAACCGCCAACTGGAACAGCAGGTGGAGGAAAGGAAACGGGCCGAGCAATCCCTCAGGGAGCACCAGAAAGAACTGCGCGCCCAGTCCCATCACCTCGAGGAAGTCAATACCGCGCTTCGGGTCCTGCTCAAGCAGCGGGAGGCGGATCAAAAGGAAATGAGCGACATTGTGCGCAGAAACGTGGAAGAGCTGGTCAGCCCATACCTGGAAAAAGTTCTGAACAGCCGGCTGGAAACCCGGCAGCGAACCCTTCTCCAGATCCTTAAAACGAATCTGAACAACATCATCTCACCATTTATCAACAAACTCAGCGACCGGATGGGAAGCCTCACACCCATGGAGATTCGCGTTGCCGACCTGATCAAGGCAGGCAAAACCAACAAGGAGATCGCCGAGCTGCTCCTGGTTTCTCATAATACGGTCCTGTTCCACCGTCATAACATAAGAACAAAATTATCAATAAAAAACAAAAAGATAAACTTGCGATCGCATCTTTTGTCATTTGATAAATAGTGGGTTTAACCTACTATTTTACCGCTATTCTGTACGCTTGACTTGGTGCTTGATCAGAGTATGCTGGTAGCCAAGTCAGGCAAAAATCCTCACTCTCACCCCAAAAGTGCGGAGCACTATGACAAACTTAAGCGTTTCGGATGTTACCCTTACCTTTGGCGGCCTTCACGCCCTCTCTTCAGTCAACCTGGAAATTCAAAACACGATGATCACCTCGGTCATCGGCCCCAACGGCGCCGGAAAAACCAGCCTCCTAAACTGCATTTCCGGGTTTTATCACCCCACCAAGGGCGAGATCCACTACGGCGAACACCGGCTCACCAAAGCCTCGCCCCACCATGTATCCAGCATCGGCATTGCCCGGGCCTTCCAGAACCTGGAGCTTTTCCGCGGCCTGTCCGTACTGGACAACCTCATGCTGGCCCGGCACCAGAACCTGCGCTACAGCCTCCTGCATGCCTTTCTCTTCTGGGGCAAAGCCTCGAAAGTGGAAGCCGAAAACCGGGCCCACGTGGAAGCGATTATCGACTTCATGGAACTGGAGCCTTACCGCAAACAAGTGGTGGGCAACCTGAGCTACGGCGTGCAGAAACGGGTGGAGGTGGCACGGGCCCTTACCCTGGCGCCCGCACTGATTTTGCTCGACGAGCCCATGGCCGGCATGAACATCGAGGAAAAGGAAGATATCGTCCGTTTCATCCTGGACATAAAAAACGAATGGGACATCACGGTCGTGCTCGTGGAGCATGACCTGGGCGTGGTCATGGATATTTCGGATTACATCTATGTGCTCGACTTCGGGGAAGTGATCGGCTCGGGCAGTCCGGAGGAAGTTGCTTCAAATGCCAAGGTCATCGAAGCCTACATCGGGGAAGACTAAATTGAAAGCACAGGACACAAAGCATTTATTGAATTTGAGTATTCCGCAGCTCCTGCGCTGGCGGGTTGAGGCAAGCGGCGACAAAACCGCCCTTCGGGAAAAGGATTTCGGCCGCTGGATCAGCTATACCTGGGACCAATATTACGATTATACCCGCAAGACCGGCCTGGGCCTCCGGCAAATCGGCTTTTCCAAGGATGACAAAATCGCCATCATTTCGGACAACATTCCGGAAGTGCTCTATGTGGCCATAGGCGCCCAGGCCTTGGGCGGCATCTCCGCCGGCATCTACCAGACCACCCTGCCGGATGAAATCGGCCAGATCATCGATTCCCTGGATGTAACCGTGGTTTTCTGCAACGACCAGGAGCAGGTCGACAAGGTCATCGAGGTCCGGGACAAAATCCCGAACGTCAGAAAAGTCATTTACGAAGACAACCGGGGCATGCGCGACTACCAGTCCGACGACTGGTTCATGTTCATCGAGGATTTGTACGCACTGGGGGAGCAGGCACATCAAAAAGACCCGAACCTGTTCGAAAGCCTGGTGGATAAAACCAAACCCGATGATGTCTGCCACCTGTGCCTGACCTCGGGGACCACGGGCCTTCCCAAGGGGGCCATGCTGACGCACCGCAATTACATCAACATGGGCTTGCAGCTCACCGAGGAAGACCCTCTGGACCCCACGGATGAATACGTCTCCTTTCTGCCCTTTGCCTGGATCGGCGAACAGATGAACTCCTTCGGGGTGGCCATGGCCACGGGAATCGCCGTCAACTTCCCCGAATCCGTGGAAACCGCCATGAGCGATTTAAAGGAGATCGGTCCGCACTTCATGTTCGGGGCCCCGCGCATCTATGAAACCATCCGCTCCCAGATATGGCTGAAAATTGATGAATCCTACTGGCTGAACAAGCTCTGCTACAACTATTTCATGAAAATCGGCGAACAGGCGGCCAGGTATCGCATGACCGGGGAAAAAATGCCGGCCATGCTCCGGCTGAAGGCCTGGGTCGGCAAGCAGGTCATGTTCCGGCCGCTCATCAACCAGATCGGTTTTCTCCGGCTCCGCCGGGCCTACACGGGAGGCGCGGCCCTGGGCCCGGAACTGTTTACCTTCTACCAGGCCCTGGGGGTCAACCTCAAACAGATCTACGGCCAGACCGAAATCGTTGGCATCGCCTATATGCATCGCGACGGCGATGTCCGGCCCGACACGGTGGGAAAACCCCTCCCCTGGACCGAGTGCCGGATTTCTGAAAAGGGCGAAATCCTGTCCCGCTCCGACTCCGTGACGCCGGGCTATTACAAACAGCCGGAAAAAACCGAGGAGCTGCTTGAAGGCGGCTGGCTGCACTCCGGCGATGCCGGCTATATCGACGCCAATGGCCACCTGGTGGTCATCGATCGGGTCTCGGATGTCATGCACAACAACAAGGGCGAGATGTTCAGCCCCATGTTTATCGAAAACCGCCTCAAATTCAGCCCTTATATCAAAGAAGCGGTTGTTTTCGGCGATCAGAAAGACTACGTGGCGGCGCTGATCAATGTCGACCCCATAGTTGTCGGGAAATGGGCCGAGGACCGCGGCATCTCCTTTTCCACATTCATGGACCTTTCGGCCCAGCCGCAGGTGGCGGATCTCATTTACGAGGAGATCGCCAAAATCAACAAAAATGCTGAAAAGCCGCATTTCAAGATACACCGCTTCGCCATTTTGTACAAACTCCTTGACGTGGATGACGGGGAACTGACCAAAACCGGTAAAATCCGGCGCAAGTTCGTCCGGGAGAAATACGCGGATCTCTATGAAGCCCTCTATGATGAATCCGTGTCCGAAAAAACAGTCGAGGCCTTTTATCAGTATCAGGACGGACAGACCACGACAGTGCAAACCAAACTCCAATTTTATACAATGGAAGAGGATTGATGAGCTATTTTCTGCAACTTGTCTTCAGTGGTATTGTGGTGGGCTCCATCTACGCCCTGGCCGCAATCGGATTCGTGCTTATCTACAAGTCGAGCCGGGTCTTGAACCTCGCCCACGGCCAGATCATCGCCACCGGCGCCTACATCATGTATGTCCTTACCGTGTGGATCGGCATACCGATCTATCTGTCTTTTGTGATGAGCATGATCATCACTTTTTTCCTGGCCATGAGCGTGGAACGGATCTTTTTGCGCCGCCTGATCGGAGAGCCCATCATCTCCGTCATCATGGTGACCATTGGGTTGATGTCGATCATCGACGGGCTGATCTACCTCACCCCCTTCGGCTCGGAAAACTTCTCTTTTCCGCCCTTTCTTCCAACGGAGCCGATTATGCTTTGGGGGACCTACCTTTCCTACACGCAGGTGGTGGGCGTGGCCATCACCATTGTCCTGATCGCCGCTTTCTCCTGGTTTTTTAAAAAATCCACGGTGGGCATCTCCATGCGGGCGGTCTCCGATGACCAGATGGCCTCCATGTCCATCGGGATTTCCGTGCCGAAGGTGTTCGGGCTGGCATGGGCCACGGCCGGCCTGACCGCCGCCGCGGCGGGCGGTATTCTCGGCAATATCACCGGTCTCAATTTTGATACGCTGCACGCATTCGGTATCCTCGTTTTTCCGGTGGTGATTCTTGGGGGCCTGGATTCCCTGCCCGGTGCTGTGGCAGCGGGTATCATCATGGGGCTG
This sequence comes from uncultured Desulfobacteraceae bacterium, assembly GCA_964575805.1. GTDB lineage: Bacteria > Desulfobacterota > Desulfobacteria > Desulfobacterales > Desulfosalsimonadaceae > M55B175. The sequence continues at coordinate 9,066 of CAZNSO010000013.1, forward strand.
ATCCAGCAGTTCGCCGGCGGGTACCTGGACGGCAACTGGGGGTTGAACGGCACCGGCCAGGTGCTGCCCTACATTCTCCTGCTGGTCTTACTGCTTTTCAAGCCCCACGGCTTATTCGGCACACACGAAATCGAACGGGTGTAGATTATGTCAGCGAATCGTTGGTTGGCCACAGGCAATTATTTCACCACCTATCAGGAAGAGCAGCGGATTTTCTTCACCCATATCGACCGGCTCCTGTTTGTATGCTTCCTGGCCGCGCTTTTTGCCTGGCCCTTTTTCCTCCAGGTGAGCAGCAAGTACATGCTGATCTTTGACAACATTCTCGTGGCGGTAATCGCCATACTGGGCCTGAACCTGGTCACCGGCTTCGGGGGGCTGATTTCCGTGGGGCATGCCGCCTTCGTCGGGGTCGGGGCCTATACGGTGGCCTGCCTTGCCCGGATCATCGGCGACCAGCATGTGGTGATCACCCATGCCTGGCCACTGATGGTCCTGGCCGCCGGTTTCACCGGCGCGGTTTTCGGCCTCGTCGTGGGCCTGCCCGCGCTTCGCCTGAGACACCTTTACCTCCTGATGGCAACGCTCTCCTTTCAAATGATATTCCAATGGGTCGTCGGATTCATGGATTTTTTCAACCAGGGGCAGTTTATCTACGTGGGCCGGGTGTACTGGTTGACCGGCGAGGTGGGCCGAAATGAGCACTATGTTTTCTGGTATTACGCACTTCTAATTACCGTCGTGGTGCTTGGATTCGGCGTGCGCAATCTGTTGCGCACCCGCTACGGGAGGAGCCTGGTGGCTGTGAGGGACAATGACCGAGCGGCTGATGCCATGGGCATGCACCCCGGTTTCACAAAAGTTGCGGCCTTCGGGATCGCCGGTTTTTTTGCCGGCGTGGCGGGCGCCATGCAGGCCTACCTGAATCGGGGGGCCGGTTTTGAAACCTTTACGCTCCACGAGTCCATTCAATACCTGGCCATGACCATCGTGGGCGGGCTGGGGTCATTGCCCGGAACCTTCTTCGGGCCGGCGGCCATCAAGATGCTGGACCTGCAAATGGAGAACCTGGCGGAATGGGCCGGCCATATGCTGCCTTCCTCCCTTGACCTCGCCACCGGCCTGCGCCCTTTGAGCTTCGGTTTGGTAATCGTGCTTTTTCTCATGTTTGAGCCGCGCGGTATCGCCAACTGGTGGCGCATCCTGCGCTCATATGTAAAATTGTGGCCGTTTCGCTATTGATTCCGGCCGCCGGTTTTCACCGATTGGATGAAAGCCTGATGAAACTAACCAAAGCAAGGAGGGGGAAATGAAAACAAAGAAATTAATCATCCGATTAATTGTCAGCGCAGTTGTCTTCATGATGGCCATGCCGGTTTCGGCCGTGGCCAAGGATTACATGATCGGGCTCTCGCTCGCCATCACCGGCCCGACATCCGATGCCGGCAACCCTTATGCCAAGGGGGTGGAGGATTACTTCCGCTACGTCAACGACATGAAACTGCTTGGCGAAGACACCATCGACTACACGATTCGCGATGACAAATATGAAACCGCCATCACCAAGCGCAATTTCGAGGAATACCTGGATATGGACATGGTCTTTTACCTCAACTACTCCACCGGCAGCACCCTGGCGCTGAAACGGGATTTCGAGGAGGTAAAAATGCCGACCCTGCCGGCCTCCTACCATGCCGGCAACATTGAAGGCTCGGATTATGTGTTCCTGCCCATAGCTTCCTATTCCGCGCAAGCCATCGGGTTGGCCGAATATCTTGTGGCCAATCACGAGGGCAAAACCCCCAAGGTGGCCATGTACGTCCACCCTTCCGCATTCGGCAGGGGACCGGTGGAAGACGTTGAAAAAACCGTTGCCGCCGGGCTGGACATGGAAATCGTGGAAGTCGTGGAACACGGCAAGGATCTGGATGTCACGGGCATGCTCCAGCGTTGGAGAAGCAAGGGGGTCCAGTATGTCATCAGCCAGACGGTGCAGTCACCGGTGGCCACCATGTTAAAGGGCGCGGACCGCATGGGGCTCGTGGCGGAGAGCTTTGGTGAAAAAGGGAAGATCACCTTTCTCGGGGCCCATTACACGGGCGGCAATGACCTGATCGCCCTGGCCGGGGAAGCTGCTGAAAATTTCTACTGGACCACCTCCTTTATCACCACGAGTGAGCCCAGCTACGGCGCCAGTGCCCAGATTGCGCTCGCCGAGCGCTATGGCCGCGATGACAAAGCCGCCAATTCCCATAACTATGCAGCCGGCATCATTGTGGCGGAGGTGGCCACAGAGGTCATCAGGCGCGCCAAGGCGAAGGGAAATGAAGTTACCAAGGAAACCCTTTATGAAGAGCTTCTGGAAATGAACGGCATGAATGCCTTTTACTCGGGAACGGCAGTGGGCCCGGTGACCTATTCCAAGGAGGATCACCAGGGGGTAGACACGCTGCAGCTCTACGCGGTCCAAAACGGGGAATTCCGTGCTGTGGGCAAGCCCTTTATTCCCGAATACACGGATAAGATCAAGTAGGTTCCGTCCTACCCCCTCTGGAAACGGGGGTTGCGGGGGTTGCTACCTGTCACACCCCCCAACCCCCTTTTCAAGGGTGATATTCACCCTTATCCATCAGCTTCTGTGGGACAAAAGGTTTAAAAATGCGTGACTTGCGGGTTGGGAACTCATGAAAACACAAGAAAACGGGCACTTGCTGGAAGTCAACAACATTGAAGTGGTTTACCACGATATCGTCCAGGTATTGCGGGGGGTGAGCCTCCAGGTTCCGGAAGGCGGCATCGTGGCCCTTCTCGGAACCAACGGGGCGGGCAAAACGACCACCCTGCGGGCGATCAGCGGCCTGCTCAAACCGGAGAACGGGTTTATCCGGGACGGGTACATCAAATTCAGGGGTGCGGATATCACCAATGTGCTGGGAACCCAAGTGGTCAAGCAGGGCGCCGTGATGGTACCGGAAGAACGCCGGGTTTTCAAGCACCTGACCGTGGATGAAAATATCCGGGTCGGCTCCATCACCCGAAAAGACGGTCACCAGAAAATCCGGGAAGACCACGAACTGATGTATGAGCACTTCCCGCGCTTGTCCAATATCACCAACCGGCTGGCCGGATACTGCTCGGGGGGGGAGCAGCAGATGATTGTTATTGCCAGGGCCCTTATGAGCGCACCCAAAGTGCTCATGCTGGATGAGCCCTCCCTCGGACTGGCCCCGCTGTTGGTGAAAGAGATTTTCGAGAATATCCGCGCCATCAACCAGGAGCTGAATACCACCATCCTCGTGGTGGAGCAAAACGCAAAAATCGCCCTGGAGATCTCCCAATACGCCTATATCATGGAATCGGGAAAAATCGTCCTGGAGGGGCCTTCAAAGGAACTGAAGAACAACCCGGACGTCAAGGAGTTCTACATGGGCATCACCCAGGGCGGCGGGCGCAAATCGTTCAAGGAAGTGAAATCGTACAAGCGGAGAAAACGCTGGATGTAGCTCCAGGCGGCGCAAAACAGGCGGAAAAGGAAAAAAATATGAAAATCTTAATCGGCTACAGCGGCACCAGTGTGTCCAAAGCCGCCCTCAGTCTGGCGCGGGAGCATGCCCAGGCCTTCAATGCCAAAGTATTCATCATGACATCCATGGAGGGCGGCTCGGGTGAAACACCAAAAGAAATCGCCCGGGTGGAGGAGAATCTGCAGGAGGCCGAGCAGTTCATGAAAGAAAAGGGACTCGACTGCGAAACCCATCAGCTCGCCCGCGGGCTCTCGCCTGGCGAGGATCTGGTCCGCTTCGCCCAGGACAACGCCATTGATCTGATTTTTGTGGGTATTCAGAAAAAATCAAAGACCCAGAAAATCATTCTCGGCTCAACCGCCCAATACATTATCTTAAAGGCGCCCTGTCCCGTGACCACTGTTAAATAGCAGCGCGCATGAAATAAAACCCAACGGCCTTTAACGGATACCATATTATGGGACTATATGACTTTACCTTCTATGACCAGATCAACCGCAACGCTGCCGCTTTCAACGCGTCTGCGGCATGGCACGAGGTGGATGACAAAAAAAATATTTCATTTGCCGCCTACAAGTCCCGGATTGATCAGCTGGCCGGTGGTTTAAAGGCCCTCGGCGTTGGAAAAGGGGACCGGCTGGGCGCCCTGGGGGTAAACAGCGCGGAATTTTTCATGCTCTATGGCGCGGCCGCGGCGCTGGGAGCCATCATGCTGCCGGTTAACTGGCGGCTGAGCGCCGAGGAAGTGTGCTATAATCTAAATGACGGCTCCCCCCGCCTGATTTTTGCCGATGCGGCTTTCCAGGAACTCATAAGCGGGCGCCGGTCCGAGCTGCCTTCGGTGCAGGCCTTCTACAACCTAAAGGCCGACAGCGGCGGCTTTGAATCCTTTTCCGGACTTCTCGAGGGCGAAAGCCTCGCTTCGGCGCCTGAGGTGGCCAGCGACGACGGTTACGTCATTATTCACACCGCGGCCGTGGCCGGGCGCCCGCGCGGCGCCCTTTTAAGCCACGCCAACGTCTTGTCGGCCGGCCTGCACATCGCCTACTATTTCAATCTTTCCCCCAAAGACGTGCACCTCAACCTGCTGCCCCTGTTTCATGTGGCGGGGCTCTTCATGGCCGTGGCCGCTTTCCAGTCAGGGGCGCTCAATGTAAACATGAGCAAATTCGACGGCAGCCGCGCCGCCGGCCTGATCGAGGATTTGGGCGTTTCCCTGTTTTTCGATTTCCCGCCCATTCTTGCCACCACCCTGAACGCGGCAGAGGAAGAAAACCGGGACCTTTCCAGCCTCAAGGCGGTGGCCGGCCTGGGCACCCCCGAAGACATCGACCGGTTCCAGAAAAAAACCGGGGGGACTTATTACTGCATGTACGGGCAGACCGAAACATCGATGCTGGCCACCATCGGCCGCTACAACGATGCACCCGGGTCCGCCGGAAAACCCGTCACCCTGGGAGAGGTCAGAACGGTGGATGAAAACTGCAATTCCCTGCCGGCCGGCGAGGCCGGAGAAATTGTCATGAAAGGACCCATGGTTTTCAAGGGCTACTGGAACCTGCCGGAGGAAAACGCCCGGACATTTCGCGATGGGTGGCATCACACCGGGGACATGGGGCGCTTCGATCAAGACGG
>CAZNSO010000013.1:14324-16196 GCA_964575805.1 uncultured Desulfobacteraceae bacterium
CTCATTGCCCTGGGTTTTGTCCTGATATACAAGGCCACCAGCGTTTTAAACCTGGCCATGGGCGAATTCATGACCCTTGGGGCCTTCATCTGCTTCACCCTCCTGGTTCAGCTCAATGCCCCCTTTTATCTTGCCTTTATCCTCACCATAGGCTGTGCGTTTGTCCTTGGCATCCTTGTCGAGCGCCTTGTTTTGAAGCCGTTGATCGGCGAGCCCATTATCTCCGTGATCATGGTCACCATCGGTCTGGGCATAACGCTCAGGGGCGTCATGCACATGATCTGGACGCCCACTTTCCGGAACTTTCCCCGCATCTTCCCCCCTGAACCCCTGCAGCTCGGATTCGCCGTTGTTCCCTCCGGCCTCTGGTGGGGGCTGATTCTGGCCGTCATTGCCACGGCGTTCTTCATTCTCGTATTCAAATTCTCCCGTGTCGGGGTGGCCATGCGGGCGACGGCCAATGACCAGCAGGCCGCGCTGTCCATGGGCATCAGCGTGAGGGGGATCTTTGCCCTGTCCTGGTGCTTCGGGGCCGCCGCTTCGATGATTGGCGGCATTGTGATCGGCAATATCAGCGGCATCAGTGTCTACATGGGGGACGTGGGGCTCCAGGTGCTGGCGGTTATCATCCTCGGCGGCCTGGACAGCATTGCCGGGGCGATTATCGGGGGGCTGATTATCGGCATTCTGCAAAACATCACCGGCCTCTACATTGACCCCCTGGTCGGCGGGGGGGCGAAAAACGTGGCACCCTACGTCATTCTGGTCTTAATTCTGATGATCCGGCCTTACGGGCTTTTCGGCAAGCGGTTGATCGAGAGGGTGTGAGATTATGCGATGCGGGGATTTCAAGGAAACCTATATCAGGGATGAAGAGATTTTCCAGTCCTTGTTCGTCAAATTCTGGCTGGGCGTGCTCTTTGTTTTCCTTCTGATATTTCCTTTTGTGGCCAGCGAATACATGCTCTACATCGCCAATATGATCGGATTTGCGGTGATCGGGGCCATCGGCCTGAATCTGCTGACCGGGTTTACCGGCCAAATCTCGCTGGGCCATGCCGCCTTCATCGGTATCGGCGCCTACACCTCGGCCATCCTGGTGACCCGGCTGGGCTTTTCTTTCTGGCTCTCCATTCCCTTTGCCGGGGTGGTGGCGGCGGCCGCCGGCCTGTTAATCGGCATCCCTTCCCTGCGCGTAAAGGGACTGTACCTTTGTATCGCCACCCTGGCCGCCCAATTTATTTTCGAATTTATATTCATTCACTGGGAGTCCATGACCAATGGGATCACCGGTATCAATGTCCCCCCGCCGGCCATCGGCGGATTTGAGTTCAACACGGAAAAACGATTCTACTGGATCACCCTGGTTTTTGTCATTCTTGCCGCCGGCTATGCCCGCAACCTGGTTCGCTCCCGGATGGGGCGCGCATTCATGGCCATTCGCGACCGGGACCTCTCGGCCGAGATTATCGGAATCAACATTTTCCGATACAAACTCAGCGCCTTTGCCATCAGTTCCTTTTATGCCGGGGTGGTGGGGGCGTTGTGGATTTCCTACCTGAAGGTGGTCACACCGGACCATTTCCCCCTGCTTTTGAGCGTCGAGTACCTGGCCATGATCATCGTGGGGGGGCTGGGAAGCGTTCTCGGGGCCATTTTCGGCGGCATCTTCATGACCCTGGTGCCGGAGCTGCTCAATTCGCTCTCGGGACTTTTCAAAACATTCCTCCCCGGCCACTCAGCCATTCTCGAACCCCTGAAAGGCGTTGTTTTCGGGATGCTGATCATCCTGTTTTTAATTTTCGAACCCCGGGGACTCGCGGAAATCTGGAAACGCATCAAAGCCTTTTTCAGGCTGTGGCCTTTTTCATA
>CAZNSO010000013.1:16296-47821 GCA_964575805.1 uncultured Desulfobacteraceae bacterium
TCGCGGAAATCTGGAAACGCATCAAAGCCTTTTTCAGGCTGTGGCCTTTTTCATATTAGAACGTCGGTTAATCATTGTTATTGGGTCTCTTTATCCCGGACGGAAAAGAGATACGGCCAATAATAAAACCATAGAGGGGGAGAGTATCATGAAAAAAATCGTCATTTTTTTGATCGCCTGTGCCATGGGGCTCGGTTTTTCAGGCTTCAGCCAGGTCCTGGCCGAGGAAAACCCCACCATATGCGCCGTGCACCCCTATACCGGCCGATTCGCCTTTGCCGGCATCCACGGTGTTGACGGGATGAAGGATGCAATTGACATGGCCAATGAACAGGGCGGGATAAACGGCAAAAAGATTGAATTCCACTGGGAGGACGGGGAGTACAAAAACGATGTGGGAATTGCCGCCTTTAAACGGCTTTATGCAAAACACAAACCACAGGTGATGTTCGGCCAGAGCACGGGGATGACCAAGGCGCTGGCCCCGGAGATCAAGGATCGCTACCAGGTGTTATACAGCGCCTACACCTTTGCGGAAATGGCCGCAGACCCGGAATCCAACCCTTATTTGTTCATTGCCGGCCCCACCTACACGGAAATGTTCGGCGTGCTTTTAAAATACATCGCCGAAAAGGATCCCGGCGCCAATATCGCCTTTTTCTACAGTGACACCGAGTTCGGGCGGGAGCCCATACCTGCCGGCCGTGAAATCTGCAAGGAATTGGGTTTAAACCTGGTTGCCGAAGAGGTCGCCAAGGTGGGCGAGGCCGATGTCACCACCCAGGTCCTGGACATGAAGCGCAAGAATGCCCAATACTGCATATTCCAGGGCTTTGTGGCCACCCCCATCACAACGGTGATGAAACAGGCCAAGGACTACGGGCTGGACTGCCAGTTCATGGGAACTTTCTGGTCAACGGAAAAGCATCTCCTGGATCAACTGGGCCCCCTGGCCGACGAATACATGGGGGTGACCGCCTACTCCTATTATTACCAGGACGAGTTTCCCATGATTCAAAAAATCAGGGAATGGAACCAGAAGCACCATCCGGATAAGGCGGACTACCGGTCCCAGGCCTACATGCACAGTTTCATGTCGGCACTGCTTTTTATCCGCGCATTGGAAAATGCTGAGCAATTGGGGGGATTCACGCCTGAAAACCTTCTTGAGGGCCTGCGCTCCATAAAAGACTACGATGTGGGCGGGCTTATGCCCCCTGTCACCATTGAAAACAACAGCATCCCGGTCGGCCGGGTGGTGCGCGGCAACTCCGAAACGGGGCAGTTTGATCCGGTCTCGGACTGGATTCGCCTGGAATAAAGTCATCCATAACCCAATGAAACAAACCGCCTGCCCCTGATCCGACTGCGGGACAGGAAGAAAAGATGAGTGGTTTTTCCATGGAGATATTCACGCTTCCCGAGCTCCTCAGAAAAAATGCCCGGAAATTCGGCCGCAAAAAAGTGGCCCTCCGGGAAAAGGAATTCGGTATCTGGCAGCCGGTGACCTGGCAGGGGTATTATGAAAATGTCAGGGATTTTGCCCTTGGCCTGAAAAAACTCGGCTTTGAGGCGGACGACAAGCTCTCCTACATGGGGGACAATCGCCCGGAGGGCCTCTACGCCGAACTGGCCGTTCAGTCCCTTCGCGGATCCATTGTGGGTATCTATCCGGACAGTCACCTGGAGCAGGTGGAATATATTGTCAACCACTCGGATTCCAAATTCATTGTCGCCGCGGACCAGGAGCAGGCCGACAAAATCCTGGACATCAAGGAGCGGTGCCCCGCGATTCAGAAGGTCATCATCGATGATCCCAAGGGCATGCGGCACTACGGCGATCCGATTCTGGACTATTTTAAAGAGGTCCAGAAACTGGGTCAGGAACTGAACAGGGAAAACCCGGGTCTTTTCGAGGAAATGATTGATCAATGCAGCCCCGAGGATGTGGGGATGATCAATTACACCTCCGGGACCACGGGTTTTCCCAAAGGGTGCATGATCACGCAGAAGAACATGTTCAGCGTGGCAAAAGCGCAGGATGCCGTGGACCCGGCCTCGGATGCCTTCGAGTATGTCTCTTTCCTGCCCTTTCCATGGATCGGGGAACAGCAATTCGGCGTTTACTGGTCTCTTTACAAGGCCTTTACCGTAAATTTTCCCGAAAAACCGGAAACGGTTCAGGAAAATATCAGGGAAGTCGGCCCGCATATCATGCTTGCCCCGCCCCGGATCTGGGAGAAAATCTGCTCGGACACCCAGGTAAAAATTGCTGACGCGGCCTGGATAAAACGCCTGGCCTATCGGCTCTTTTTACCGGTGGGCTACCGGATGGCGGCTTTGCGGTTGAACAAAGAAACGCCCTCCCCGATCTGGCGGGCCTTGAACCGGCTGGCCTATTTCGTGCTTTTCAGGCCCATCAAAAACTATTTCGGGCTCAGCCGGCTGCAGTATGTGTATACCGGCGGAGCGCCGCTGGGGGCCGAGATCTTTAACATGTTCCAGGCGCTAGGCGTCAACATCAAACAGGCCTACGGCATGACGGAGCAAACCGCGGCGTCGGTGATTCACCGGAGCGATGATGTTCGCCTCGACACGGTGGGGCAGCCGCTGCCCGGCCTGGAGTTCCGGATATCGGACTCCGGCGAACTCATATCCAGGGGAGACACCATATTCAAGGGCTATTACAAAAATCCCGAGGCCACCCAAGAGGTTCTTCGCGACGGCTGGTTCCACTCCGGGGATGCCGCGGTTATCGAGGAAGACGGCCATATCCTGATTATCGACCGGATGTCCGATGTCATGGAGCTTGGCGACGGGAGCCGGTTTTCTCCCCAGTTTATTGAAAACAAGCTGCGGTTCAGCCCCTACATTACGGATGCGGTGATAATCGGCCAGGCAAGGCCCTTTATCACGGCAATGATCTCCATTGACATGGGGAATGTCGGCAAATGGGCGGAAGACAACCAGATCCCCTACACGACCTTCACCGACCTCTCGCAAAAAGAGCCGGTCTATGCCTTGATTGCCGGGGAAGTGAAAAAAACCAACGGCTCCCTGCCAAAGGTGGCCCGGATTAAGCGCTTTGTCTTGTTGTACAAAGAACTGGACGCGGATGATGACGAGTTGACGCGCACCCGGAAAGTCAGGCGCAAGTTCGTGGCCGAAAGGTACAAGGACATCATTGAAGCGCTCTATGGGGACCGGGAGGAAGTGGATGTGCAGGCCAATATTCGCTACAGGGACGGGAAAGCGTTTAACATGGAAACAAGGATCCGGATAAAGGAACTGGAACCCGCAGAACCGCCAATGAATGGATAACACATGGACTATCAGCTCGACATCAGGGATATCCACCTGCGCTTCGGGGGCCTCAAGGCTTTAAGCGGCGTATCGACCGGCGTGAAAAAAGGGGAGATTTTCTCCATCATCGGTCCCAACGGGGCGGGGAAAACCTGCCTGCTCAACTGTATCAACCGTTTCTACAAACCCCAGTCAGGCGCCATCACGCTTGAAGGCCGGGAAATCACCGGGCTGCGCCCCCACCGAATCGCAATGCTGGGCATTGCCCGGACGTTTCAGAATGTCGAGCTTTTCGGTCATATGAGCGTTCTGGACAATATCCGGCTTGGCGCCCATATCCATCTCCGGTCCGGTTTTTTATCCGGCGGGATCTACTACGGCAGGTGCCGGGCGGAGGAAATGAAGCTCAGGGAACAAATGGAGCAGGAGATCATCGATCTGCTGGAGATCGAGCCTATCCGGAAAAGCATCGTTTACTCCCTTCCCTATGGCCTGCAAAAACGGGTGGAACTGGGACGCGCGCTGGCCATGCGGCCAAAGATTCTGCTGCTCGATGAACCCGCAACCGGCATGAATCTCGAGGAAACCGAGGACATCGCCCGCTTTATCCTGGATATCAATGATGAATGGGGGGTTACGATTGTCCTGATCGAGCATGACATGGGCGTGGTCATGGATATCTCGGACCGGGTCTGTGTACTGGACTTCGGGGTGAAAATCGCGGAAGGCACCCCCCGGGAAATACGGCACAACGAACAGGTTATCAAAGCTTACCTGGGGGAAGAGGACCTGACCCTGTCCCGGCTCGGCTGAACGCCACTGAAAGGATGAATGGATGCCCCAGACGGAACCCTTGCTCAGCGTCAACAACATCGAGGTGATCTATCACAATGTCATCCTTGTGCTCAAAGGAATGTCGCTTCAGGTCAACGAGGGCCAGATCGTCACCATTCTCGGAAACAACGGGGCCGGAAAAACCACCACGCTAAAGGCGATTTCAGGTCTGCTCAAATCCGAGGACGGGCAGGTCAGCGAAGGCCAGGTCTGGTTTTCCGGAAAGCGCATTGACCGGGACCCCCCGGAATCCATCGTGCGGCAGGGAATTTTTCAGGTCATGGAGGGAAGAAGGGTTTTCGATGAGCTGACCGTGGAGGAGAACCTCATCGCCGGGGGACATACCACCCGGACCCGGAACAAATTGAGACAGGACATGGACAGGGTGTACGATTACTTTCCCAGGCTGGCCCACATGAAAAACAGAATCAGCGGCTACCTCTCCGGCGGTGAGCAGCAGATGCTGGTTATCGGTCGGGGACTCATGGCCTCGCCCCGGCTGATGCTCCTGGATGAACCGTCCATGGGGCTCTCCCCCATTCTGGTGGGAGAAATTTTTGAAATCATCAAGCGTATCAACCAGGAGTCGGGGGTGGCCATTCTTCTGGTGGAGCAGAATGCGCGCCTTGCCCTGTCCGTGGCCAGCCATGGCTATGTCATGGAAAACGGAAGGGTGGTGCTCGATGACACGGTGGCCAAACTGAAGGAGAACGCCGACGTTCAGGAATTCTACCTCGGATTGACGGAAATGGGGGAAAAAAAGAGTTATCGGGATGTCAAACATTACAAGCGAAGAAAACGCTGGCTGACATAAAGTTACAATTTCCGGCGGCCCTGAATCCGCCAGTCAAGCAAACCCGCCGATAATCCGGGAGTCCCCGGATATCGGCCAAAAAAAAGGATATGGGCCAAAAAAAAGGCGGACACGCTGCGCTTGGTCCGCCCTACGAGAGCTTGGCATCCTACCTGGTAGGGCGGACCAAGCGCAGCGTGTCCGCCGAAAACTCCGCCAGCCTGGCTGCACCCCAAAAAACAGAATACATCTTCCCGGCATTCGGCCGCCACACCGGCTGGACCGGACTGGCGGCCGAATGCCGGGGATGCCTCAGTCCTCGCTTTTGCGGCAGATGCATTCCCGCTCGCCGCACGCATCGCACACATAAGTGGCCTCCACCGCCCCTCCCGGCCTGGAAGCGGCCGAATGCCGCTTATACAGGAAAAAAAAGACACCTGCCAGTAAAACGATTAAGATGCCGATATATTCCATCGAAAAACCCGCCTCTGCTTGAAGTTGCGCCTCCTTGTTGTCCCCATCTACAATTTAAGCACCCCGCGGCCCATAAGCAAGCTGGCAGGCAATAGCCCTTGACCTTTTTTCCTGTTTTTGAAAATATTGATGCAAAATTCGGCCATAATAATTAAAGGAGCCAATCAATGGATCTGAATGCATATTGCCCGGAAAAACTGCTGAACCCTGAAGAAGCGGTCACCAAGATCAAGAATGGGAGCCGGGTTTTTATCGGAACCGGCTGCGGCGAACCCCAGCAGCTCATCCGGGCCATGGTCGAGGATCTCTCCGTACAGGACATTGTCATCTACCAGATGCTGTCCTCGACATTTTCCCAGTACATCAACGATCCCCAGTTTTCCAGCCGCTTTTCACTGAAGCTCTTTTTCATCAGCCTGCACATGCGCCAGGCTGCTTTCGAGGGAAAAATCGACTATATCCCGGCTTACCTCTCCCAGATTCCCGAACTTTTCGACACCCGCCAGATCGGTCTGGATGTTGCCCTGGTCCAGGTCAGCCCGCCGGACCGATACGGTTTTTGCAGCCTGGGCATCTCCGTTGACATCACTTTCAGCGGCATGAGCAACGCCCAGCTGGTGATTGCCCAGGTAAACCCCCGCATGCCGAGAACCTGGGGCGACGGTTTTGTTCATGTGGACGACATCGATTACCTTGTGCCCTTTGAAGAGCCCCTTGTGGCAGCGCTGCCTGACGCCAAAAACCAGGACATCGTCAAACGCATTGCCAAATACGTCAGCCAGCTCGTGGATGATGGCTCAACGCTCCAGGTAGGTTTCGGCCACCTGCCGAACTTCATCCTCCCCTATTTAAACGACAAAAAGGACCTGGGGATTCATACACAGGTCATCACCGACGGCTTTCTCCCCCTGTTTGAACAGAAGGTCATCACCAACAAGAAAAAATCCTACCTGCCCAACCGGGTGGTGACTTCGCTGTGCATGGGCTCGGAGCGTCTTTACAAATTTGTGGACAACAACCCCATGTTTTATTTCCGGGTTGCGGATTTCGTGAATGATCCCAATGTCATTGCGTTAAACGACAACCTGATCTCCATCAGTTCAGCCCTGGAAATCGATCTTACCGGACAGATCTGCACGGACTCCAAGGGCTACCTGTTCTACAGCGGCATCGGTGACCAGGTGGACTTTATCCGCGGCAGTAAAATGTCCAAGGGCGGGTTCTCCATTATTGCCCTGCCTTCAACAGCCCAGGGGGGGGAGGTCTCCCGGATCGTCTCCCACCTGAGCGAAGGTGCGGGAGTGGCCACCACCCGGGGTGACGTGGACATCGTGGTCAGCGAATACGGAATAGCCGAACTCAACGGCAAGGGTATCTACCAGCGGGTGATGGAACTGGCCCAGATCGCCCACCCCAAGTTCCGCGAAGAGTTGATCAGTGCCGCCAAGAAACGGCACTACATCTTCGGCGATCAGCTGCCGCCAAGCAAACAGGACCTTATGTTCCTGGAAAACTACAAGTCCCACCTGGAGCTGGAAAGCGGAAAAACCGTGGAGTTCCGGCCGCTTCTGCCGTCCGATGAATTCGCAACCCGCAACTTCTACTATTCCCTTCAGGAGAGCACGGTTTTCTACCGATTTTTCTACCGGCGAAAAATATTTTCCCGGGAGATGCTGCAGAAACAGTGGGCAGCTGTGGATTACCACCAGAACATGACCATCATCGGAATCGTTCAACGCGGCAAACACAAGGAAATCATAGCCCTCGGCTCCTATGGCATGGCCGAAGAGGAGAACGTGGCGGAAGTGGCCTTTGTCGTCAAGGAAAGCTATCAGGGCATGGGGCTTGGTTCCTATTTGCTCGATATGCTTGAAAAAATAGCAAAGGAAAACAAATTCAAGGCGTTTACCGCAACCGTCCTGGGCGAGAACAAGGCCATGCTCCGGGTGTTTGAAAAGAAATACCCCAACGCCAAGACAAAATACGGATTCAGCGGGGAAGTGGAAATCTATATGCCCTTTGAGCCAAACGAGACCGAATAAAAAGCCGCCCCCCTTGCAAACCGGGCATTATTCCTTTGCATGATTACTAATCTTCGCGTTAATATATGGACATCCACAGCTATTGCGAAAGGCCGATTGGTCCCGTCAACCGCCTGCTGAACCTGAGACACGGCTACTTGCCCCTTAATACCTCCAGGGCGACCAGAATATGCACCGTCTCCCCCACGACCCCCATTTTCGCGAACTTGCCCGAACCCACCTTGTAATCCAACCGGTTTATTGTGAATTCGCCCTCAAAGCCGGCGACCTGCTGGCCCTTTTCAAGCGGGTTGTCCCGCATGCCCAAATAGGTGAAAGGCACCGCCACCGACCGGGTCACCCCCTTAATGGTGAGCCGGCCCTTAAGCGTGTATTGATCCTCCCCTGGTGCATCTTCAATCCGCGTGCTCTCAAAGCGCATATGCGGAAACTGCGACACTTCGAAAAAATCAGCCGAGCGCAGATGCGCATCGCGCTTTTCAATATTGGTATCAATGCTGTCCACATTGACTTCAAACGCCACCCGGCTGGCGTCCTTATCCTCGGGATCAAACACCATGGTGCCGGAGAAGTCCTCAAAGAGCCCCCGCACGGTTACGAACGTGTGGCGTACATCGAAGTAAATGTTGGAATGGGCCTTGTCGATTTTCCATTCCGGGGCCTCTGCCCTGGCAAGGCCGGCACATAGAAATAAGGAAAAAACAATTGTCAATACCTGAAAACCTGTTTTCATGAGGGCTCTCCCTTTCCTTTCGGTATCCAGGCCGGCCGCAGCCCGCTGAAAAAACAGCGCCTGCCTGGACCGCGTTAAAATTACGATGGCCCCAGCTGAAAATAAAGGACCATTGTTTCGTTAATATATGCTATGATAAGCTGTTAATAAAAAAATTCAACAGGAGGTATCCATTCAACCCCGTATGAGCAACACTTCCACACGAAAAGAGGACATTTCGGAAAAACAAAGTGCTACCAAAAAAGCGGCATCCGATCCCACAAGCGCAACCGCGGGAGCCGATGCAGATTCCGGTTCAGGGCAGGGGAAGCCTTCCCCCCCGACGAACCTCGACAAGGCTCCGGAAAAAACCCGGCTAGCCGATTTCGGCCTGCCCGATCAACTGATGCAGGCGATCAATGACCTGGGCTTTACCCATTGCACCCCCATCCAGGCGGAGATCCTGCCCAGCACCCTGGCCGGGCGCGATGCATTCGGCCGGGCCCAGACCGGCACGGGCAAAACAGCAGCCTTTCTGATTTCCATTATCACCCACCTGGTGACCCGGCCCATTGAAGGAAAACGAAAACCCGGCACGCCGCGGGTCTTGATCATTGCCCCCACCCGGGAGCTGGTAATGCAGGTAACCGAAGAAGCCCGGCAGCTTGCGACTTACTGCGAGTTAAACATCATACCCATTTTCGGCGGAATGGATTTCAAACAGCAGCAGCAGCAGCTCACCGGCCGGCCGGTGGACATCATCGTCGCCACGCCGGGACGGCTCCTTGATTTCTCCCGCCGCCGCAGCCTGAATTTAAAAAAGGTTGAAACCCTGGTTATCGATGAAGCGGACCGGATGCTGGACATGGGGTTTATTCCGGACGTCCGCAAAATCATTTACGCCACCCCGCAAAAAGGCAGCCGCCAGACCCTTTTGTTCAGCGCCACCCTCACCGAGGCAATCACCCGCCTGGCCGCCAGCTGGACCCAAAACCCGGTCCATGTCGCCATCGAGCCGGAACAGGTGGCCGTGGACTCGGTTGACCAGATCGTCTATATCGTCACCAACCGGGACAAATTCGCCCTGCTCTACAATATCATCGTCCAACAGGACCTGAGCCGCGTGCTGGTGTTCTGCAACCGCAAGGACCAGGTCAGACACCTGGCCGAGAAGCTGGGCCGCTACAAAATCAAGTGCGAGACCCTGACCGGGGATGTGCCGCAGCAGAAGCGGGTTCACCGGCTTGCGGACTTCAAATCCGGAAAAATCCGCGTGCTGGTGGCAACCGATGTGGTGGCCCGGGGCATCCACATCGAGGCCATGGATCACGTTATCAACTACAACCTGCCCCATGACCCGGAAGACTATGTACACCGTATCGGGCGAACCGGCCGGGCCGGAGCCGTCGGCACCTCCATCAGCTTCGCGGACGAGGAGGACTCCTTTTATATCCCCGATATCGAAGGATTCATGGAACGCGGACTCGAATGCATCGAGCCGGATGATGAATGGCTGGTACTGCCGAAGCCCCCGGCTGCAAAAAAAGCCTCCAAACCCCATAAGCGGCGCCGATAAAGCAAGCCGCCGGGGGCCAAGCCCCGCCCTTAGTCCTCAATCTGCCGGATTACCGCCCGCCGGTTCTTCCGGCGGCCCTCGGCCGTTTCGTTGGATGCCACGGGCCTGGTCTCGCCCCAGCTCTCAATGGCAATCCGCTCGCTGTCGATAAGCATTTCCTCTGTCAAATAGCGCTTGACGCTCTCCGCCCGGCGCCTGCCAAGCGCCTCGTTGTATGCCTCGCCCCCGATGTTGTCGGTGTGTCCTTCAACAATCACCCCGGCCTCGAGATGATCCTTGAGGAACAGGGCCACCTTGACCAACTCATCGTGGAACTCGGGCCGGATATCTGCCTGGTCATATTCAAAGTTAACAACCACCGCGCTCATTTCCGGCATTGCCGGGGCTTTTTTCTCCTCCCCTCCGGCGGCGACCGCTTCCTGGGGCGGCTCTTCCGCCGGCGGTTCCGGCTCCTCCATTTCCGGCGGTGCCTCCTCCTCCTCAACCTCCCCAAGGGCCGCTTTCGTCATCTCCGGCTTTTCCTCCGGCACCCCGCCCAGCTGAAAAGTCAGCCCAAGGCTGACCGCCATATTGTTGTATGAATCGGAAAGGGTGTATAAATGACGCACATCCCCTCGCAGCAGGACGTTCTCGGAAACAAAGTATTTTATCCCCCCGCCGTAGTTGGCCAGTATGGCCTCCTCATTCTCAAAACGGTCATAATTCAGCCCGATCCATCCGGCGCCGGCAGCCAGGTAGGGGACGAGTTTTTTGTCCGGGCGGAAATGGTAGAGCATGTCCATATGGGTGAGAAACCCATCCACACCATCCGCCTCGCATTGACAGGTAACCGGATTCCGGTAATTGTAGTCGAGTTCCCCGATATTGGCATCCAGTTTCAGCTCAATCCCGAAATGTTCTGTCAGGTTATACCCGAGCCCCACTCCCCCCAGGAGACCTTCGTCGATGTTCTGGCGGTCATCAAACATATAGCCGGTTACCATCGGGCTTATGTGAAAGGATTCCGGCCGGATCCCCGCCCTGGAAGGCCCTGCGGCAAGCATCACGCCAAACAGCATCAAAAGAAGCAAGGCTGCTGCGGATGGCTTCATCTTTTTTCCCAAAACGAAAAAGAAAATCAAAAAGATCACGGAAAAGACAAGCGCCGTTTTGGCAAAAACACCCGAGAGCGGCGCAGCCGGGGCGCCGGAGCGCGAGGTCCCGATGAAACAGCCGCCGGAGCCGCAGTCGCCACCCGGGCAGCCCCCCGGCTCGACAGTGATGATGTGGGTTATGCTGTCTGTCAGACCGGCTTCATCGCTCACGGTAAGCGTTACGGAATAGGCCCCGGCCTCGGAAAAACGATAAGCGGGGGCCGCCTGGGTGCTGGCGCCTTCCCCGGCAAAATCCCAAAGCCGGCTGGTAATGGCGCCGTTGGGAGACGAAGACGTGTCCGCAAACCGGATTTCCTCCCCCTCCACCGGCGTTTCCGGCGTCCACGAGAAAGCCGCCGCCGGTACCCTCGGACTGACCAGCACCCGGATGGAATCAGTTGCCGAAGCCCCGTCCGCATCGGTGACGGTAAGAGAGAACCGGAACACCGTGCCTTCGGCCTCAACTTCCGGTGCCACAAAACTCGCACGGGCGGTATCCGCATCGCTCAGCGCGACGTCCGGGCCGCCCTCCTGCCGCCAGGAGAAAGAAAGCCCGTCACCCGGGTCCGGATCTGAAGAGCCGGTTCCATCCAGTACCACCTCGTCCCCGCTGTAGGCTGTCCGGTCCTCACCGGCATCTGCCACCGGCGGCTGATTGGTATCGCTGACGGAAATAAAATAGGGATTTTCAGCAGAACCGCTTGAGGCTGTGCCGCCCGTATTATCAGTGGCGCTCAGATAATAGTCGATCCCGGAGACGGTGACATCTTCGGCCGGGATCTCGGCCGAGTAACTGCCCCCTTCCGTTTCCGTCATTGGCGCGACCTCATAAGCCTCACCGTTGGCCCGATGCCCTCGATAATTGAGGTTTGCTTCCATGATGGAACCGTCCGGATCCGAAATCTCGGCAATGATAGTGACAGGCGCCCCGGCCGGAGCTGCGTTTACCGGGCTGTGAACAATTTCCGGCAGGCGGTTGTCCGATACCGTGATCGTGTAAGGGGCTGTTGCATAAGCTGCCGGGGCGAAGGTGGAATGGCTGCCGTCACTGACCGAAAGATAGTATTCAATGCCCGGTTCGCGAACGGCGGCGGCCGGGATCTCGGCTGCAAACGGATAGGTCCCGTCCGCATCGTCGCTTATGTCCAGAGCCGTCTGCTCATAGGATCCGGCCCCCGTGGTGCGGTAAAAAAGGCTTCCGGAAACCGACTGGCCCAGCATGCGGGCATCCAGGTCCGTGATGGTCCCCGAAATGGAAAGCGCCGTCCCGGGCGGCCGGCTGGATTGGTTCAAGGTTCGGGTCTGCTCGTCAAGGGCAATCCGGGGGGCATACGCCACGGTATATGTTCCCGTTCCCTGCCATCCATCAGCAGAAACGGTTACGGTGCGGGTGCTGCCGTCAAAGACGGGGTTGTGGCTGGTATAGGAGAGGCGGTAGGAGGCGGGAAACTCAAGACCCGAGACGATTTCCTCGTAGACAGCCGCCATATCCGAAACTGCGGGGTTATCATAATACCGGCCGCCGGTATCAATTGCCATCTGCCGGAGGTTGTCCCGGCTGTGATGCGCTCCGAGCCCGATCATGAACAGCGGCACGCCGGCGTCCCCGGCCTTTGCAATCACATCATTGATGCTGTTGTCCAGGTCACTGTTGGACTTTCCATCCGTGAATACGATAACAGCCCCGGGCGGGGCCTGGCCCTCAAGACTTTCAAGGCCGCTTGCCGTGCCGTCGTAGAGGGCCGTCATCTGCCTTTCGCGAAGGGCCGTGACAGCCTCGGCAATATCCAGCTCCCCGTTGTTGTCATAATCTGCGGCCACCCGCTGCATGGGAACTTCCTCCACCGCCTGGTCCGAGAAGCTGAGCAGGGCCGCCCGGTCGCGCTCCGCTGCCAGCTGGATAAATTCAAGCGCCGCGGCTTTGGCGTCGGCCAGAAGCCCCCGGCGCATACTCCGGCTGACGTCGATAACCAGGGCAAAGCCCGCCCCCATGGCGCCGCCGGGAATTTCTTCAAAGCCGGTCAGGCTCCGGGGGGTTGCGGCGGCTTCCCGGGATGACTGCTCGGTAAGCGAAAAATCCATCTCTCCAAGCCCCTCAACCGCTTCCCCGTCCGGGCCGACCACCATCACCTGGAGCACAATCTCCGGAAAATCACTTGCATCCGGCACGACGTGGACCCGTCCCTCCGCTGCTTCCTGGCTGCTGAAAAAGATTTCATCACTGCTATCCGGACGGTAGGGCGCCACAGACTTGGGTGTGGCGACAACATCCCCCTCGCCCTCGGCGTCGGCGGACTCCCGGGAACCTGCAGGCACTGCCATGCACAACACCATTAAAGATAGGAAAAATACCGAAACCAGCCGCTTCATTTTTGCTCTCCTTCTCCTCGGCCAAATTTTATAAATACCCGCCATCGCCACGTGCCGGCGCCCAACGACCGCCGGCTCAGAGACCTTGACCCCGCCGCCAATGGCGTGAGCCCGCCAATACAGAAAAAGCAGGCAGCCTTGAAAAAATACTATTGCCATACCTGCCGGATGGCAAACAATATCTTTTTTTTCATTCCCCAAAAAACCTTGACTGACAAAAAGATTAACCCTTTTTTGCCCTAAAAAATTTAAAACGTCTGTTCAGGTAAAAAAGCATTGCAAAATCAATCCAAACCAGATAAGCAGGCTTTGCTTGGTTAACGGTAAACCAGTTGTTTTTTTCCATCCCTCGCCACTTGATCATCCGGCAGAAGCCAGACAATCCAGAGCCCAGGTTGCTAAAAAAAAGCCTTACATTTCCCGTTACGATACCTGCAAAAAAATTTAACTGAAAAAGAAAAGAATCCTTATGATGACCGTGAATCAACAAACCGCCGAGCCCGCTGCGGGCTTTCAAGCGCTTGATATTTCCGCGCCCTTGATAAAAGCCCTGGAAGAGGCCGGCTATGAAATGCCCACCCCCATCCAGGAAAAATCCATTCCGCCGCTTATGGCGGGAAAAGACCTCATCGGCCAGGCACAGACCGGCACCGGCAAAACCGCGGCTTTCGCGCTTCCGATACTCTCCCGGATCGATCTGCAGACAGCGGCCCCGCAGGTCCTGGTGCTGACCCCCACGCGGGAACTGGCCATCCAGGTGTCCGAATCCTTCCACCGTTACGCCGCCCATTTAAAAGGCTTCCGGGTGCTGCCCATCTATGGCGGCCAGGACTACAGCGGACAGCTGCGCCGGCTGAAACAGGGCGTGCATGTGGTGGTGGGGACCCCCGGCCGGGTCATGGACCATATGCGGCGCAAATCCCTGAAACTGGGGGCCATAAAAAGCCTCGTGCTGGACGAGGCGGATGAAATGCTGCGCATGGGGTTTATCGATGACGTGGAATGGATTCTGGAGCAGACGCCGCCGGATCGCCAGATTGGGCTGTTCTCAGCCACCATGCCCCAGGCCATCCGAAAAATTGCCCAAAACCACATGGCCCGTCCGGAACAGATCACCGTGAAAGCAAAGACCATGACCGTGGCCGCCACCCGGCAGCGCTACTGGATCGTGGGGGAGAATCACAAGCTTGACGCCCTGACGCGGATACTGGAAGCCGAGCCCTTTGACGGGGTCCTCATCTTTGTGCGAACCAAAACCGCCACCCTCGAGCTGGCCAAACGGCTCGAAGCCAGGGGCTACCTCTGTGCGGCCCTCAACGGCGATATCTCCCAGAACCTTCGGGAAGAGACCCTTGGCCGCCTAAAGTCCGGTGAGCTGGATATCCTGGTGGCAACCGATGTGGCGGCCCGGGGACTGGATGTGGACCGCATCAGCCACGTGATCAACCATGACGTGCCCTATGACCCGGAAGCCTATGTGCACCGGATCGGGCGGACCGGGCGGGCGGGCCGCAGCGGGGAGGCCATCCTGTTTGTCACCCCCAGGGAGCGGCGCATGCTCCGCGCCATTGAAAGCGTCACCCACCAGGAAATCGAACTGCTGGAGCTGCCGACCACGGAAATGATCAATGACAAGCGGATTGCCCAGTTCAAGCAGGCCATCACAGACACCCTGGCCACCAACGATCTTGGATTTTTCCACGAACTCATGGACCAGTTCCGTCAGGAACACGATGTCCCGGCACTCGACATTGCCGCGGCACTGGCAAAGATGGTTCAGGGCGAGACCCCGATGCTTCTGGCCGAGAAACCGGAGCCAAAAGCCCCGGCCTTTGAAAAACCTGCCGGAAAGCAAAAACCGGGTCCTTCTCGCAAAAACCCCCGCTCCGGGCCGGATGAAAAAAAGGAGCGCTTCCGTATCGAGGTCGGGGAACGCCACGGGGTCAAGCCCGGCAACATTGTCGGCGCCATCGCCAACGAAGCGGGCATTGACGCCAAAACCATCGGCAGAATCGAAATCCACGACACCTTTGCCTGGGTGGATCTGCCGGAAAACATCCCCGCCAATATTTTCCGGCACCTTCAATCCGTCTATGTGGCCGGACGGCAGCTCGGATTGTCCAGGGATCCAGGGAAAAACGAGGCCGGCAGGGAACCTGCCAAAAGCGGCAGACCGCGGCGGAAAACGTTTGCCAGCGCTAAACCCGCGCGCAGCGGAGATGGGAAAAAGAAGATCCGGAAAAAGTCCAAAAAGGAAAAATAAGCGCTGGAAACCGCGGCCTCACCCCCGCCGGGTGGTGTAGCGGCCCGTCCGGTTCCCGGTTTTCAAAAGGGCTAAAAGCTTCTCAAAAGCCTGGTTCAACTTGATGAAACCGTCATGATCCCCGCCTTTGTCCGGATGCCGGCGCCGGGCCATCAAACGGTACTGGCGGGTCAATTGCTTAACGGTGACGCCGGCAAACGATTCCCGCGTCATGCCCATGACGGCAAGCGCATCGCTTTCTTTCATCCGGTTTTTGGGGGCCGGAGGCCGGAATGTCCGGCGGCGGGCCATCCATTCCCATATCAACTCCTCCACGTAGCGGCTCTCACCAAAATCACTGTCAAAAAACCAGCATACATAGCGAACCAGGTAATCATTCAAATCGCCAGTGCCTGTCAGCATATCCCCCCAGAACGAGGCGTCCCCGTTCAAGCGGCACACCTCCTCGAGAAAACAGGCGTCCACTTCCTCCTGGGCGAGCGTCTGGGGGAACCGGCGGGCGAGAACACCCGGGAAATGGCTGGCCACATCGAAAATGACATAGGGGTAGGCCTTTTTCTCCTTGGGCCTTAAAACCTGCTCCGCCGCCATGAAATACTGTTCGATCTCGTCGCGGGATTTGTCCAGAAGCTCCCGGTAGATCTTTTTCGGAGCCCGCGCGATGCGGGACTGATCCATCTCCACGAAGCGCAGGTAATGCATCCGCCGCTTGTCAAACATGTGAAAACCGGCGGCCTCGCAACGCGCCACCGAATCCCGCAGGCTTTTTTGATCCTTCTGCGTCCGCCCCTGGTGGGAAAACGCTTCGATCACCCGCTGGGTCTCCGGGTCCAGAAAAGGAAAAAACACGCGCTCCAGTTCCTCGTTGTCCGGTTCCACACCGAGCGCGGAGATCTTGTCACAGAGATCTTCATGGACATAATAGGCGCAGCCGTCATCCGGATAAACCAGGTAATCCCGGGGGTCCGTGCCCAGGTAAAACAGATCCCGGCTCTTCAACACCCCGTCGGCTTCATAGCTTTCCCGCAGATAATAATGGGTGCGCCGGTTGATTCGCTGACTTGCCAGATACATATTGCCTACCTAAGCAGACGGCATTTCCGTCACTTCATAATGGAGGGTATAGCGCGTCAGGATCTCCGCGATCTTTTCCTTTATGGCCTCCAGGTCCCGGCCGGCGGCCGGTTTGACCCGGATATCCACCCGGGTTCCGTGCACCTTGTCCTCACCCACGCTCACCTCGTAATCGGCCGCCATGTCTCCCAGGGCTTTGAGTTCCTGTTCATAGGCCCTTTTCGTGGCATCATAGCGGAGGCCGGGCTTGAAAATTTTGCCCACCGGCGTCAGGGGGATCTCCGGGGTGATCACCACCTCCTTGGGCACAGCGGCCCGCTCGCCCACATTTTCCCTGGCCCAGTTCATGATCTGTTCTTCCGTCAGATCAGCGCCTTCGGCCACCTCCACGTAGACCACCGGCACCTCCCCGGCATGGGGGTCCGGCCGCCCGACAGCGGCCACGGTCCGGATGTTGGGCATTTTGTAAATGGGCTCCTCGATAAGGGCCGGATCAATATTGTGCCCGCCGCGGATGATCAGCTCCTTTTTCCGGCCGGTCAGAAAAACGTAGCCTTCTTCATCCATGCGCCCCAGGTCCCCGGTATTAAAAAACCCGCCAGGCAGCCAGATCCCCTGGTTGTGGCCTTCCTCGACATAGCCCTTGAACACGTTGGGCCCCCGGATGGCCACCACGCCGATCTCGTTGACCCCGGCATCGCGCAGATAATTGCCGTCATCATCGACGACAGCGACCTTCAAACCCTGGTACGGCATCCGGATGCCGATGCTGCCCACTTTCCGCTCCCCGTCCTTGGGGTTGATCGCCGAGGCCACCGCCCCTTCGGTCAGCCCGTAGCCCTCCAGGATTTTAATGCCCGTGTGCGCTTCAAAACGCCTGAAAAGCTCCACGCTAAGCGGCGCCGCCCCGCAGATGACATATTTGAGCGATGAAACATCGATTCCCTCGGTGGGGACCTCCAGAAGCACTGACAAAATCGTTGGGACACAGGAAAAGGTTTCCGCTTGGTATCTTTCCACGATTTTATAAAAATTCTTCATGATGGTCTCATCCCGGTACCCCATGGGGGAGAGCAGCACCACGTGGCCGCCGCAGGCAAACGGCGCCAGGCCGGTGACCATGGTTCCGTTGCAGTGAAACAGCGGCAGACCGCACATAAGCGTTGTTTCCGCGGTAAACCCGCCCATCACCTGGAGGTCCCAGGCCATTACGACCTCGTTGTAATGGGTGCGCCGGGCGAGCTTCGGGGTGCCGGTAGTGCCTCCCGTGTGATAAAGGGAGGCGATGTCATCCGGATCGATGCTGCGTTCAAAGCTGAACCGGTCGGCAGGATAGGTTTCAATGGCATCATCAAAACTCACGATGTTTTCCGCTTCATCGGCCCGGCCCATGATCTGCACGACATATTCCAGCGTGGGGATCTGCTTGCGAATGGCGTCGATTTTGGGCCACATGTCAACGCCGGGGGCATCGCCCATGGTAACCAGCACCTTGGTCCCGGCCGCCTTGCAGATATCGCGGATCGTTCCGGCCTCCAGAAGGGGGTTGATGGGGTTGGCAATGCCTGCGGCCTCCGCCCCCCAGAGCACATAATGGGTCTGGGGAAGATTCGGCAGGACATAGGTGACCACATCGCCCGGCCGGATACCCAGATCATGGAACAAGTTGGCTGCCTGGCGGATCCGGCCGATCAGCGTCTGGTAGGATATGGCCACGGGCTGATCATAACTGTCGCCGTTTAGCAGGAAACTGATGGCGGTCGCCTCCGGATTTTTGGCAGCTCCCTTCTCCAGAAGCTCAATGGTGCTTTTCTCCCGGATCCTTTCCGCAATTGAAACCTGCTCTATTGCTTCAATATCCGGCAATCCGCGGATGGTGAATGTTTCCGTCATTACCCGCCTCCTTAAAAAAATTGGTAGTGCCCGAACGAAAACCAGGATTTTTTGTCAAGATCAAGGAAGGCGAAAATTTTAACCGCAGGCATACACGAAGTATTCTGAGGATTAAAATTGGAGCCTGACACAGATATTGGCGAAAAAGACGGTTTTCGTTCAGGCACTAGTTAAACTCGTCGCGCAAAACCCGTTTCAGTATCTTGCCTGTAGGCGTGCGCGGGATCTCACTGGTAAACTCGACCTTCCGGGGAATCTTGAATTTGCCGATTTTTCCCTGGCACCAGTCGATCACCTCGGATTCCGTGGGGCTTTCGCCTTCACGGGCAACCAGAATGGCCTTGATGGACTCGCCCCACTTTTCATCCGGCATGGCGATCACCGCTGCATCGGCAATGGCGGGATGGCTTAAAAGCAGGTCCTCGATTTCGGCCGGATAGATATTTTCCCCGCCGGAGATAATCATGTCCTTTTTTCTGTCCATGATGTAGAGGAACCCGTCCTCATCCATTTTGCCCATGTCGCCGGAGTATAGCCATCCGTTCTGCAGCGTCTCCGCCGTGGCTTCCGGCTTGTTCCAGTAGCCTTTCATGAGGTTGGTGCCGGCGATCAGGACTTCGCCCATCTCGTTGGGGCCCACATCATTGCCTTGCATGTCCACCAGCCGGATTTCATTATGGAAAAAGGGCGGTCCGCAGGAGCCCGCCTTTTTGATGGCGTTCTCCCCGTCAATGACGGTGGCCGGGCCGGTGCATTCGGTCATCCCGTAAAGCTGGCGCACCTCGATGCCGGATTCGGCGTATTCCTTGATCAGGGTGACCGGAACCGGCGCCGCGTAAACCAGCGCCATTTTCACCGTATGCCAGTCGTATTTTTCAAAATCCGGAACCTGGCGCAAAAACATGAGAATCTGGGGGACGGAGCCGAACCAGGTGATCTGTTCCTGCCCCAGGAGTTCAAGAAAATTTTTGGGATCAAAAGCGCGTTGAACCACCATTTTCATCCCGAAATGGATGCACATGGGAACCGGCGCCAGGGCCCCGATATGAAAAAGCGGCAGGGGCATCAACAGCACCTCGCCGATTTCGCCGAATGTGGCCCGCAGGGTTACAGAGGTGCCGAAATACCCGTTGTGCGTCAACTCCGCACCTTTGGGTCGCCCGGTGGTGCCGGAGGTGTAAAGAATGGTCAGCGTATCGTCATCCCCGCAACGGATTTCCGGCTCTTCATCCGAAGCGCCGGCAGTCAGGTCTTTATAGGAGCGGGCATAGTCAGGCGCCTCGTCCATGATACCGACCAGATGCTCGCACGGGATATCGGACTTGATGGACTCGACCACCGGTGCAAACTCCTGACCGAATATCAGCACCCGGGCCTGGCTGTCATTAAGGATGTATTGAATTTCGGGGCCCGCCAGGCGATGATTGAGGGGAACCAGGACGGCGCCGAGCTTTCCCAGGCCGAAATAGAGGTCAAAAAATTCGGGTTCATTCAGGGACAGGACGGCCACCCGGTCGCCGGGTCCGATGCCGAGTTTGCCAATCGCGTTGACCAGGCGGTTGCAGCGCTGGTTGAGCTGCCTGAAGGTGAGCCGGACATCACCCAGGACCAGGGCTTCCTTGTTCGGGCTGAGGGATGCGCGCTTGGTCAGAAAACCACCAATGTTCATCTTCATAAAACCGTTCCTTTCATCCTTAATGTTTACGTGAAAACGAAGTTCATACCCAAAAATAAGGTTTAAATTTTAGGCTCGCCACTGTCAAGCTTTTGTCTTCCGTGCAGCGATTTTCCGCCGGGCTTATGCATCATCCGGGCTGCGAAAACCTTTTCTTGTTTCTGAACAAAATGAGCTTGACATTTTATTGAATTGAATTTTAATATATGAATCAGATTTTGTAAATGAATTTTATTTTAACGAGCACGCCCTATTATATGCCGCAGAACAGGAGACACTGATGGACTTTGCATTCACCAGGGAACAGCGGATGTTTAAAAAAGAAATCATCCGGTTCGCCAAAAAAGAAATCGTCCCCCGCGTCCAGGAACATGACCTTAAAGAGGCATTCGATTTTGAATCCTTCCGTAAATTGGGAGAATTCGGGATCCTGGGCCTTCATTTTCCCGAAGAATACGGCGGCTCCGGGGCTGACGTGGTCACCACGGTGATGGCCGGAGAAGCCCTTGGCGAGGCGGGGGTTGACGGCGGCCTCACCCTGGCCTACGGCGCGCACTCCTTTTTGTGTGCCGACACCATCTTCCGGCACGCCAACGAGGCCCAGCGCAAAAAATACGTGCCCAAACTGGCCAGCGGCGAATTGATCGGCTGCATGGGGCTTACCGAGCCGGACGCGGGCTCGGACGTGGCTTCCATGAAAACCACGGCGGAAAAGAAGGGCGATAAATATGTTTTAAACGGCAGCAAAATCTTTATCACCAACGGGCCCATAGCCGATGTTTGCGTCATCTATGCCAAAACCGACCCGGAGCAGAAGCACGCCGGCATCTCGGCCTTTATCGTGGAGAAGGGCACCAAGGGCTTTTCCGCCGGGGCACCGCTCATCAAGATGGGGGTCCGCACCTCCCAGACATCGGAGCTTTTTTTCAGCAACTGCGAAATCCCGGCGGAAAATCTGCTGGGAGCCGAGGGCGAGGGGTTCAACATGTCCATGCAGACGGTGGAGTGGGACCGGAGCGCGCTTCTGTCCCCCTTTGTGGGCGCTGCCAAGTATATGCTGGACAACTGCGCGGAGTACGCCAAAAAGCGGGAACAATTCGGCCGGCCCATCGGCAGATTCCAGGCCACCAAGCACAAACTCGCCAACATCCGCATTTTTGCCGAAGCCGCCCGGAGCCTGGCTTACAAGATCGCCTGGTGCAAGGACCAGGGGCGTCCTTTAAACCACCTGGAAGCCGCCATCGCCAAACTCTTCGTGGGCGACTGGTCCATGGGACCGGCCAATGACGCCATGTGCCTGTTCGGCGGCTACGGTTTCTGCCATGAGTACAACATGGAGCGCATTTTCCGGGACAGCCGGCTGGCCCCCATTGGCGGGGGAACCTCGGATATCCAGAAAATGATTATTTCCAAGCTGATCTAACAGGCCCTCATACAACCTGACAAGCCGGGCCTTTTTCCGCAGCCGTCAACCTCCGGCCGGATAACGGGATTTAAGGAGAACCCAAATGAACTACGATTTTTCAGAAAATGAACTCGCGATGTTTGCCGACATTACACAAAAAATCAGTGACCTGGCCCCCATCGACGAGCTTGAGAAGCGAGATCCTGCCCTCAACGCGCGAAACATCCGCCATGCGATGAAAATACTGTCCCAAACCCCGTACCTGCGGCTGGGCCTTTGCCCGACCCCTGAATTCAGCGGCCACTTAACCCTCATGGGCGCCATGGAAGTGCTTGCCGCGGCCTCCCCCTCGGTTTACCTGTCCATTGAAGCCGGCACCCGCCTCTTCGGTCGCGCACTCAGCCAGTGGGGCGGCAGCGGGCAGAAGGAACAATGGCTGTCACCCGTACTTGAAGGCGAGATGACAGGCGCCCTGGCGATCTCCGAGGCAACGTTGAACATTGAAAACGCCCCCTTGACCACGCAGGGAGAAAGACAGGGCGACGCGGTGGTAATCAACGGGGCCAAGCAGTATGTCATCAACGCGCCGATAGCCGACTGGATCGCCGTGGCGGGGGTTATGGAAGGACAACACGCCTTGTTCCTGATAGAGAAGGCGCAATCAGGCCTGATCCTCGGGCCGGCCCTGCAAACACCGGGTTATGAAGGCACGCCCATTTCGGGGCTCACCATTGAAAACGCCCGGATTCCGGCTGCGCAGGTGCTGTTGGCCGATGAGCGGGCAGATATGCCGGCCGCTATACGGATGTGGGAGAACCAGATCCTGCTGGGGGCCAGCCTGGGGCTCTCCAAAACCGCTTTCGAGGAGGCGCGGGATTATGCCAAATCCCACCAAAGCGGCGGCAAGCCGATAATCGCCTACCAGGAGGTCGGTTTCAAGCTGGCTGAAATGCTGACCCTGCTTCAAACCTCCCAACTCCTGGCCTACCGCACGGCCTGGACCATTGAGGCCGCACCGGCGGAAGCAGCCGAGCTGATGCTGTGCGCCAAAGTCTTCTGCGCCGAATCGGCGGAGCAAATCTGCAGTGCGGCCATGCAAATCCTGGGGGGCAGCGGTTATATCTCCGGCAATCGGGTGGAAAGGGCTTTCCGGTGTGCCAAATACGCCCAGATCGCGGGCACCTCAACCGAGATTGCAAGGGTTCAAATCGGTGATGCCGCCCTTGGCTACCGCAACTAGAGGCGCCCCTATGCCAATTCAAACATCAGGCGACAAGAAGAAACCGCTTTCCAAGTCCGCCATTCGGCGGCAGCGGGAACGGGAACAGCGGTATCGGACCATACTTGAGGCCGCTGAAAAGCTTTTTGCCCGTGAAGGTTTTCAAAAGGCCGGCATGGAACAGATTGCGGACGCCGCCGAGGTCTCCGTTGGCGCGGTCTATTTCTATTTCAAGAACAAAGAGGACCTCTTGATCCGGATGATGGGCGAGATCGGGCACCTGCTGCGCGCCATCCTGGGCAATGAATTCAAGGCCCACGGGGCCACCATGGAAGGATTCAGGCGGGCCGGTTACGCGTTTTTCGAGGATTTCTGCATCAACCACCCGGATCGCGCCGCCATCCTGTTCCGCGAATCCGTGGGCAAAAGCGCGCTGGTGGAGCAGCACCGAAAGGAGATTTTCGACAAATGCAACCGCGACGTGTTAAACGCGCTCAACCGAGTCTGCAAAAACCAGGGGGTGACCTTCAAAGGCCGGTTCTCAGCCGAAGTGATCGCCGTGAGCATCATGGGCATCTATGAGCGGGTGGCCTACCAGTACCTGTTCTGGCAGAACAAGACCAACGAGGATTTAAAGGAAATCGGCCGGGATGCCGTGGCTTTTATCGTGGGCGGGGTGAACAGTCTTTTCGAATATCCGGATGCCGCCTGCTCAAGCGCCGGTTTTTAGCATTCAGGAGTATAAAGGGAAAAAATATGGAAAAACCCGCAAATGAACGCTCTTATCAGCAATACTTTTCCAAGCAGCATGATCTGCTTCGCCGCTCGGTCAGGGAGTTTGTCAGAAAGGAAATCGCGCCCAAGGTGAATGAATGGGAAGAGGCCGGCGGATTTCCCCGCGAGCTTTTTAAAAAAGTGGCGCAGTTGGGCTACAGCACCACCTCCTATCCGGAAGAACTCGGCGGCGGCGGCGGGGACCTGTTCGAGGAGATCGTTGTCAACGAGGAACTCATCCGCGGCGGCGCACCCGGTCTCGTGGCCAGCCTCTTCTCCCATGGCATTGCCCTGCCCCCCCTTGTCAAATACGGGACCCCGGAACAAAAGGAAAAATTTGTCAAACCCGTTATTGCCGGCGACCGGGTGGCGGCGCTGGCGGTCACCGAACCCGGCGGCGGCTCGGATGTCGCAAACCTCCGGACAACAGCCGTGCGGGACGGCGATGATTACATTGTATCCGGAAGCAAAACATTTATCACCTCAGCCATCAATGCGGACCAGATCACCTGCGCGGTGAGAACCGGCGGCGAAGGCGCCCACGGCATCAGCCTGCTGGTCATCGAGGCCGACACCCCGGGCTACAGCGTTTCAAACAAACTGGACAAAATGGGCTGGTGGACCTCTGACACAGGGGAAATCTTTTTCGACGACTGCCGGGTACCCGTGGCGAACCGGATCGGAGAAGAAAACAAGGGATTTTACTACCAGATGGAGAACTTCCAGTCTGAACGGCTGGCCATGGCGGTGCAATCCAACATGATCTCGCAACTGTGCCTGGAAGAGGCGGTCAAATACGCAAAAGAACGCAAAGCCTTCGGCAAGACCCTCACCGGCTTTCAGGTCACCCGCCACAAACTGGCTGAAATGGCCACCATGCTCGAGGCCAGCAGGGAGTTCACCTATCGTGTGGCAGCCATGGTAAATGCCGGTGAATACAAGGTGGCGGAAGTGTCCATGGCCAAAAATTTCGCCTGCCAGACCGCTGACAAGCTGACTTTTGACGCCACCCAGATTTTCGGCGGCTACGGCTTCATCCGGGGGCACCTGGTGGAGCGCTTATACCGGGACAACCGGATTTATTCCATCGGCGGCGGGACCCATGAAATCATGAACGAAATCATTTCCAGGCATATTCTGTAAGGATGGCTGGAATGCCCTGGCTTCCCACGACGGATGCCAACACTTAAACACTTGTTCACAAAGGAATGCGCTATGCCAGTTTTCCAATCGCAAATCAATCCCCAATCCGAGGCGTTCAAGGCCAACAAGGCCCATATGCGCGAAGGCGTCCAGGAAGTGCGCGACATCGAACGCCGGGTCCTGGAAACGGCGGAAGCCAAAATTCCCCGCTACCGGAAAAGAGGCTACATCAGTCCCCGGGAGCGTTTAAACCTGCTGCTAGACCCGGGGGCGCCGTTTCTCGAACTCTACAACCTGGCCGGCTACATGCAGGGCAATGACACCGATGGCTCGGCTGCGGGCGGCACCTGCATCGCCGGTATCGGCTATGTCAAGGGGACGCGCTGCGCCATCTACGTGGATGATTTTCTGACCAAGGGCGGCAGCATCACGCGTTTCGGCGGGGAAAAACGAAAGAACATGCAAACCATCGCCCTGAACAAAAAACTGCCCCTGATCGTCCTGGCTCAGAGCGCGGGCGGCGATCTAAGGGAAGCCGGCGAGATGTTCGGGCCATCCGGTGTTTTTTTCGCCAACCAGGCCCGGCTTTCCGCGGCCGGCATTCCGCAGATCACCGTCGTCCACGGCAGTGCAACAGCAGGCGGGGCCTACCAGCCCGGTCTGTCCGACTACATCGTCATGATCCGCCGGCAATCCACGGTTTATCTTGCGGGCCCGCCCCTTCTGAAGGCGGCTACCGGCGAGGTGGCCACTGACGAGGAGATCGGGGGCGCGGAATTGCACTGCGAAGTTTCGGGAGTATCCGACTACCTGGCTGAAAACGATGCGGACGGCATCCGCATAGCCAGGGAAATCGTGGCCAAGCTGCAATGGAACAAGCATATGCCCGCGGATTCACCTCGCAAATTCCAGGAGCCGGTCTATCCGCCGGAGGAACTGCTCGGCGTGGTGCCCAAAGACCCCAAAACCCCTTACGACTGCCGCGAAATTATTGCGCGCATTGCGGACGGCTCAGACATCCTTGACTTCAAGCCGGAATATGACAGCGGCACGGTATGCGCCTTTATCGAACTGCACGGCCATGCCTGCGGCATCCTCGGCAACAACGCCCCGATCACCGCCAAGGGGGCGGCCAAGGCGGGGCAGTTCATGCAGCTGTGCGACCAGTCGGACACGCCGCTTATTTTCCTGCACAACACCACCGGTTTCCTGGTGGGCACCGAACCGGAGCGCCAGGGCATTATCAAGCACGGGGCCAAAATGATCCAGGCGGTGACCAACTGCACGGTGCCCAAAATCGCGGTTATCGTCGGCGGCTCCTACGGGGCGGGAAATTATGCCATGTGCGGCCGGGGCATGGATCCCGACTTTGTTTTCGCCTGGCCCCACAGCGTGGTTTCCATAATGGGCCCGGCCCAGGCCGGAAGCGTGCTGCGGCAGGTTGCGGAAGCCCGCATGAAAAAAGCCGGCCAGGTGGACGAGAACTTTCTCGACCAGATCGAAGCCGATACCCGCACGGCAATGGAGGAGCGCTCCCATGCCCTGGCCAATACCGCCCGGCTGTGGGATGACGGCCTGATCGACCCCCGGGATACCCGGGGGATTCTGGGGTTTGTCCTGGATATCTGCCGGGAGGCGGAAATCCGGAAAGTGCGGCCCAACACCTTCGGCATCGCCCGGATGTAGCCTGCGTGTGCATCAGATGTGATAATTGTCTGTTTTTTCATATTTTGACCCGGAGGCGGATACCGCGTACCGGCGAACAGTTTAACGCCAAACCCCATTTAATGCCAACACCCATTTAATGCCAACACCCATGGAGACAAGCATATGATCAGTAAAATCCTGATTGCCAACCGCGGGGAAATCGCCATGCGAATCATCCGCACCGCCAAAAACCTGGGATACCGGACCGTGGCGGTCTACAGCGAAGCAGACGCCCATGCCCTGCATGTAACGGCGGCCGACGAAGCGGTCTGTATCGGTGGGGCCGCCGCAGCCGAGTCCTACCTGGCGGACGAGAAAATCATTAACGCCGCCCGGCTGACCGGCGCGGATGCCATCCACCCCGGCTACGGTTTTCTGGCTGAAAACCCCCGGTTTGCGCGCGCCTGTGAAGCCGCGGGCATTGTCTTCATAGGGCCGGGGGCGGATGCCATGGAGTTGATGGGCAGCAAGCGGCTGTCCAAAAACACCATGATTGAGGCGGGCGTGCCCTGCATACCGGGATACCAGGGGGCGGATCAAACGGATGCGGTGCTGGTGGCGGAGGCGGAAAAAATCGGGGTCCCGCTCATGGTAAAAGCCTCTGCCGGCGGCGGCGGCCGGGGCATGCGGCTGGTAACGGAGCCGGCCCGGATCCTTGAAAGCATTAAAAATGCCCGGGCAGAGGCCAAAAGCACCTTCGGAAGCGAGGAACTGATCCTGGAGAAGGCGATACCGGAGCCGCGGCACATTGAAATCCAGGTTTTCGCCGATATTCACGGCAACGCGGTGTACCTGGGGGAACGGGACTGCTCGGTCCAGCGCCGCCACCAGAAAGTGGTGGAGGAGGCGCCCTCGCCCTTTGTCGATGGAGCGCTTCGCCGGAAGATGGGCGAGGCGGCGGTTAATGCAGCCAAGGCCTGCGGCTACCGGGGAGCCGGGACGGTGGAGTTCATGGTGGACAAAGACAAGAACTTCTATTTCCTTGAAATGAATACCCGCCTGCAGGTCGAACATCCGGTAACGGAGATGATTACAGGGCAGGACCTGGTGGCCTGGCAGATCAGCGTGGCCAACGGCGATCCCCTGCCGCTTTGCCAGGAAGCCATTACCCTTTCCGGCCATGCCATCGAGGTCCGCCTTTATGCGGAGGACGCCCGCAGGGCCTTTCTCCCCCAGACCGGGAGGATCCTGTCCTGGCAGGTTCCCTGCCGCGAGGGCATCCGGGTGGACTGCGGCATTGAAACCGGCCAGGAGGTCAGCCCGCACTATGACCCCATACTGGCCAAGCTCATCGCCTGGGGTGAAACCCGGACGGAAGCGCGCCGCCGGCTCGCCTCCGCCCTTTGCGACACGGTTCTTCTGGGACTGAACAACAACAAGCTGTTTCTGGAGCGTATCATCCGCCACCCCGTATTTGCAGCGGGCGAGGCGACGACAGCCTTTATCGAGGACCACTTCAGCGAAGACATCAGCATGTCCGGCGAGGCCTTGTCTGAAAAAACCCTGGCCTTGGCAGCCATGCTCAGCTACCAGAACGAATCGACCCTGAGCCGGGAGACCGCGTGGCACAACCCGGCGCCCTACCGTTACAACTTTAAGCTCGGCTGCGATGAGCAATCCCATGACGTGGCAATTGTCAAACAAGGAACCCGGTTCAGCGCCACCGTTTCGGAGCAGGAGGTTGTTCTGGAATGGGCGGGTGCGGGGGACGGCACCCTGGCTTACATTGACGGCGGCGTGCGCCGCAAGGCCTGGTTTGCCGTATCCGGCGGCATGCTTTTCCTTGACGACGGCAGCGGCCATTTCATTTTTGAAAACCAGACCCTGGAAACCGCCGCTGCATCAGGCGCCGCGACAGGCAGCGGAGAAGTTAAATCCGCCATGAACGGCGTGGTGGTCGAGGTGCCGGCAAGGGAAGGCGATCCCGTCGAAGCCGGGCAGACCCTTGTGGTGCTGGAGGCCATGAAAATGCAGCACCAGCTGACGGCGGCCATCAATGGCCGCGTGGAATCGGTTATGGTGGCCGCCGGGGACCAGGTCAAACCCGGGCAGCTGCTGATCCAACTGGCATCCGAGGAAAGCGGGGGGGACGGCGCATGAACCATCCGAACGCTACAGACAAACTGATCGTCGCCAATTGCAGCGGTTTTTTCGGCGACCGGTTCAGCGCGGCTAAAGAAATGGTCGCGGGCGGTCCCCTCCACGTGTTGACCGGGGACTACCTGGCCGAATTGACCATGGCGATTCTTTTGAAAGACAAGCTGAAAGATCCGGCAAGGGGCTATGCCCGTACCTTTCTGAAACAAATGGAAGAAATCATGGGGCAGTGCCTGGATAAACAAATCCGCGTGGTAGCCAATGCCGGCGGCTTAAATCCCGGGGCGCTGGCTGAAAAACTCGCCGAAACCGCCGCACAGCTTGGGCTGAACCCCAGGATCGCCTGTATTACGGGAGATGACCTGCAGCCGCGGCTGGAGGAACTGCAGGCCGGCGGTGAAGCCTTCACCCACCTGGACAAAGGCATCAGCCTGAAGGCGGCAGGGGCTTCCCCCATTACCGCCAACGCTTATCTCGGCGGATGGGGCATCGCGGCTGCCCTGGAAAAAGGGGCGGATATCGTTGTCTGCGGGCGGGTGGCGGATGCCGCCCTGGTCTCCGGGCCCGCGGCCTGGCATTTCAACTGGACCCGAACGGACTGGGACCGGCTTGCCGGGGCTTATGCGGCGGGGCATATCATCGAATGCGGCGCCCAGGCAACAGGGGGCAACTATTCTTTCATGGATGAGATCCCCTCCTACCACAATGTCGGCTTCCCTCTGGCCGAGATTTTTGATGACGGCTCCTTTGTGATCACCAAGCATCCGGAAACGGGCGGTCTGGTCTCCACCGGAACGGTGACCGCCCAGCTGCTCTATGAAATCAGCGATCCCAGGTACCTGACGCCGGACGTGGCGGTTCGCTTCGACACCCTGACGCTTTCGCAGCAGGGACCGGACCGGGTCCATGCAACGGGCGTCAGGGGCGAGCCGGCACCGGAGAGCGCAAAGGTGTGCATCAACACCCTGGGCGGCCACAAAAATTCCATGACCGTGATCCTGACGGGCCTGGACATTGAAAAAAAGGCAAAAACGATAGAAGACACCCTGTTTGAAAGCCTCGGCGGGAAGGACCAGTTCCAGGTGGCCGACGTGCAGCTTATCCGTTCGGAAAAACCGGACCCGCCCTCAAACGACGAAGCCTTTGCCTTCCTGCGCCTGACGGTGATGGACCCGGATGCCAAAAAAGTGGCGCCATTCTCCGCCAAAATCGTGGAGCTGGCATTGGCCGGTATTCCCGGGTTTTCCGCAACCGCCCCGCCCTCCAGGGGCACGCAGGCCATTGTCCACTGGCCGAGCCTGGTATCGACCCGGCACATCAGGCAAACGGTGACGGTGGGAGATGATGAGATTATTGTCGAATCCACGGATCCCGGCGGTTCCGCAGAGCCCGTGGAACCCTGGCAAGCCCGACGGGTATCCGTGCCAAACGGCCCCCGGGTCAGGGCGCCCCTGGGCCGGGCCTTTGCCACCCGCTCCGGGGACAAGGGCGGCAACGCCAACCTGGGCGTATGGGCCAAAACCCCGGAAGCCTATGCCTTTTTAAAGGACTTTCTGACAACCCGGAAACTCAAGGAACTGCTTCCGGATTGCGCGCCCTACCCCATTGACCGCTATGAACTGCCCAACCTGCTGGCTTTGAATTTCTTCATTCGCGGCCTTTTGGGTGACGGGGTGGCCGCCTCCCTGCGGAGCGACCCCCAGGCCAAGACCCTGGGGGAATACCTGCGGGCCAGGCACATTGACATGCCGGAGGCGATCATGGAGAAACCCATCAAATAAAATAAAGTGAGGGATATCGTATGAGCCAGGAACTTTTATACGAGGTCAGCCAAGGGGTGGCCTGGTTGACCATCAACCGGGAAGCCAAGCGTAACTCTATCA
Organism: uncultured Desulfobacteraceae bacterium; assembly: GCA_964575805.1. Lineage (GTDB taxonomy): Bacteria > Desulfobacterota > Desulfobacteria > Desulfobacterales > Desulfosalsimonadaceae > M55B175. The sequence continues at coordinate 46,667 of CAZNSO010000013.1, forward strand.
GCCCCGGGGTGGTGGCGCTGTTTCAGAAACATCTGGATGCCGCCGAAGCCGATGACGCCGTCCGCGTGGTCTGCATCACCGGGGCCGGCAGCAAGGCCTTCTGCTCCGGGGCCGATCTCGGCGGAAACCCTGAAGCCGCGGTTGAAAACCCGGAGCAGGCCTATGCGGATCTTTTAAAGCGCCTTGCCGGCTTCCCCAAACCAACGGTCGCCCGGGTGAATGGATACTGCCTGGCAGGCGGGACGGGCTTCATGCTGGCCTGCGATATTGTGGTGGCCGCCGAGACCGCCAAATTCGGCACCCCCGAGGTGAACGTCGGCCTCTGGCCCATGATGATCGGCGCCCTGATTTTCCGCAATGTCCTGAGCAAAAAAGCCATGGAAATGATTCTTTTGGGCGAAAAGCTGAGCGCTGAACAGGCCCGGGAGATGGGAATGGTGACCCGGGTGGTGGCGCCGGAAGACCTGGACGACGAGACCGGCAAAATTTTGTCCAGTCTGGCCGGGAAAAGCCCGATTGGCATGAAAATCGGCAAGGAATCCTTCTATCAAATGCGGGATATGCCCTTTGAAGAAGCCCTGGATTTTCTCGTGGGGAAAATCCGGGAGATTTCCGCCACGGAAGATGCCAGGGAAGGCATCACCGCCTTTATTGAAAAGAGGAAGCCCGAATTCAAGGGCCGTTAAAATGAAAGGGGAAACGCATGGAAGCTATCTGCAAGGATTTAAAGGCCGAACACGAGGAACTGGAAGGCATTCTGGCGGGCCTGGATGAAACCCGGTGGCATCTGAAAACCCCTTTTCTTTCCTGGCGCATCAAGGATGAAATCCGGCACCTGGCCTATTTTGACGACCGGGCGGCGCTTGCGGCAACCGACCCGGCTGCCTTTAACGCCCACCTGGAGGAAGTGGTCAACGATTTTGCGGGGTTTGAAAAAAAGCTGGAGACCGTGGGCGATGAGATGTCGCCGGACGAACTGATGCAGTGGTGGCGAAGCCAGCGCACCATCATGCTTGACGCCCTTGGCCGCTGCGACCCCAAAGACCGCCTGCCCTGGTACGGGCCGCCGATGGGGGCCTTATCTTTTACCACCGCGCGGTTGATGGAAACCTGGGCCCACGGCCAGGATGTTTTCGACACCCTCCGGCTGCGGCG
>CAZNSO010000013.1:47921-54841 GCA_964575805.1 uncultured Desulfobacteraceae bacterium
TGATGGAAACCTGGGCCCACGGCCAGGATGTTTTCGACACCCTCCGGCTGCGGCGCACGCCCACGGACCGGCTGCGCCATATCGCCCACCTGGGCAACAAGACCTTTGGCTGGACATATATGAACCGAGGACTGGAGGTGCCGCAAACGCCTGTGCGCGTGGAACTCACAGCGCCCTCCGGAGAAATATGGACCTGGGGTCCGGAGGATGCCCAAAACCGCATTGCCGGCCCTGCCGAGGCATTCTGCCTGGTGGTGGTGCAGCGCCGGCACGTGGATGATACCACCCTTGAAGTGGCCGGTGAGGTAGCCCGCGACTGGATGCTAAAGGCCCAGTGTTTTGCCGGCCCGCCCGTGGACGGGCCAAAACCCGGCGAACGGGCCATGGAAACAGATTGAGCCGTTTTCGGCGCCCGGGTTTTTCCAGAAAGACAATCCCACCTGACCAGCCCCCCTTTCGAAGGGCGGACCAAGGGCACTTTGGCGGACACGCTTCGCTTGGTCCGCCCTACGAGGGCCCTGCGGGTTTCGTCGGCCATATGCAAACATTAATAACTACATGGATTTTTCCTGCAACCACGAAGAATCAGACAGCATTCAATAACCGACCCCTGCCCCCTTACAGGTATCTCCTTATATCTCACTAGTCATAACTTTCCCTTTGGGTAAAGAATCTCCCCGAACATAAAATCATTGCAATTTAAGAATCATATAGGGCTCTGGAGATGCTATTGCGAATAGCTCGGCCCTGATGGATATCGGCAACTGATGATTTGATGGCGCTCAGCAGCTATTTGAAAATCAAAATTCAGCCGGATTATTAGTCATTTTCACTAAAGAATCCGCAATCTCTGCCGATAAGAAGAGTAATAGAAAACGCAACAAAACCATCATACAAAAAAGGATAACATTTATGCCCGCATCCTTGATGTCACTGTTTCCTCAGGCACAGGCAGTCATGGAAGGCCTGGCCTGGAGCATGAAAACCAATATCGCCATGACGGAGATGGCCTCACAAATGATCGGCTTCGGATTTTCCTGTCACAACGCAGCTGTCAAAATCGGATTTGACACGGCGGCGAACTGTCTTCCCGCCTCCGAGGATACACCGGACAGCAACATGTTCAGGGAAATCTCGGAGATTTATCGCGACGGGGCCCTTAATCTTTCCGAATGTCTCGAAAAAAGCCTTATTTCCGGCATGGACCGTTATAAGCAGCATCGCCAGGGGGAAGTCGAATTCCTCGAAATGTTCACCCAGGAGCCGCCTGCCCAGAAATGGTCCATGGCGTTTTCCGAGGAAGACGTTTTGCTCGATCTGCCCGGCATGCGGCTGATCGACGTCTCTTGGGACACCCCCCACGAATTCGATAATTACACCGTGGTCTTTGCCCCCCGCGCCGGGCATCATTCCAATATCGGCGAGCGCACGGCCCTGTACCTCCGGGATCAGGGGCTGACCCGCATGGCCATTGTCGAGCAGAAATGCGCCGACGACATTCCCATGTACGCTGACGGCGTGAGGCATTATGAAAATTTTGACGGCCAGGTGAGCCAGTACCGCAGCATCCTCACCCACTTGAAGGAGAGGACGGGGTATGCCCCGCACGTGGTGGCTGTTTGCCAGCCCGGCCCGCTGTTGATATCCACCCTGATATTGTACCCTGAGCTGGCCCGGACCTTCGGGTCCGCCGGCTCCCCCATGCACACGGAAGGCGAGGAAGGGTTTTTAACGGATTTTTCCCGCCAAATGGGCAAGGATTACATTGATCGGCTCATCAACTTTTTTTCCAGCAAAGTCGGGCCGACAAAAATCGGCGCCGGCCGGGAAATCTATGACGGCCGGCTGCAGGTGCTCGGGTTTTACATCCTGGGCATTGAGCAGCACGCCCGCAATCTCAAAAAAATCCTCGTTGACTTACAGGAAGGGGACAAGGAATCGGCCCAACGGCAGATGCAGTTCTATAACTGGTATAATTACGCCCTGCACTTTCCGGCCGGCTTTATCCGCGACACCTATAAAAAGATCTTTGTGGAGAATGCGCTTATTAACGGCACATTGACAATACACGGCCGGCCGGTACGACTGGAAAATTACCCCGCCCATGTGCCCATCTGGGCCCTGGGCGGCAGCAGGGACAACATCGCGCCGCCGCAACAGGCCATCGGTCACCTGGAATTCATCACCAGCGTCCCGGAAAGCCGGAAAATTTCCGCCGTGGCCGATGCCGGCCACATGGGACTGTTCCGGTCCCGCCGGGTGCTTCGGGATCACTATGGGGACATTGCGGATTTTATGAAATCCAACAGCGATGCTGCCGATAAGAGCGGCTATATTGAAAAAATGGCGTTTGAGGCTTAACAGTCCCCGCAACGCCCTGTCCCCAAACGGCAGGCAGGAAAGCGCAACTCGCATCCTGCTCCGATAGGCGGGGGCGGATTTCAAATCCGCCCCCGTTTTTTGTTTCCCCCACCAAATGTATTGCAAAAATAGCGGGCGCTGATTTACAATCATCCCATATCCTGACCAGAGCCATATTTCAATTGCCCGCAGATTCTTTGAAATTCGTCAGGAATGCGGAAGATGCCGGCAACCCGGGGACAGGCCGCTGCAAGGGGCCTACTCCAAAAAAACAAAGGTTTGGCTGATGAAGATAAAAGATCAATTCGCCATTGTGGGCGTGGGCGACACGCCGCAGGGAAAACTCCCCGACCGAACGACGCTGAGCTTTCACCTGGAGGCCGGCGCCAACGCCATCGCAGACGCCGGGCTTTCAGCCGGAGACATTGACGGCCTCATCGCTTACCGGCACTTCCCCCCGTCAACAGGCGAGCAGGACGCCACTCCCTACCGGATAGCCCAGCATCTGGGCCTGACACCCAAGTACCTCTCCCAGGACGCCAACTGATCGCGCAGTCACTTAATGCACGCAGTTGGCGCGCTTGAATCCGGACTTTGCAAATACGTTCTTCTGTCCTATGGTCATTGCGCCCGTTCAGGAGACAGCATGACGCGCATGCTCCAGGGAATGACGGGTGAGGACGCCATTTACGGCCATTTCGGCGCGACAGGGGGTTATGCGCTGGCGGCCCGCCGGGCCATGCATGAATCTGGCACCGGCCCGGAGACCTGGCAGCACATTGCCGTTGGCCAGCGCGCCTGGGCCAACCTGAACCCGCAGGCCATGATGCATGAACGCGGCCTGACAAATGAGGATTATATGGCCGCCAAATGGCTCATCGAGCCCTTCCGGCTGCCGGACAACTGCCTGATGAGCGACGGGGGCCGCGCCTGTATTCTGACAACCGTTGAAAGGGCCCGCGATCTCCCCCATCCCGTGGTTTCGATAATGGGAATGGGCCAGCACAACCCTTCCAGTGATCTGCCGAACGCGCCCTTCCTCGCCGGTCCGACCGGTGCCAAAACCGCCGGTGAAGCCGCCTTTTCAATGGCGGGAATCGGCCGGGACGCCATTGATGCCTGCCAGATCTATGACTGCTTTACCTATACAGTGGAAATCACCCTCCAGGATTACGGTTTCTTCAAGCCGGGGGAGGGCAAAGACTGGTTCAGCGGCGGAACCATTGCGCCGGGGGGGCGCATGCCGGTCAACACCTCGGGCGGACAGCTCTCCGAGGCCTACCACATGGGCTTGACCCCTTTGACCGAGGGGGTGATGCAGCTCATGGGCCGGTGCGGGCAAAGGCAGCTCGGCCCGCAAACCCAAACCAAAAAACCCGAAATCATCCTTTGCAGCGACAACGGCGCCATCCTTCAAACCCACGCCAGCTGTATCTTACGGAGGTTATAGAAAAATGGCCGACGCCAAGCCCCTGCCGCAGGTGAACCCAGACAACCGCCCCTTCTGGCAGGGATGCCGGGAGCACCTTTTAAAAATCCAGAAATGCGGCAACTGCGGACGCCTTCGCTGGCCCCCGGCATTCCTGTGCCCCGGCTGCCTTTCACCGGAAGCCGAATGGCGCGCCGTCACCGGCAAGGGCCGTGTATACACCTTTGCGGTCTATCACCAGGCCTTCCAGCCGGGTTTTCAGGAGGATCTGCCGTATGTGGTCGCCATCGTCGAACTCGATGAAGGCCCCCGCATGATGACCAACATCATTGACTGCGATCCTGCCGGAGTCGCCTGCGATATGCCGGTTGAAGTGGCGTGGGAGGACAGGAGTGACGAATTCAGCATCCCCTGCTTTCGACCGCGCCGCCAAGGAAACTGAAGTTTCTTGGGAGGGGCGGGGGCAAAAGCGCCGCCGCCCCTTATCCTGTTTAATCCCGCCCGACGATGGCGATCGAGGAGACGTTTCTGGAGGGGGTGCCGCCAAGGTTATGGGTCAGGCCGTATTTCAGCCGCTTGACCCGCCGCTCTTCCGGGACCCTTTCCAAAAGCTGCTCATACATGGCATAGACCATTCGCAGCCCCGAGGCGCCAATGGGGTGGCCGAAGCATTTCAGGCCGCCGTCCACCTGGCAGGGAACGTAGCCGTCCAGGTCATAGAAGCCATTCATGACATCCTCGTAAGCCCCGCCCTTGGGGGAAATTTGCAAATCCTCCATGGTGACGAACTCGGTGATGGAAAAACAGTCATGGACCTCCATCATGCTGATCTCCTCCCGGGGGTCCTTAATCCCGGCCTCTTCATAGGCCTTTGACGCGGCCACCCGGGTGGTGGCAAAATGCGCGCCGTCCCATTCCGTGTAGGTGTCCTCTTCCCCTGAGCTGACAGATATCTGCAGTGCCTTGACCGTGACGATCCCCTGGTTTTTCTTGATGCTTCGGGCGATCTCTGGTGTGGTCACAATCGCTGCCGCCGAACCGTCGCTGACGCCGCAGCAGTCAAAAAGTCCCAATGGGTAGGCGATCATGGGGGCCCGCTTGATCTGCTCCGCGGAAACCGCCTTGCGCAGATGGGCCTTCGGATTCATCGCCCCGTTGGCATGGCTTTTTGCCGAGACGTGGGCAATGCCCTCCTTGATCTTATCCATGGAAATATTGTACTTGGCGGCATAAGCAGTGGCCAGCTGGGCGAAAAGTCCCGGCGCGGTCGCATTGGCGCCGCGCAGAAACATTTCGGTGCCAAATGCCGCACCATCCGGCAGCCCGCCATAGCCCGTGTCTTTCAGTTTTTCAACGCCAAGGGCCAGAACAATGTCATAGGCGCCTGCCGCAACCGCGTAACAGGCTGCCCGCAGGGCTTCAGTGGCGGTGGCGCAGAAGTTTTCCGTACGGGTAACCGGGATAAACGGCAGCTTGAGCGTTGTCGCCAGGGGGGTTCCCGCTTTTCCGACATTGACCTCGTCAATGTGGGTACCGAAATAGGCCGCCTGGATTTCTTTCTTATCGATGCCCGCGTCCTTGAGGCACTCATTGAAGGACTCCACGATCAAATCCTCGCCGCTGCAGTCCCAGCGCTCGCCAAACTTGGAGCATCCCATTCCCAGGATGGCCACCTTATCTTTTATTCCATCAGCCATGGTTATACCTCCTCTTTAGTGGGTACGGCCTTCCAGAAATAGCCGGCAATGTCTCTTTTCTGATCCCGGTACTTTCGCCGGAAGCTCATTTCAACGCTCATCCCCGTGGAGAGACTCTCCAGGTCGCAGTCCGTGAAATCAAACATGTATTTGCCGCCCTCCTCAAAAACCACCTGGCCGTAAATGGCCGGCGGGTTGATGGAAGCCGCCAGGTTGTCGCCCGTGAAACTGGCGATCCGGCCCTTCTTGTCCGAGAAGCAATAGGGGCTCATTTCATCAGTGGCCCCGCATTCCGGGTTCACGCACACTCTCTGGGTCGGGTACTGAAGCGTGCCGCACTTTTGGCACTGGGTTCCCCAGAGGCCCAGGATTTCCTTTCGCTTGCGCCACAGCTGGGACCAGCGCGTCCAAAGGTCTTCCTCCGAACGCAGCCCCCTGTCTCCCGGCAGAATATCGCGCCACACCAGATACTTGGTGTAATTGTCGAGCTCCGCGCGGTTTTCCAGGCTGCCGGAGAGGCCGTATCGTTTGGGGAGATTTTTTATGTTTTCCGTCACCTCCAGGAACATGGCATCACAGCCGCTGCCAAAACTGACCAGCAGAATTTTGTCGCCGGGACTCGCGTTTTCAAGGGCTGCCACCAGCATGAGCAGGGCGTGCGCGCTGCCGGTTTCACCGACCTGCTGCTGCAGATTGTCCTGGTCGGCCTCCGGTGCAATGCCCAGCTTTTTGTTCAGGCCTTTCCGGGCGGCCCCGTAATGACAGGGATACACCACTTTTGAAAAATCCGTTATTTTCAGGCCGGTCTTGGCCAGCAGCCCTTCCACCGCTTCGGGAAGAATCTGCATAAAACCGAGATCGCGTATCCAGCGGTCCTCCCACTGCCTGTCATACTTGGCGAACTCTCCCCGGTAATGATCGACGAAATCGTAGGTCACCGAATAGGCGTCCTTGAACTCCGCGATGACATTTTCCGCACCCACCGTGACGGAGGCGGCCCCATCACCGAAGATCAGCTCCTGGGCGGAAGCGGGTCTGCCCAGCCGGCAGTCCGCCGCGGTTACGACAACATTGTCCACGCGGCCGGATTCGACCCCTTCGAGGGCCGAGAGAAGGGCCGTGGTGCCGCACTTGATGCCGCCGCTGAAGTCAGCGGCCCGGACCTGGTCGTTCAGGCCCAGGGCAGCGGTGATGATCCCCGCATTCAATCTTTCCTTGTAGGGCATGGTGGTGGAGGCAAAATAGAGGCCCTGCACCTTTGTCCGGTCGAGGCCGCGAAGGGCGTCGATGCCGGCCGCCACCGCCATTGTAAGGGCGTCTTCATCAAAGTTGGCGACGGATTTTTCGCCGCCGGCATTGGCGATATTTGCCGGGTTCATCCATCCCATGGCCTGGTATATCAGGCCGCGGTTCAGCCGGTATCGCGGCACATA
>CAZNSO010000014.1:0-22112 GCA_964575805.1 uncultured Desulfobacteraceae bacterium
GGGAATTCAAAACGCCCAGGTTCCGGGTTTCCTGAACAAAATTTTCAACCGGCCGAAGGAGGGAGCGCACCACGAGAAAACCGAATACAAACCCCATCAGGGCGCAGCAGACCACCCAAACGAAGACCGCCCACCAGGGATCGCAGGCCACCCGCAGGCAGTACCGGTCCACCTGGAAGGCCACAATGCCGGACAGGGCCGCAATGCCGCCAAAAATGAAGGGTATCAGCAGATGGAGGCGGATGTGAAACCGCCTGTTTTTAAAAATTCGGCGCAATGCCTGAAACCGCGAATGCGTCATAATTTTGACTTTCTTTACAGAAGGTCCTGTGCCGTTCTTGCTAATGTTTGCAAAACCAAGTATGCATCAAAATAAGGTGGTCACGCCATTTTTGAAGGCGGACACGCTGCGCTTGGTCCGCCCTACGAGAGTTACGGGAGTTACGAGAATTACAAGGGCCCTATGGAGCCCTGCGAGCTTGGGGTGTCAAAAAAACGGGCTGACAATATAGGGCAGTTTCTGGAGCTTTCGCGGGCGACCGATTATCATGAATTACATTTGTCTGGTCTCGATAAGGACCTTCTGCCCGTTTCATAACCTTTTACGTTGTTCCGGCCAAATAGCCACGTAGGGCGGACCAAGCGCAGCGTGTCCGCCTTTCCTTCAAAGTCAAGCGGGGCTTCCTTTTTTTTTAAAGGCGGACACGCTGCGCTTGGTCCCGCCCTACGAGAGTTACAAGAATTGCAAGAGCTACGGGAGCTTGGTCCGCCAGGGAGATTGAAAAATATGTCAATAGATTAACAGCGACCATCAATAACTGCATTATATACCATTTAAATCGCCAATAACAGACAAAATCGCTACCCGCCGGATGTCTTTCGGAGGCTGCCGGCAGCCCGGGCAGAAAATATTTTACCCCCGTTCCCAGGGTGGAATTCCAGTTTCTTTGCCATCTCAAACTGACTTTTTTTTCGAGACGGCTGTTTTGAAATGAGGTAAAAGAAGATATGAACGAACAGCGAACCATTCATACAGTCATTCAATCATACAGTCATACAATCATTCAGGCGGGGGGAAAACTAATGGCAGGCGGCTACACAGGCAAATACGCGATCATCGATCTTGACACGGGAAGCACCGAGGTGATCACGCCCGGGGAGGACTTCTACAGGGCTTACCTGGGCGGCTACGGGCTCGGAGCGGCGGTTATCATGGAGCGGCAGAAGCCGGGCATTGATCCCCTGTCCCCTGACAGTTGGCTGGGTTTTTGCGCAGGGCTTTTGAGCGGCACCCCGGCCTTTTTCTCGGGGCGCTTCATGGTGGTGGGCAAATCTCCCCTGACCGGCGGCTGGGGCGATGCCAATGCCGGCGGTTATTTTTCCCGGGCCCTCAAGCGCGCCGGCTATGATGCGGTTTTTTTCACCGGCCGCGCAAGCCGGCCGGTCTGGGTAAACATCAGCGGTGACGGCATCGAGATCCGCGATGCTTCAGCCCTGTGGGGACAGGACCTCCCGGAAACCGAAAGCCTTATAAAAGCGGCGCTGGGCAATAAAAAAGCACAGATTGCCGCCATCGGGCCGGCGGGCGAGAAGCTCTCACTCATATCCGGCATTGCCACTGACGGGGCCCGAATCGCTGCGCGCTCCGGTCTGGGGGCGGTGATGGGCAGCAAAAACCTCAAGGCCGTTGCTGCCGCCGGCAGCAACAAAATCGGGGTGTCGCAGCCGGAGGCGCTCAAGGCGACAAACAAGGCCTTTATCGGCAATTATAAACAGTCCAGCCTGCCGGACCGCTTGACCATGCGCAGCATGGGGTTTTTAAGCCGCATTATCGCCCGCACCGGCATTTCCGCCCCTGCCCGGCCCTCCGTGATTCGCGAGATCTACCGGAATTTCGGGACTTCCGGCCTGACCACCTATTCCGCCATGGTGGGGGACATGCCCATCAAGAACTGGGGCGGGGTCGGCTATCTGGACTACGGGTATGAAAATGCCGCCAAAGCCTCGGACAAAAATGTCACCCAATATCAAAAGCGCCGCTATTCCTGCCAGGGCTGCCCGCTGGGCTGCGGCGGCATCATTGATATCAAAAAGGGGCGCTTCAGCGGCAGCCAGGGCCACAAGCCGGAATACGAAACCATCGGCGCTTTCGGCGGCCTGCTGCTTCAAAAGGATATTGACGCCATCATTGAGTTAAACGAAATGTGCAACCGGGCCGGGATCGACACCATATCCACGGGCGGGGTCCTCGCCTTTGCCATCGAGTGCTATGAAAACGGCCTCATCACCGCCTCGGATACCGGCGGCATGGAACTGATGTGGGGAAATACCGATGCGATCCTGCAGCTCACAGAGATGATCATCCGCCGCGAGGGTCTGGGCGACACCCTGGCGGACGGGGTCAAAAAAGCCGCCGAGCGCATCGGGGGCGGCTCTGAACAGTATGCCATCCATGCCGGCGGCCAGGAACTGCCCATGCATGACTCGCGCCTGGACCCGGGGTTCGCGGTGGCCTATGAATGCGAGCCCACACCGGGCCGCCACACCATCTCCTGCTACCTCTACGCCGGCCTGTTCGGGGTAAAAAAACGCTTTCCCGCCGCCCGGCGCATGATCCGGGAGGCAAAGGGCAGGACCGCCAGGGACATTGCCCGCTACACGGCCGGCTCCTTTTACATGCAGCTTGTCAACTGCGCCGGCCTGTGCCTGTTCGGCGCCATCACCGGCCCGCTGCCCACGGTTGCATACCTGAACGCGGTGACCGGGTGGGACCTTTCCCCGGATGCGTACCTGCAGACCGGCGAACGGATTCTTTCCCTGAGAAAGGCCTTTAATGTGCGCGAAGGCCTCACTGTTTCCGCACATCACCTGAGCGAAAGGGCCAAGGGCCACCCGCCGCTGGACAAAGGCCCATTAAAGGGCGTCAGCCTGGATATGGAAAGCCTGCGGGCGCAGTTTTTCCAGGCCGCGGGCTGGGATTTGGAAACCGGCGGCCCCACGCCCGACCGGATGAAAGCGCTGGGGATCGACCACTTTATGGCCTGAGCCCGCCGGCAATGGGCTCCGTCGGTTTACCGGCAAACCCCGCGCCCGGCATCAGGGGGGCCCCAACCTTAATCCCATTGCAGGATTTCCGTGTCGTAGATTTCCTCGATTTTGCGCTTGTGCTTGAGCTCTTCAGCTGCGAGAAAATCAAACAGCTGGGCGGTTTTCTCACTGCTGCAGCGCGCTTTCCAGGCGGAATAGAAGGCGTGGGCCTTTTCCTCCTTTTTCATGGCCATGGCCAGGGCCTGCTGATAATTGATATCCGGGGTGAATTTCACATCCACCAGAAAATCGCTCAGACGCAGGTCTTCTACCTCGGCAGGCGAAAACGCCGGCTCCTCGCTCACGTCCTGCTCCAGCAAAAGCTCCCGATGACGGGCCTCTTCATCGGCCATTTCCTGAAAAAATTCACGGATTCCTTTTTTTTGGGCTTTTTCAACGCATTGCAGGTAAAAATCGCGGGCTTTCGCCTCGCGGTCAATGGCAAAAGCAACCACGTCCTGCATGGAACGACAGGCGATTTCAGCCATAAGATACCTCCGGAAAACCTTGTTTTGGGCCCTTTTACAGGCGTTTAACGGGCCGGGTGCTTTTGACCCGGTCCGAAAGCAGTTTGGCGCAGGTGGGGCAATACTGATGATGTTCCTTGACATGGGGGTGATCCCCGGTTTTCTCCTCCACCCGGGAGAGAAACTTCTGGGTGGCAAACATTCTGCCGCAGGCTTCACAGCGGACCAGGGGGCTTTTGCCAATGACGGCATCGCGTATATAGATGGTCCGCACCCCTTCGGCGTCCTGCATGCGGATCGCTCCGGTGGGGCAGAGGTTCACACAGGTGCCGCAGCCGATGCAGTTATCCCCGGGTTCGGCAACGACGTTTTCCATATCATCCATCCTCAAGGCCGCCGCGCCGACGATTTCCCTGCAGGCCCGGATACAGAGACGGCATCGGATGCAGTCATCAGGCACCGGCCCCAAAGAAATTTTGAATTTTTCAGCCAGGCGGTGGATCGCTTCGGACTCCGGGGCGCAGCGGGCAAGCTTCCGGAGCGAACGGGTTCTGGCTTTTTGGACCGCCTCGGTGTCGGTCCGGATCTCCATCCCCTCCTTGGGCTTGAGCACGCATGAAGGCATCACGCGCGGCTGTTTCCCCGGCCGGCTGACCTCAACCACGCACATCTTGCAGGCCCCTGCGGGCGTGAGGGCCGGGTGATAGCACAGCGTGGGGACCTCGATGCCAAGGGAGCGGATGGCCTCCAGGACGAAGCTGTCCGCATCCAGTTCCACGGGTGTCTGGTCAATCGTTATTTGCGGCATAACCGCGTGCTCCTTTTGATCAGGATTTTTCAAGCACCCGCAGGCAGTCCTGCGGGAATCGGTGCGTGCCCTTTTCATCAAGGCTGACCTCGACCAGGGCGTCCGGATCGTTCTTGCTTGTATCCGGGTCCGTTATTATGCCGTGCATGCCGACAAATTCTTCCATATAGGGCTCCCAGCTCTCATCATCAGAGCGTCGAAAGATCTCCACCTTCTGGCCTTGACGAAATACCATGGCGACTCCTTGAAATGTTTGGGGGCAATCCATCGGCCACTGCCACTTCCGGCCGTTTGCCTGCCTGTTTGTTTACTCCACGGGCAGCCGCTTTCACGGCGGCAGGATTTCCGCGTGCGCTTTGCCGCTGTCGCGCCGGGCGCAATCCAGGCAGATGCGTTTTCCCACCAGGGCGGGGCTGATCTCCCGGACCCGCTGCATGATAAAATCGTGATACCGCGCCGGTCCCAGGACCGCCCCGCAGACTTCGCAATATTCGAGCTGAAGGCGGTTTAAAACCGTTCCGCACAAGGATAGCACCCGTTCCCCATCCTGGTCCGTCATTTCCATGGCACCCGTGGGGCAGTTGGTGGCGCAGGCCCCGCAGGCAATGCAGCGCTCGGCGGCAATCTTCATATCCGTGGGGCCGGGGTTGTCAAAATCCATGTAGCCCAGCTCCAGGGCGTTCACCCCCATTTTATCGCGGCATATCTCCACGCACCGGCCGCAGCGGATACATATGTCGCAGCGCAGGCAGCGCTTGACCTCGTTGTGCGCCTGGGAATCCGCCATACCCAGCCGGACCTGCTGAAACGTGATGCGCCGCCTTTCATTTCCAAGAAGGGACATCCGGGGCCGGTTCAAATCCATTTTAAGCGAGGCGGGCACCTGGCAGTATTCGGCCCTGCGGCGGCGGACAGGGACCGGCGGCAATTCCGGCTGCGGCATGCCTTCAAAATAGCGGTGAATGGCAAAAGCCGCCTTTTTCCCGCCGGCAATGGCCTCAACCACGGTTGCCGGCCCGGTAACCGCATCACCCACGGCGAATATTCCGGCCTGGGGGGTCTGCATGCTCACCGTGTTGACCCGAAGCGTGTTGCGCCGGGTCCAGTCGACCTCCTTAAACGCTTCCAGGCCGGAACTGTCGACCTCCTGGCCGATGGCGGGGATCACCACGTCCACATCCAGCACGTGCTCACTGCCCTCAACCGGCACCGGCCGCTGCCGACCGGATTCATCCGGCGCGCTCAGCTCGGCCCGTACGCAGACAATGCCGGTCAACCGCCCGTTTTCCCCGACGATTTCCTTGGGGATGGTCAGATAGGCAAACTGCACGCCCTCTTCCTCGGACTCAACCACTTCCTCGCCATGGGCCGGCATCTGATCATGGGTTCTCCGGTAAAGAATGGTCACTTTGTCGCATCCAAGCCGAAGAGATGTGCGCGCGGCATCGATGGCCACGTTGCCCCCGCCGACAACCGCCACCCGCCTGCCCGGGCGCCTGTGATCCCCCAGGCTGACCCGGCGCAGGTAATCCACGGCCGGTATCACCTGCGGGTAGTCATCTTCACCGGGAATCATCAATTTGTAGGAGCCGTGGGCACCTATGGCAAGGAGATAGGCTTCAAAACCCTCGGATTCAAGATCTTGCACGTTGATATCGCTTCCCAGCCGGGTGTTCAACCGAAGCTCCACCCCCAGTTCCTCAATCAAGTTGATTTCCCGGTCGATCACCTCCCGCGGCAGCCGGTAGCGGGGAATGCCGACCATCATCATGCCGCCGGCAACGGGCAATGACTCGAGCACCGTGACCCGGTATCCCTCCAGCGCGAGATAATAGGCGGCCGTGAGACCGCCCGGGCCGGCTCCGATGACGCAGACCTTGCGGCCGTTGTCCGGCATCTTCGGCGGATTCTCGTATTCCCTGGCGGACATGGCCTTTTCCGCGGCATAGCCCTTGAGATCCATAATGGCCACCGGGCTGTCCATTCGGCCCCGGACACACATGAACTCGCATGGGTGCGTGCAAACAAGCCCGCAGACCCAGGGGAATGGGTTGTCTTTGCGGATCACCGCGATCGCCTCGGCATACCGTCCCTGGCCTATCAGCATGAGATAAGTGGGGATGTCGATGCCGGCGGGACAGGCCATCTGGCAGGGCGCGGGCGTCAGCATCGGGCAGTCGCCGGTGGGGCAGGTGTGGGTTTGTATATGGCTTTCAAACTCCTCGCGGTGGCTCTGGATCCGGTTGTACACTTCTTCGCCGATTCTCCGGCACTGCCGGCCAAGGCCTTCAAAACTCAGCTGATCGGTCAATTCAAGGACGGCTGCCAGATGCTCCCTGCCGGCCCGGCCCTGGGAGATGTCATAGACCAGATCAAAGATTTCCCGGGTTTTCTGGCGGCAGCGCGGATGGGAAAGTTCCCGGGACTCCAGCTTTTGCCGCAGCCAGTCATGGGTTGCCCGGACTTTACAGATATTTTTACTCATTGAAACGCCCCATGGCAAAAAATCAATATTCCATCAAAAGTAGCAGGAGATTAGCGTTTTTCAATTCTCCTGCGCCCGAGCCCTTGCATAGCGCTCCCGCCGGACCTCCGGGATTTCCTCCGGCGTGCCGAAATAGAGGCAGCGGGTCGGGCAGACGGTGACGCAGGCAGGTTCGAGGCCCGAATCGACACGGTCATAGCACATGTCGCACTTGACTGCTTTACCGGTTTCCGGGTTCCACTGGGGGGCGCCCCAGGGACAGGCGGAAATACAGGTCTTGCATCCCACACACAAATCCGCATCCACGGTGACAATGCCGTCGCCCTCCCGCTGCTGCATGGCTCCGGTCGGGCATGCGGCCACGCACCAAGGGTTTTCGCAATGGAAACAAGGCATGAATGTATAGGCGGTTCGCGGCAGCCGGCCCAGCCATTTGGGGCCTACGGTGACCACCAGACAGGGGTGCGGTCCCCGGGGCAGCCCCTGGCGGCTTTTACAGGCCACCACACAGGCCATGCAGCCGATACATTTTTTTTGATCCTGAAAGAGAAAATATTGGCTCATTTTTGCTCACTCCGTTCGCGGAATATGTTAATCGCTTTCAAGTTTTACCTGACCGGGCGAACCGTCACCAGAGTTTCATGGAGCCCCGGGCTTCCTCCCACGCGGTCGCTGACATTGCGCATCAACAGGGCATCATTGACCCCCTTGTTGTAGGAGCGCTCCGCCGGCGGGACCTGATGGCCGAACCCATGAAGCATAAACACGCATTCCGGGTGTATGGCATCTGTCACCCGTGCCTGCATCCGGCCGGACCCCTGATCAGAGACGACTTCGACAAGATCCTCGTCACTGATGCCGAGTTTTTCCGCCTGGCTTGCGCTGATCCATAAGGGGTTGTAGGGCACAAGTTCATTCAGATACAGGTTGTTCTGGGTCGATATGTGGGTGTGCTGGGCGCACCGGCCGACCACCAGCCGGAACCGGCCGCCTTCTTCAGGCTTCCCGACCGGGAGATAAGCGGGAAACGAAGGATATCCGGCATCTTCCATCAAAGAGGAGACAAATTCAATTTTACCCGAGGGGGTTTTGAACTTGATCCCGCTTTTTCGATCCCACAGGATCTGCTTGTCCGTGTAGGCGACAAACCCTTTCTTTTTGAAATCCTCCAGGTCAAAACCGGTCGGTTCCAGCTGCCAGCGGACCAGCTCTTCCACCGTGTTATAGGGAAAATATTGGCCCAGGCCCATGCGCCCGGCCAGCTGTTGCAGTATCTCAGGACCGGGCCGGGTGTCATAACGGGGACTAACCGCCTGCTGCCGTAAAAAAATCTGGGGCTTCAGGCCGTTTGCCTGCTGGGGGCTGTCCATGCGCTCCAGGTAGGTGGATTCCGGAAGAATGACGTCTGAATACCAGGCAATATCGCTGTAATTGATTTCAATCGAGACGATCAGATCCAGCTTGTCCAATGCCTTTCGGGTGTAATTGGTGTCCGGGATGGACATCAGCGGATCAAACCGATAGGCAATCAGGGCTTTCAAGGGATAGGGGTCTTCATTGAGCACCGCATCCGGAAGCACCTGGGGGACCCCGTGGTTGGGGTCCGGGATCGGGAAATCCGGCGTGCCCACCTTGTCAAAACGGATGTCGGAAGGCTTTGGCAGCTCCTGCTGGTCGGTAAGTTTGCGCAGGGGTTCACCGCCCACTTCCCCCGGCCCCTTTTTAAAGAAAACACCGCCCTTGCTTTCAATGCTGCCCATCAGGGCATTGAGGATAAAAATGGAGCGGCGGAAATCGGTCTCATTTTCGTGATTCGCACAGCGATACCCGCAATGGAAAATCACCCCGGGCTTCTGCTCGCTCAGTTCCCGGGCGAAATTAACGATTTCTTCAGCCGGAATCCCGGTTTCGGTTTCTGCCCACGCAGGGGTACAGGCTTGCACAAATTCCTGCAGTTCGGTGAATCCAAGCACCCACCTGGACACAAAGGCCTTGTCATAAAGGTTCTCGTTGATTATCACGTGCATCAGGGCATAATTGAGCGCCAGATCGGTGCCGGGACGAATCATCCAGTAGCGGTGGGCCTTGGTTGCGGTCACGGTTACACGGGGGTCAATATAGGTAAGCCGGGCCCCCTCCTCCATGGCCTGGCTGAACTGCCGGACAGGCTTGACCTGAATGGACTCGAACAGGTTCCGCCCATATAGCACAAGATGTCGCGTATTGGCGTAGTCCATGCCTATCTGCCCGTCCGTGTAACCGAAAAGCGAGCGGCAGGCGGTGTTGAGAGAACCCTTGCAAAGGGCGTCATGCGTGAAGTGATTGGGAGAGCCGATGGCCCGCATGAAAGTTTTGCTGACATGGGTGCTGAGCTGGGTGCGCTCGCCTAAAAGCACGCTGCGCCCCCCGTGCGCGTCCATAACCTGTTTGAGCTTGTCGGCAATATAGTCATAGGCTTCCTCCCAGGACACCCGCCGCCATTGGCCTGATCCCCTGGGCCCGGTGCGGATCATGGGCGCCTGTACCCGCTGGGTGTCATTGACAAGGGAAATGCCGGCCGCCCCCCGAGGGCAAAGGCTTCCCTCAATGCCTTTTACATGCGGGTTGCCTTCGATGAACCGAACCTGGCCGTTTTCCACCGTCACCTTTATCGGACAGCGAACGGAGCACATAAAACACAAACTGTATACTGATTCCTGCATTGCGTCTTCTCCTGATTGAAACCAATCTGAAGTTGGGTGTTAGCTTTTTCCGTGCCGGATGGCAGCCCTCATATTTCAGAACCGGCGCCGCAGTCCGTCAAACCGGGCGCCTGCTCACCTGCCCCCCGTATCTTTTTTACGGCCAGGCCAACGACAAACCGGCACAGGTAAGCGGCCGCCACGCAGATCACAAACCAGAACGCCGCCCCCACCGGGTAGGAATTGCCATTGAGCCAGGGCAGCATGAACAAGTGCGGCTGCCCGAACAGGGAGTCCAGAACCTCCGGCCGGTAAGTGTCATTGACAAAACCCAGCATGGAAACAATCGGTATGTACATGGTCAGCAGATTGTTGAGCAAACCTTCAAAAAAATAATTGTAATAAACTTCATTCAATTTGCCTTTATCAATGTTGACACCGATCTGTCGGGCTTTTTCCGGGTTTTCGGCCCGAAGCTTCAATGCCTCCTGCTTGACCCCATACCAATGAGTGAACTCTTTCTCCAGTTCCCGATAACGGCGGGTTTTGAAACGACGGGTAAAAGTGGCGGCAAACAAAACCGTAACCCCTGCAATCACTGCGATCGTTGCGCTTGGCCCCAATCCATGCAGCGAGCTGAACAGGAAAAAGAGCCCTGCCTGAATTTGGTGCAGACCGCCTGAAATAATTGTCCAGAGCTGATCCATCATGAAGGCACCTTATAGTTTGGGCATGGTTGCAAAGCCGGGCCGGGAAAACTCCCGGCCCGGCGGGGTCGGATACAATGCCATGCTAAATCCAGATTTCGATTTTGAAAAAGCGGAAGAACAGGAAAAACAGGACCACCGCCAGGATGACCTTGAGCTGAACTTCCGTGAACAGTTTCTGCATCCGGCTGCCGATATACCCCCCGACGAAACCGCCGATAATGATGGCCAGCGCAATCCAGATGTCCGGCAGATAACCGTTTAACAGATACCCGATAAAGGAGCCGATACTGCTGAAACAGGTGCCCACAAGCGAGACCGGAACAGCCACGTACATGGGCAGCGCACCGACCATGGTCATGATCGGGGTCAACAGAAATCCGCCGCCAATGCCGAAACAGCGGGAGACGATACCGATGCCCAGTCCGATTATTCCGAATAACAACGGATTGATCTTGAACTCCTCGCCCCAGAATTTGAAACGATAGTTGGTCAATTTGCTGGCGCCGTGGGATATGGGCTCGATGCGGCCCATCCTGGCGGCCCGGCCCTCTTCCTTGGCCCGCTGCACCTCCTCGTTGAACTTCTGGGTCATGGCCTTGATGTTTTTTCGCTTTTCCATGACCCGGGGCGTGAGCTCATACAAGGTCCGGATCCCCATCAGCACAACAAGAATGGCCAGCCATTCTTTGTAGGATTCCATCGGCAGAAACTGCGTGACATATTTTCCCAGCCAGATCGAGCCGATGAGAATGCCGACACCAAAAGACAGGCCAACAGGCCAGGCCACCCGGTGCTCCTTGACCGCGTAGCGATAAAATGACCCCAGGGGGGAAAACAGGGTGAGGGCCACGTTGGAAGGCCTTAATACATTGGCGGCATTCAATCCCACCGGTCCCATGGTGTTGACAACAATCACCTGGTAGGCGGCCATCAGCATGCCGCCCGCAGCACCGATCAGGGAGAAAAAGGCCCCCACCAGAATTGCACCGATGATGATCCAGATGGGGTTCATGTAGCGCCCGCCAAGGGAAAGCCAGAACCCCTTTCCAGCCAGGTTGTAGGATCCGATGGGCTCGCCGTTGACAGCAACATTGAAATCCGTGTTTGGAGGGGTGTGGCGAAAGGACTCAAAGGAAACCGTGAACTCCCCGGTTTCCTTGTTCAGCTCAATGTTTGTGCCCTCATCCCAGTAATTGCCGCTTTCCTTGTAATCCGCCAGCACACTGCGGGCAAAAATGGTGACTTTTCCGACTTGAGTCCGCTCTTTGGTGACCGTGTTGATGCCATAGGCGGTTTCGTGGTTGTATTTAAAAAACTCCCATTCCTCCCGGCTGTCAAGCGGACCCAGGACTTCCTTGATTTGCGGCCGAAGGCTGTCCCAGGCGGCAAGCTCAAACATGGTGGTGCTGTAAATCCCCTTGGCAAAGGAGGGGCCGCCGAAGCGTTTGTCGACCACATTCCCGAATTCTTCGGGTTTGGTGGTCAGCATGTAATAAAACACCGGCACGGAGGTGTCCATGGAAAACGCATTTTCCGCCACCGCATCACGAAAGGTTTTGATTTCATTCACCCCCTCGGCCTCTTGGGGGGCGAATTCCCGCTCGGAGGCAATGGATAAATAAAGATCTTCTCCTGCCGGGATTTGGCCGGTGATCACCACCGTTTCGCCGGCTTTATACTGCTGCTGAGCGATCCGCGCTTCGATTCCCTGAGCTGAACCCTGCGCCGGCAGCAGCAGAAACAATAAAAAAAAGATGGATAAAACGAGTTTGAGCCGCCTTCCTGCTCTCATACACGCCTCCTTTCAAAAGGGATGCAGTCCGAATTAATAAAAAATTTGCCCCATATCCTTTAAATGTAATCGCCCTGGCCTAAACCGCAAACAATGGTCCTTGAAGGAGATGGCGATGAAACAGCGGCCGGCCGGGTTTTCCGAATCTCCCGGATATCTCTGCAACATCCATTCCAAAAGTTTTCCTTTATTGAATCGCCCCTCATTCATTTATAGTTTCTATAATCTTAACAAGTTATAATGAAAAGGGGGGCTGCGAAAATTGCCAAAGACGCGTAAAGTGAAACAAAATTATTGCATGGAAATATTTTTCGTGCGAGACAGTATATTATTCAATTTATTGATAAATATTAAAAGATCAGGGCATGTGCAAATTTTTTATGGCACATTTTCACGCAAACTGCCGGGGGGTCCGGTTGCCGACGGCAGCCCGCCTGCCGCTTCCGGAAAGCATACCGCCTGCTCCGATGAGACCGCCCTCCCCCTGTGGCACACGAATTGCTGCCCAAACATTACCGATGATTTTGCCATCAATTACGGAAAACCAAAAATGCGATTCTTTCCAAACAAATCCCCGGCCCTGATTATCGCCCTAGTTTTAGGGGGGGCAGCTCAACCGGCATGGGCCACGCAGGCGCACGGGGCGCCCGAGGGCTTGTATGTTCACCAGCTGTCCCACCTGTTTTTCATCTTTGCCATGGCCATCCTGATCTACTGGCTCCGATCCCGCGGACTGGTCCGGGATCCAGGGTGGCGATACATTCAATATGCCGCCTTGTTTTTTATCCTCTGGTCTTTTGACGCCTTTGGGGTCCATCTGCTCGACGAACAATTCCTGCTGGTGACCGCCGTTCCCGCCGGCCCATGGCAAATCCGGCTGGATACGCCCACGGGGTTGGAATTTCTCGGCATCCTTTATTACCTGATGAAGCTCGATCATTTACTGTGCGTTCCGGGGTTGGTTTTTCTCTACCTGGGGCTGCGGCGGCTGGACAGGCGGGAGCAATCTTTGGAATGCCGCGACAAAGGTGCCGCATGATCGTCCCCGCCTTGCCCATTCGGCTGGTTGACATGGCCGGTTCAGTTGTGATGATCGTGTTTTCCCTGCTTTGCATCAGGCAGGCCCTCGGCCTGCTCCGGCGCAAGCCGGACAACATCGTCTGGACCTACCTGCTCTGGTTGAGCAGCTGCCTGGGCCTTTTTGCCGTCTCCCGTTCCGGTGGCCACATTCTGAAACAGTTTTTTCACATGGCTGGCATGGACAGCCTGTGGACCGGGCTTCAGCCCTACAGCGGGACACTGAACACCCTGCTGCTCATCGTGGCGGCCGCGGTCACCCTGTTTTTCAACCGGATATGGCAGGTCTACCAACAAATCGTAACGGACAAGCAGGCCCTGCAGACCGCCCATGCTGAACTTCTGGATCTCAACGAAACGCTTGAAAAACGGGTGCGGGAACGCACCGACGCCCTTATCCGCCATGAGAAACAAATGGCCCATGCCGACCGGCTGGCTTCCATCGGGCAGCTCTCCTCAGGGATTGCCCATGAAATCAACAATCCACTGGGCATTATTCAGGGCTACACCCAACTGCTGCTGCGAAGCGAGGAAAAAGGGTCTCAACGACACAAGGATTTGAACATCATCTTAAAACATGCAAAGAACTGCAAAACCATCGTGGAAGATCTGCTCAATTTCGCCCGTCGCTCCAAGCCAACGGCTGAACTGGTCCATATCCACGAACTGATCAACGATGCCCTGGTTTTCCTGAAGCACCGCTCAAAAAATTCCGGGGTGGCCATTGATACGCAATTTGCCGACAATCTGCCCAGGCTTCGGGTGGATGAAAAAAAGATCAAGCAGGTGCTGATCAACCTGGTAATGAATGCCCGGCATGCAGTGGGTGACAGCGGGTGGATCCGGATTCGCACCGATTATATTCCGGATATCGAGCAGGTTAAAATCGTTATCACCGACAATGGCTACGGCATTGAACCCAGGGATCTCAAACGCATTTTTGATCCCTTTTTCACAACCAAGCCCACCGGCGAAGGCACCGGACTGGGCCTTGCCGTGAGCTACGGCATTATCAAAAGTCACGGCGGGGATATCGAAGTCGCCAGCACCCCTGGCAGCGGTTCCGCATTCACGCTGTATCTGCCCAAAAACGGGCCGCATTACCATCCATAGGAAAAGAAGCATGACAAAACAGAGCCTGCTGATTGTCGACGACGAGCCGGATATGCTGGAGCTGTTAAAGCGCAGCCTGGAGCCGGAACTGGACTGTCGGATCGCCGCTGCGCCATCAGCCAAATCCGCCCTCCAGCTTCTGGGTGAACAGCACTTTGATCTGGCCCTGATTGATATCAAAATGCCGGAGATGGACGGACTGGAGCTTCTGGAGCTGGTACAGCGTAAATGGCCGGATCTCACGGTGGTCATGATGACCGCCTACGGAACCATTGACACCGCGGTCCATGCCATGAAGCAAGGGGCCTATGATTTCATCACCAAACCATTCGAGCATGAAGCCCTGGTGGTGCGGCTGGAAAAAGCCCTGGAACGCAGCCGGCTGATCGCGGAAAACCAACAGTTGAAAAAAGGCAGCGGTGCTGCCCCCACCTTCCATGGAATGGTGGGGAAAAGCCAGGCCATGCAGCGGGTGTTTGAAACCCTCCGGATGGTTGCCACAACAGATTTTACCGTTCTGATCACCGGTGAATCCGGAACCGGCAAAGACCTTGCCGGCCGGGCGGTCCATGAACTGAGCCGACGGCATCAAAATGAATTCCTTGCAGTCAACTGCCCCACGGTCCCGGAACAAATCCTGGAAAGCGAACTGTTCGGCTACAAAAAGGGGGCCTTTACCCATGCCACCCAAAACAAGATCGGACTGTTTCAGCAGGCGGACGCCGGCTCCATATTTCTTGACGAGATCGGTGATGTCAGCCCGGCCATCCAGACCAAGCTGCTGCGGGTTCTGCAGGAGAAAGAAATCAAACCCCTGGGCGATACCCGGACCATAAAAGTGGATGTTCGCATCATTGCCTCCACCAACCGGGACCTGAGGGAAAAAATCCGAAACGGGCAATTCCGGGAAGATTTTTATTATCGGTTGAATGTGCTGCCCATTGAAATTCCCCCTTTGCGCGAACGGATCGAGGACATCCCCCTGATTGCCGATCACCTGGTTCAAAAACACCGCACACGCCTTAACAAACCGGAGAAAACGCTCTCCCCGGAGCTTGTCGCTTATTTCCAGGAACGCAGCTGGGAAGGGAACGTTCGGGAGCTTGAGAACCTGATTGTCCAGGCCCTTCTTTTTTCCACTTCGGATACGGTGCGGCCCGAAGACATTGAACGGACGAGTCGGCGCAGCAGCAGCGCCCGCCCCGCGAAATCGAACGAGTTCCAATCAATGCCCTACAAGGCCGCAAAGGAAGAAATGCTCCGGGAATTCAACAAAAGCTATATCGGCGCCCTGCTGAGACAGACCGGCGGCAATGTCACCCGGGCTGCCGGGATGTGCGGAATGGAACGACAGGCACTGCAGCAGGTCATGCGGCGCTACGGAATTTCGGCCAATGCGTTCAGAAAGTCGGGTGGGTGAAAAAAATGGACCTTGCAGCGGCGTCATGTCATCGCCCGCTCACAGCTGCACTTCCAGCTGACCGCGGATATCAAGAAAATCCGACCAGCCATGGTAGCTGATACCGGCCCGGTCCAGCCATGCCGCCAGGGAATCCCGGGCAAATATGCGGCTGCCGTGCTTTGCCATTTCGATATCCGTAATGCCGTCCCCGATAACAATGGATTCATCAAATGAAAATGTCTGCATCACCTCGGCCTTGGCCACCAGCTCGGAGCCGCTTTCATAGTCCGAAAAAACCCTGAGAAAGGATTGGCTGGCATCAATATCAGCCGCAATGATGCGGTGAGCCCGCCCGGCCAGCGGGCCCAGGCGGGCCTCAACCATGCCGCGAAGCCCTCCGGACAAAACGATAAAGGGGATTGCGCGGCTATCCAGAAAATCCAGAAAGGATTCGAATCCCTGCCGGATCGGGATTTCCTTCACAAAGGCAAGGATTTCCGGATAACGTGCGGAATCTATTCCTTCCAGCATTTCGCGGACACCGTCCCGAATGCTCACCTCGCCTGCCTTGAGCCGGGCCATCATCGCATCAAAAGCAGCCGGGTTAAACTTGTGCAGCACCGCCTCCAGGCTTTCCGCGGCGGTTATGGTGCCGTCAAAATCACAAAACACAATTCGCTTGATTTCCGTCATGGCGTTTTTTCCTGCAGAGCTCGGACAATTGTCCGCTATTGACCTGATGCCGCATAAAGAGGGATCAGGGCGGTTTTGACGAAAAATGCCTGTGACGCTGGATCAGGGCTTTTTCTCCCAAAGAGAGGGAAAATTATGCCAGCGCCACAGGCAAGAGTATCTGCTTACTCCCAAAGGGCAAGATGAGTCAAGGAAATAAATTTTCCGTTTGCGGCAAATATTTTTTGTCCGCGCAAGTCCCCCGGGAATTTCAAGTTCAGGCTGCAAAAAGTTTGCCGTGGGAAAAATCATGGCTATTTTAAGATGAAGCATGTCTGAAAATAGATTGAAAACCCGAAGGCAACTCACAAACAGGAGCGAATACGATGGATCTTAAATCTTACTTTGAAAATACCAAAGGCACCGGCATTCTTTCGACGGCCGACAGCGACGGGAACGTGGACTGCGCCATTTATGCCCGGCCCCACGCAATGGAGGACGGAAGCCTGGCGATGATCATGCGCGATCGCCTGTCCCATAAAAACCTTCAATCCAACCCCAAAGCGGCCTATATGTTTATCGAGGCCGGTCCGGGATATAAAGGAAAACGACTGTTTTTAACCAAACTCAAAGAAGAGCAGGACAGCGAACGCATTGAGGCCCTGAAAAGGCGATGCTACCAGGAAGAGCAGGATTTGAACGCTGAAGCCCGCTTCCTGGTATATTTCCAGGTGGACAAGGAGCTGCCCCTGGTTGGCGCCGGGGGGAAATAGAAAAAACACGCGGTAATTGCAACAACCCGATTACCCGTAATGTCCATATAATTAATGCAAGCTTCGTCAATGCCGGACCGGCTGTTTCCCGGGGCGTGCGGTCGGGCTAAAATAACACTTTCCCCAGCCTCCCGTCAGCAGACACCACAATATCGTCGGGGTTGATCCGGATGATGCGGTAGCCGCTGACATGTTCGCCTTCCCGGCATACCCTGGTGTTGATGACCGCCAGGCGCCTGGCGGGATCTTTATTCCACGAGATGGCCTGGATCCGTAATCCGGTATCCGCCAGCTCAGTTAAGGGCGCGGGCGCCTCGGATGCCCCCGGTGGTTTGTCGCCTGCCGGCTGCTTTTTCATCCCGGCCGGTGATGCCGGATTCTCCAGGGGTTTACCGGTATTCCCGCCGGTTCTGGTTTCCATGTCACCCGGACTGTGCCCGGAATCCCGGTTCTTTAAACTTTCCGGCTCAACAGCCACTGAACTTGTGGAAGACGAAGCAGACTCAATGCGGCTCGTTTCCGCCTGCGCCGAAGGATCCGGCACAAAGGGGGCAGCGCCTCCGGCTGGCCGGACGATTTCCCTGAAAACCGCAGGAGGCCCGTCCCCGGATCGGGGACGCGATGGTATGGGTTGAGCTTCCGATTGAAGGCGCTCAACGGCGGATTCCTGCACGAGTAGCGACGATGAAGCCTTGAAAAACAGTAAAAAGCCCGCCCCCAACAAGAGGACAGCACCCGAAATCCCGGCGAACAGCCAAAACGACTTCCGATTCCCCGGCTGCCGGCTGTGTCTGCCCAGAGGTACCGCAAGAATCCCGGGCTTTGAGGGAGTTTCCGCTTCCAGCTTCTTTAAAGCTTTTAAAATGGTGCTCAAGGCTCAGCCCCCTCTCCGGCGACTGCCGATACCCGGTTGTTTTTCAGGCGAGGAATGCCAAGGGATGGCTTTTCATTATATAGCACGATTTTGGTCAATGGCCCCACATAACCATCGACCGGGATACCGTGCCTGGCCTGAAGCGTCCGGACAGCCGAACGGGTGGCCGCATCGTATTGAGCGTTGATGGACAGTCCCGGGAAACCTATCTCAGCCAGGTGCATCTTGAGCGTGATAACCGATTCGCCCGAGGTGTCCAGGGGAATGATGCCCTGGTAATGATAGAAGTTTTTCCATGCCACATAAGCCACGCCGGTCCAATACCGGTGAATTTCTTGATCGGCGGCAGCCAGCGATGAGCTTTTCCGGGCGGCTGTCAGATCCAAGGCGTTCTCCCGGCTGCCGGACACGAACAGGTATACAGGCGCATCCTTTGCAGGGGGCTGCATTTTAAGGACCGCCGGCAGATTCAGTCGCCTGACAAGGCCCAGGTCGCCATCCACGCGAAGAACGTTGAGCCCGTTGCGCCGGCTTAACAGCTTGAAATAGACATCGTCTTTTTCCACCTTCCCGAATTCCTCCAACCCCAGAACCGGCCGCTCCCACTCGGAAACAAGGGCTTTGGCGGCGGCCTGGCGAGAATGCGCGCCCGTGGGGATAGCCAACAGGTTTTCGAGAGACAAAGCCTCCCCGGGCTTAATTCCTTTCCGCTCACCAGAAGGCGGGGATTCAACGAGCGTCGGTGGGTTGTTCCTCTTTCCGGGTGCATCTTCCTCGGACGGGATAACCGAAGGCACGGCAGTTTCGGCCGGCAGACCCGCCCGGGCCCGGGGCGGCTTGACAGTTGAGACGGTTTGGTCCTCCCGCCAATCCGAAAAAGGAACCCACAGGTCCGCCTGATAAAGATACAGGCCCGCAAGCAGGCAGGCCGCGGCCAGCCCGACCCATCCGGATTTGCTTCGGCCGCTTCCGTAAAAGCGCTGCCGGTTATCCCCCCTGCCGGCGAGTTCGCGCGTAACGATTTTCACGAGGCTTCCGGAGACCTTCGGCTTGTTTTCACTGTAAGCCGCCAGGAGGGCCCGGTCGCAGGTAATGTTGATCAGACGGGGCACTCCCCGGCAAAATTTATGAATCCGCTGAATCGCGGGTTTGCTGAAAACCTTGACCGGTTTGTTCGCGGCAACATGAAGGCGATGCTGAATGTAGGCCTCGGTTTCTTTAAGGCTCAAGGGACGCAGGCGGCAGCTCAGGGTGATGCGCTGGGAAAGCTGCCGGAGTTCGTATGTGTCCAGCAGTTCCCCCAGTTCCGGCTGCCCCGCCAGTACAATCTGCAGCAGCTTGTCCCTGCTGGTCTCCAGGTTGGTGAGCAGGCGGATTTGCTCCAGAGCTGAAGGGCTTAAGCTCTGGGCCTCATCGATTAAGAGCATCGATTGACGCCCCCCGGCCTTTTGCCGGATCAAAAATTGATTCAGCTCATAGATGAGGGCGGCAGGGCTTTCATGATGGGAAGCGATGCCGAATTCAGCATTAATCGCCGCCAGCAGTTCCCTGGCCTCCATTGCGGGATTAAAGATATAAGCGGTCTCGACATCCGGACCCAAATTTTCGAGAAAAACCCGGCAAAGCAAGGTTTTGCCGGTACCCACCTCTCCCGTCAACTCCACGAAACCCTCGCCGCTCATCACAGCGTACGCCAGATGAGCCAGGGCGTCTTCATGGCATTGGCTCAAAAAAAGGTACTCCGGATCCGGTACGAGCTTGAAAGGGCGTTCCTTGAATCCAAAAAACGACGGGTACATTTAGGTGTCTGTCATATCAATGGATGCATGGCTGGATGCATGACTTGCAGCGGCCGGCATGCTCCCCCGGGGCGTCTCCTCCAGATAATTGGCAAGCAATCGGGAAATGGCCGCCGCATCCTCTTGTTCCAGTGCGGCGTTCAGGCACAAGCGGGCATCAGAGCGGCGAAAGCCGCGGATAAATTGCTTGGCTGCCGGTATGGCGGAGGGGGACATACTGAAACGGCTGGCTCCCATGCCGACAAATAAAAAAATCCCTTCCGGATTGGCGGCGGCTTCCCCGCAAATGCTGACCGGCTTGCCGGCTTGCCGGCAGGTATCGACAATATCGGCTATGGTGGCGATCACCGAAGGATGGAGAAGATTGTAACGGCTGGCCACGCGCTTGTTGTTGCGATCCACGGCCAAAAGATACTGGATCAGATCGTTGGTGCCGATACTCACGAAATCCACGTAATTCAGGATACGCTCCAGAATGGGAACCACGCCCGGAACTTCCACCATAATGCCCATCTGGATGTCCGGATCAAAGGGAACCCCCTCACGTTCCAGATTCGCCTTTTCCTCGGAAAGGATCGTTCTGACCCGATGGACTTCAGTGATGCAGGAGATCATCGGGAACATGATATGGGTCCGCCCCAAGGCGGAGGCACGCAATATGGCCCGGACCTGGGGACGAAAGACCTCTTCCATGTCCAGGCTGATCCGGATGGAGCGCCAGCCGAGAAAGGGGTTGTCCTCAACCGGTGCTCGGAGGATGGATGCCATTTTGTCCCCACCGGCATCAAAGGTGCGGATGGTTACGGAAAGCGGGGCGGAATTCTCCAGTATTTTCTGGTAAAGCTCAAACTGTTCCTCTTCTGTCGGGAAGGCCTGGCGGAGCATGAAGGGAAACTCGGTCCGGTACAGCCCGATATAATCGGCCCCATACTTGTGCACCAGTTCCGTGTCCGAGAGCAGCCCGATATTGGCGCCGACGTCAACGGTAAACCCGTCTTTGGTGACCGTCGGCAGTCCAAAGGAGGAGGCCATGCTCTCAATGGCCAGCTCACGCTCCTTCCGTCGCCGTTCGTACTCCTGTTGAATTTCCCGGGGGGGATTGGCGAAAACAAATCCCGATGTCCCGTCCATAATCAGCCAGTCATTCTCCCGAACGGTGTCCAGAACCCCGTCGACACCTATAACTATCGGAATTTCAAACGATTTGGCAAGAATCACCGTATGCGAGGTCCTTCCGCCGTTAACCAGGACAATTCCTTTCAAATTCGGCTGCCGGATGGCCAGCAAATCCACCGGTGAAAGATCCGAGGCGATGGCAATGGTCTCCCGGCTGAATGCCGGGTGTTCCCCGTTTGCCCCCCCAATGAGATTTTCCAGAACCCGCTGGCCGATATCCAGGATGTCCGCGCTTCGATCGTTCAGGTAGGGATTTTCAATGGAGCGAAACATCTCCACGTATTCAAAAATGACCTCCTTTAAGGCATATTCGGCACAGCTGCCCGCCTCGATTTTGGCGATAATTTTATGCTTCAGGGACTTATCCCTCAAAAACATGAGGTGCGCTTCGATGATTCCGGACTCCTCGGGAGACAGGGCTTTTGCCTGCTCCGCAATATGCTGGATCTGGCTGCCGGCATTTTTAAAAGCTTTTTCCAGGCGATTCAGGTCGGCCTGGGTATTTTCCGTGAGCGTACAGCGAACCTGGTTAAAAGTGATATTCTCGGACAAATAGTGCGCGTACCCCTCGGCAACCCCGACGGAAACCGATTCTCCGCGGAGGTAGTTGCGTTTTAACCGCCCCGTCCCTGTTGGCAGCGAGTGAGCTTCCGTGTCTCCCCCCGCCTCCTTTTGGGCAAAATTTTTAAGCATGCCCGTATAGGCGACGGTTGCGGAAATCTGGCTGGCGATATTTTCAAAAACCGGTATATCAGCCTCCGTTATACTGTCGGCGGCAATGGTCTGTATCACAAGCACGCCCAGCGCCTGTTGGTGGTAAATCAGGGGGAGGCCGAGAAATGTCTGATAAATATCCTCCCCACTGTTTTCATAATATTTGAAGCGCGGATGATTGGCCGGATGGACCACAAAAACGGGTTTCATGCTCTCAAGAACCAGGCCGGTGAGCCCCTGGTCCGTATCCATGGAAATACTGCCCACCGCTTCCTTGTTCAGGCCGACGGTAGCCCTCAGAATAAGCTTGTTTGCCTCCGGATGATAGACATAAACAGAGCAGACATCAATGCCGCACCGATCAATGAGCACCTGGCCGATTCGTTCCAGTGAGACCTCGGGTCCCTCGGATTCGGCGACAATCTGAAATATATCCTCAAGCAAATGTATTTGATCACGTTTCATTTAAACTGTCCCGGCTT
>CAZNSO010000014.1:22212-53311 GCA_964575805.1 uncultured Desulfobacteraceae bacterium
CCGGCTTGTTGTTCCGGCGGTGGAAGTTGGATGCCAATATCGTCGGTCGGGATCCCGGTCAAAACATCAGGAAAGGCAAGCGTGTATTCTTTGCCGGGATGTGCAAACCATATGAGGAATTTTAACCTCAATCCTTTCGCCTTGCAATGAATAATCACACCACCCTGAAAAAGCCGCACGCCCTTATGATTATAGAGAATGGCCTTTGTTGGAGGCAAGGGCGAAGTGGTGCATTGCCCAAAGGTCAGAATCTCCATAAAAATCCGCCGCCGCCGAAATAATCCACATCCTGCTCTGGCAGGACGTCTTCATCCAATGTGTCGGTGTAGGCGATAAAAGCGCTGAGCTCAAAAGCGTTTCCAAGCGGATAGGAAGCATTCAAGGAAAGGGTGTATTCATGCCACCCCTCATCCGGGCCCTTGGAAAAATCGCCACCCGCATACCCGGCCGTCGCTGAAGCCTCCATGCCCGCGCCACCGGACAAGGACACATCGTAGACCATCGTTGCGGAAAGGTAATAGTCATCGATTTCGCCATAGTCATAATAGGTATCGACGCCAACTGAAAGACGTTCTGAAGAAGATATATACGCACTCAGAAAAACCTCGCGCGTCCCCTGCCCCCCGTTTGGAAAAAGGTATTCAATGTGACCGATACTAATGTCCATTCCTTCAGATGGAAGGGCATAAGACAATATCAGATCGATCTCTGAGAATTCGTTTTCCTCCAGGGTGTCGTTGTAGTCGTCAATATCATGATTTCCCCAGACTTTTATGGACAACCGGTCTGCCGCCACATCCACATAGGGTTGAACAACCTGACCGTCGTTGAAGGTAATGCCCCGCCATACATAAGCGGAGACAGCATCCGCCCCTGCTGTTGCCTCCGCCGCTGCTGCCGCTGCCGCATTTCCAAAAAAAACGGCCAATACGCATAAAAATGCCACACCATGCGCTTTCATCTTCGATTTCCTTTTCTTGATATGTAGATGGATGCCGTGGCTTCCCCGCGTTTATTGATCCGTGGCAAAACCGAGAGTGGTGCCGGTCATGTTCAGGATGAACCGGCCGGGAAACGCGGCCTCTATCCGCATGACGGCCTCCCGCCCCGTGCAGTGGGTGGGTATGACATAAGCCGGGTCAATCTCTTTTAGCGCATCGATTGTGGGTTGTATCACCGGTTCCTGATCCGGCCCGGAGAGATGAAAGCCCCCCATAACCGCGTAGACGGGCTCCACCCCGGTCACTTTTCTGGCATGGCGGACCGTATTGACAATCCCTGAATGGGCGCACCCGCTCAGTACCACCAGGCCCTTGTCCTTTATCACAAAGGCCAGGCCGGTGTCGTCTTCAAAGGTATCCTGCATGGGCACACCGTCTTTTTCAAACCAAAGCGATGGGGCCCCTTTTTCAAAATCCGTGGTTCGCTCGATTTCTGACAGAAAGGCCACCCGGCCATCAAGCAGGGAACGGGGCTGCGCCGCCTCCACCACGGTTGCCCCGGCATTTTCGGCTCGCTCCCGGGTAAAGGCCGGAAACATCACCTTGAAATCCTCGGTGATCTTCATGTAACGCGGGGCCCGAAAAGCCTCTGGATGAAGCACCAATTCGATGCCGGGCCGGCCGGTCAGGCCGACCAGTTTTTCAATTCCCCCCACATGATCCAGATGTCCGTGGGACAGCGCCATAATCTCCACCCGGCGCATATCCGCGTCCAGGGCTGCGGCATTGAAAGCCGCCCCATGTTCGGAAAACCCGAAATCAAACAGCAGGCTTCGGGTGCTGTCACCGGAAATGGTATTGATCATTGCGGAAAAACCGTGTTCCGCCAGAATGCTGTTTTTCACCTCCATGCCTTTCAGGGGCATGGCCCGGGAAATTACAGGCGAGTTGTCCCGGGCCAGGATATCAATGTAGTTGTCCTGGAGGGTAAGGATCTCCACGCGGTCGAGCGCTTGAATGGAAACTGTCATCATGACCTCCCTTTCCGCCGTTGGGCGATTTTTGGCGCTTCTTTAAAAAAAGCCGGCCGGGGTTTCCCCGGCGTTACGGATCAACAATTATGAGCATAAACCCAAAAAAAGCCCGGAACAAGCGAAAAGTGTCCCTCCCCCGGATGACAGCTGGCGCCTACATGTTTTCCAGGATTTTTTTAACCTGGCCGCCGTCGGCCGATGATCCGAAATGGGCCATAATCTCGCGCATGGCCTGCATTTTATTTTTGTAACGGGAAAAATCGATATTTTCGGCTATCCAGGACCGGATGGCGTCATCAGAGGCCGTTTGGGGCAAATAGGATTCAAGAATTTCAATGTAGCGCGAAGGCGCCGGTCCTCCGGCGTGGGAAAGGGCCTCCTGTTCGGATTTAATCAGTTTTTTGACAATTTTTATCACATCCGCATCTGTCAATTCCTTGGTCTCAAACCGGCCGAATTCCCCGATCAGAATCCGAAGGGCATTTCTCTTTTCCTCGTCCTTCTCCTTCATTGCCTGCTTCAGGTCCTGCCGGATGATCTCCTGTAGTGCCATTTCTGGTATTCCTTTCCGAATTCTTCCGGCCCCCGGGCTCAGAGATAAGTGCGCAGCTTGAGCTCAAGGGGGTGCGGATTCAAGTAAGTCTGCCGTTTAAGATACGGCTGATCGTATTTTCGCACGTAATGGTTGACTATCGTTGCCGGGACCAGCAGGGGGACGTGGCCCGCCCTGAACTGATCCAATATTTCCAGCAGTTCCTGCTTTTCGTCGGCGGAAAGCTGCTTTTTAAAATAGCCCATGATGTGCTGAAGCACGTTGACATGTTTTTTGACCGTGGGTTTAAGACGCAGGGCGGCAATCAGTTGGGCTTCATACTCCCGGCGGAATGCCCCCGGTCCCATTTTCTTGGCACCGGCCACCAGTTTTCCCATGCTGCGCGCATATTCCGGGCTGTGAGACATGAGGAGCAGCTTGTTCCGGGAATGAAAATCCACCCCGCTAGCAATGCCCGGCTGTTCGGCAACCGTGTCGCGCCATCTTTTCAATGCAAAAATCTGCTCTATAAAATTTTCCCGAAGGCGGGGATCGTGCAGCCGCCCCTCTTCCTCCACGGGAATCAAGGGGAAATGGTTGACAAATTCACGCGCAAACAGGCCGACACCTTTTTTCTCCGGCATGCCCTTTTCATTGTAGACCTTGACCCGCATCAAGCCACTGCTCGGAGAATCCTTTTTGAAAATATAACCGCACAGGTTCTCCTTCTCCAGTTCTTTAACCCGCGTTTTCGCCCAATGACGCATTTGATCCGTATGATCGGTAAGGGATCGGGTTTTTATCAAACGGGGATTGTCGACATCGCCCACCAGCCTCATGGTTTCCCGGGGAACGCCGAAACCGGCCTCCACTTCCGGGCAGACCGGCACGTATGCCACGAACTGCCCGAGGGTGTCCCGAAGAAAATGATCCAGCTTGTGCCCCCCGTCCCAGCGTACATTTTCCCCCAGCAGGCATGAACTGATGCCGATTTTG
The DNA here is from genome assembly GCA_964575805.1 of uncultured Desulfobacteraceae bacterium. Taxonomy (GTDB): domain Bacteria; phylum Desulfobacterota; class Desulfobacteria; order Desulfobacterales; family Desulfosalsimonadaceae; genus M55B175. The sequence goes on from CAZNSO010000014.1 coordinate 25,716, forward strand.
ATCCGCTCTTCCATGGCGCGCCCTTCCTTCTTGCTATCCTGAATAATTTGCCTTAAATATAATCGAAGAAGCTATCAATAGCAAAATCAATCTAATTTTAGCGGATTCCCACGCCGGCACCGGCTCCCGGGACCAGCCGCCGCAGGAACCCTTCATTTCCTGTTTACGGATCATTATCATATTTATTATTATACGGGCATCACCGGCAATAAGGAAAGGCCGATTGCAATGAAAACATCCCCGCCCCGCATCCTGCTCACCGGCGCCAGCGGCTTTATCGGCAAGCGGCTGCTCTATAAACTCGATGGCATGGGCCATTCGGTTCGTTGCATGCTGCGGCATCCGGAAAAACTGGATTTGCCCTACCCGCTGAAAAACACCCCCGAACTGGTGGCCGGGGACCTACTGGATCCCGCCTCCCTGGAAAACGCACTCCAGGGAATCGACACCGCCTACTACCTGGTCCATTCCATGGGGGGGAGAAACTTTCGTGAGATGCGGGCCTTTGAAGAACGCGACCGGACAGCCGCACAAAATTTTGTCGACGCAGCGGACCGCTCAGGGCTGAGCCGGCTGATTTATCTCGGGGGCCTGGGAGACAGCACCGGCGGCATGTCCCATCATTTGGCCAGCCGCCAGGAAGTCGGGCGCATCCTGGATTCCGGCAATGCTGAGACCACGGTCCTGAGGGCCGCCGTGATCATTGGGGCCGGGGGGGCCGGATTTGAGATAATCCGCTACCTCGTTGAACGGCTGCCGGTGATGCTCTGCCCGAAGTGGATTTACACGAAATCCCAGCCGATTGCTGTTGAAAATGTTCTGGACTACCTCGTCGGCTGCCTGCAAGCCCCTGAGACAGCAAACGCCACTTTCGACATCGGCGGCCCGGAGGTGCTCAGCTACGTGGACCTGATGAAAAAGTACGCCCGCGTCAGGGGGTTGAAGCGATATATCGCCGGTGTGCCCTTTTTCCACACCCTGCTGTCCACCTACTGGGTGGCCCTGATCACACCGGTGCCCTCCGGCATTGTTTTCCCGCTGGCCGAAGGACTTCGGACCCCCGCCGTGTGCCGGGAAAATCGAATTGCGGAATTGATCCCGGTGCAGCTGACAGATATGGATCAGGCGATCTGCAGCGCGCTTGCCGAGGAAGCAGGCGGCCCCGGCCGCCTGCTTTCCGTGCAATCCTGTTTTCTGCCGGAGCAGAGCCAATAGCGGCCGTCCGGGACGCTTGGGGATGAAATGATCATTCGGGAAACCATCACCATAAAAGCCCCCTTGGAAATTGTCTGGGAAGTCTTTTCAGCTGTGGAGAACTGGTCTGACTGGAACCCGGTCTGCCGGGAATGCCGTTTTGAATCCGGAGATCGCCTGGCAGCCGGCTCCTGCCTGTCCTTTGAGCTCAGGCCCCTGATCCTGCCCATCCGCATCGCGCCTCAGGTTAAACATTGCGAAAAGGGGCGTGCGGTTATCTGGGCAGGATCCAAATGGGGAATTTCAGCGGAGCATGAATTTTATTTGGAACCGGTGAAAAACGGGGTCAAACTGGTAAGCATCGAAAGATTCTCCGGGCCGATGCTGCTCCCGGCCAAATTCATCGGCATTCCCAAACGCCTTCACAAACTGACCCGGCGCTTGCTCGCCGCCCTTCAAAAAACTGCCGAGTCCCGTTTTCAGTCTGGCCCCGCTTAATAATAGTGGCATTCATATATGGGCATCACCGGCTATATTTTCCCCCGCTCCCTGGCAATTCGCAGGTAGGTTTCCATGCCGGTTTCCGGGGGCAGATAAAGCGCGTCCGCGGATTTTTTTATCAATTGCATCGCATCCGAGGGGCAGGAGGACACGCAGAGGCCGCAGCCGATACAACGTTTCAGGTCAATCCGCGCCTTGTCCTCAAAGACCTCTATGGCCTCCATGTGGCAGCGATCCACGCAGGTCTCACACCCGACACAGGATGACTCGTCCACCTGGGCGTAGTAGTTGCTCTTTACCGCCTCGGCCGGATGGGACTGCTTTTTGAGCGATCCGAGCATGCCGCAGCAGCATCCGCAGCAACTGCACATGCCCCCCACCCGCTGGGAGTTGAAAGGCTGCATGACCAGGCCCGCCTCGTCATTCTTCCTGACAATCGCCCTGGCTTCCTCCTTGTCAATATAGCGCCCCATGCCGTTATCCACATAGTAATGCGCGTGGGAGCCAAACAGAAAGCAGGCTTCCAGGGGTTTGTCGCAGCCGCCGCCGTGCTTTTTGGCGGTGGTGCGGCAAATGCAGGGGGCAACCGCAATGGTTTCATGGGAATCGATTATATTTAAAGCGTCCTCATAAGGCGCCACCGGCCATTCACTCACGATCTCCCTGTTGATCGGAATGGTTCGCATGACCGGCGTGCTGTAAGCCTGAAAGGTTTTGCCAAGCGCGTCCTCATAATAGACACCCAGATCCGCGGCCAATTCGGCGTCCACCCGGTTGAGCTGGAACTCGTAGATCCCTACAACGAATGGAACCGCAGCATACCGAGCCAAATCGTTTTTCCGCTGGCGAAACAGCAGCCCCCGAGCGGCCATGTCCTCCAGGTGGGTCCGGGTTTCCCCCAGCGGCAGTTCCAGACGCTCGGCCACGGTTTCAGGGGTCTCCAGCATGGGCGTCATCATCAGAAACATCCGGGCATCTGCCGGGGTGAACAACTTTTCCAGGATTTTTATCTCGACCCCGTCCCGCGTTGCCGGAAAACCGGTGGCCATGTCATCGAGCCGCTCTCTGAGCTGTTCATAAATGGATTCCATCAATTCCTCTCCTCTATTCTGCGGACTACTAATGTTTGCAAAAACAGGTAACCATCAAACTAAGGTGTACACGCCATTTTGAAGGCGGACACGCTGCGCTTGGTCCGCCCTACGAGAGTTACAGGGGTTACGAGAGCCTTACGCAGCCCTGCGGGCTTTGTCTGCATGTCTAAAAAATTATGCAAACATTAATAAAGCGCGTTTTTATCATTCAGCATTTCAAATAATCAAATAAACCGGGTGCGTCAACAAAAAAAGAGCGATCGCTCGTTTTTTTTCAGCCCTTCACCGCCGAATCAGGTCGTCACCTGCGGCGCTTCGGTCAACACCTGGTCTGCCAGGGCATCGAAAACCTTCCCGCCTTCAAGCCATGCCCGCTTTTTCCCGCCTGCCATATCCAGGTATATCTCCGGTTTTTTCATCTCCCCGACGTCCAGGCGGCAGTCGAAATATTGCAATCGATGGCGCCCGGAATCATAGAGAATTACGGGCCCATACGCAAGCTCATGCTTGGATTCGCCTTGAAGTCTGCCGAGGACATGGATGTCCGGCAGGGCTACCGGCACGGGCGGGCCCGTCAGGGACAGCAGCTCCGCAAAAAGCCCCGCAATCTCTTTTACCTGCCGGCCATTTTCCTGTAAAAGGGCGTTTCGCCCTTCCTCCGCAATTTCCCGGATGTCGGATTCGGTATAGGAGAGGTCCAGTTCCGCCAGGCATTGTTGCCGGATCAAGCCCAGGGCATCAGGGCCCTTGCCGACCACCACATCCTTGTCGTTCAATATTTTTATCATGTTAAATATGTTGACCATCTCCCTGAGGGTGGGATTCTTGCGAAGCAGGACATCGTCGAGCGAGGTGTCATACATGGGCAATTCATTGTCCAGCACCAGGATACGGTCTTTTTCCGCCTGTGGTTGCTGCCGGTACAATTCCATTCCGCGCCCGGTCGTTGCCTGGTAGCCGGCCGCCTCAAGCAGGGAACGCATGGCGGTTTTGTCAATTTTTTTGCCGCTTGCAGCAGGGCCGAGCGACTGCTCCACCCGGCGGGCCAGCTGATCAATCCAAATTTTTCGTCTCAGGTTTTCCTTAAATGACATAACCCACCCCCAACAAACTCAGCATTACAGCAGAGACCGCCATGATCAGCCGCCAATCCTTTTTTTGGAGTTTTCTTGAAGACGGGTCAAGCACAAGGATATAGGCGGCAAAAACCGCGGCCACGATCGGCAGCGCGGGAACGAACACATTAAAACCCATGGCTGCTGCGACCGCGATCAAAAGGCCGGCGCCGGCTACGGGAAAATAGACGGAAATCCTGCCGCGGGCCTCCATTTTTCGAAGACTTTGCCCTGCCAGGTTGTCATTGACACCCAACTTGCAGGCAGCAGCAGACAGAAAGACCAGAACGATCCAGTCGGAAACCCCGAAAACCGGCTGCAGCTCATAAGCCCCCGGCACCACTGTCTTGACGAGCAGGAAATCTCCCGCCGGCGGCGGGCCCGACATTCCTGTTTCGTAATAGGCGGTCAAATCTTCAATTATCCGACGGGTAGGCCCCTTCAAAAGGCTGAACAAGTCGGAAAGAAAAAGCACCACGCACAGAATGATCAATTCAGCCGGACGCCTTAAGGGCTTAACCATCCAGGTGCCGAGAAGATTGGCAAATACGAACAGGTTGGCTGTATTCAGAATGGGCAGCCCCGCCCCCCCGAATGGCAGCCTCTGACCCGCAAGCAAAAGCAGCAAGCCGAGGGCAAAGGAAAACAGCAGCCAGCCGGCCCGAACCCCCGGATAAGCATCCAGGCGGGGACTTGCCTGAAGGATAAAATAACCGGTCTGCCGGAATGCGAAAAATATGAAAAGCAGCAGAAAAAACGGAAAAAGAATCCTTTGCCCATGCAACGGGACTTTAAAAGCCAATCCGGCCCATTGAAAAAATAAGAGCAACACGACCCACTGGCAATAAACCAGGAGCACCGGTATCGTGGCTTGCCATCGGGACACGGAGCTTATCTGCCCTTGCCTTTGCCCATTCCCCCGCCGCCACCCTGACCGCGGCCGCCCATTTTACCGGGGCCGGATGCAATTTTTTCCCCGGTCAATTCTTCCAACTGGTTGCCCTGGCAAGCCTCAATCGCCTCCTTAACCGTACCTGAGGGGCAATAATAAATCCTTACCTTGGAATGTTTCAAGGCCTGGGCGGCTTTGGGCCCCATCTGACCGGTAATCAAGACCGAAGCACCCGCGTCGGCAATCATCCGAGCGGTTTTGATTCCAGCGCCCTGAGAAAGGGCAAGGTTTTCGGAGTTATCCAAATAATCGGCCTTACGGGTTTCGGAGTCCCAAAGCACAAATCCCGAAGAACGGCCAAATCGTGGATTGATCGGGCTGTCCACATCCCTTCCGTTGGCGCTGACGGCAATTTTCATCTGATTTCTCCTTGCAGTGTGAGGTGGTCAATGGATGCATCCTAAACCGGTTTATCCGCCCGGACAAGAACAATATGGTTTTCCGGTTTGCGCGCAAACCGTTTTGAGTTGACAAGCATCATGAATTCATTCATATCAATAGTACAGATCAATGGTATAAAAAACGGTGGTTTATCAACAGGGGGGAACGGATGCACGAGATAAAGACGGACCCGGGGAAAAACCGGCTCTACATAACCTTGGAAAAAATCGATAACGAATCGGAAATGCAAAAAATTGTTGAGCAGGTCAAGTCCGAATGCAGGAAATTAAAAAAAGGTTTTACCTGTTTGACGGACCTGCGCAATTATGAATACCAGGATGAAATCTTCGAATCCTATATCAAGGTCGCACAGGAGTCGCTATTGGCGGCGGGCATGTCCAAGGCCGTGCGGGTGCACCGGAAAGCCGGTTATCTGGCGCATATCCAGTTTGAAACCGTATCCCTTGATCTGGGATATCGGGCCAAAAATGTAACCAGTATTGAAGAGGCGGAAAGAATTCTGGACAATGAAACCTGAACCAGGCCCCGGGACTTAAAACTTACGATCCGCGAGTTTCTTTCCCGGGCAGGGATTTTGCCCGGCCCACTCAAAAGCCGCCGGTCGATTTGGCTGCAAGCTTTTGGAAAACATCCAATATTTCATTTTTCCCCACCGGCTTCGGCAGGAATTCATCCATCCCGGCCTGCCGGCATCGCTCATCCACATCGCCCATTACATCCGCCGTCAAGGCAACGATGAAGGTATCCGCATTCGGGCCTCGGGAATCCCTTATTTTTCGGGTTGCTTCCAAGCCATCCATTCCGGGCATTTGCAGATCCATGAAAATCAGGCTGTAGGGCCGGATTTCAGCTTTCAAAACCGCCTCCGTGCCGCTTCTGGCGGTATCGGTTTCAACGCCCATATTTTGAAGCAGCCCGTTTATAACCAGCCGATTGGTCATGGTGTCCTCAACAATCAATACCGGGCCCGGCAGGGTCACGGTTCCCGGCTCCGGCTGGGTCTCAGGAATCAGGCCCGCCTCGGGCAAAACCAGGGTAAAGGTAAACACAGACCCCTTGCCCTCCTGGCTCGCGACCTGGATATCGCCGCGCATCAATCGCGCCAGTTTTCGGCTGATACCCAAACCCAGGCCTTGACCGCTGTATCGCCTTGCACTCGTGCCACCCCCCATTTCAGTGGTTTCGAATATCTGCTCAAGCCTGTCTTCCGCAATACCCATGCCCGAATCCTGGACAACAAAAACCAGCCGATGATAGCCTTTCGTGTCAACCGGCTGACATTCCAGGCTGACCCGGACAAAGCCCTCCTCCGTAGACTTCACGGCGTTATGGACAATATTGAACAGTATCTGCCATATACGTTCCGCATCGCCATTGAGTTCCGTGCAGCTTTCGCTGATCCGGGGGGTCGTATCAAGGCCCCGGGCTTCCGGCAGCCCCCTGACAACCGAGAGAACGTCATGCAGTACGGTCTCCGGGAAAAAATTGACGGGATTGAGCCATAAGCGGTTCGCCTCCATTTGAGAAAGGTCAAGGATATCGTCGATTACGAACTGGAGGGTACGGCAGGAGGCGTTGATGATCTCCAATTGCTGGCGCTGCGCATCATCCAGGCCACCCGCTGCCAGCAAATCCAGGGATCCCCTGACAACATTGAGGGGCGTTCGGACTTCATGGCTCATATCCGCCAAAAATCGGCTGTTACCCGCTTGGGCGGCCTTGAGCGCGGCCTCGGAGGCGCTCCATTTCGCCAAAGCCTTGTCAAGTTCCCCGCGCGTTTTCTCCTGTTCAGTAATGTCACGAATAACTCCCACGGAACCGGTCACCCCGCCGCCCTCAAATAGGCCGCTGGCACTGATCTGACCGAAGGCCATCAGCTGAGCGGCGCGGTAAGGGGCATCCTGGCTTTCATTGCGGTTGATCAATCGAATCTTCAGATTTTGAGTGCGCCTCGAACCGGAGCGTCTTTCATTCACCAGTTGAGGCGGGCTTTCCGGATTTGGATGATGATTGAAGTCTTCGAAGACTGTCTGGAGAGAATGCCGGTGATAATCCTCGGCGGCGATAATCCGGGTAATGTGTTTGCCGATCAGCTCATCCCGGCTTACCCCGAGGGATTCGACTGCCGGATTGATATATTCGATATAGCCGTCCATATCAATCTTGTAAAGTATGTCGGGAATACCTTCGATCAGTTCCAGATGGTTGCGGCTGTCGGCTTCCCATAATTTCCGGATTTCCAGTTCATCCCAGACCCGTTGAAATGAATTGGCCAGGATGTGAGGCTGAATCGGCTTTTCCAGAAAATCCCGGATTCCCGCCTGAATGGCGGCAATGATGACCTCTTTTTCATCATGGGCGGTCACCAGGATGCCGGCAATGGGCTCCTGAATATGCTTCGCCCGTTCAAACACCTGCAATCCGTTAAGGGTGTCGAGCTCATAGTCGAGCACCAGAAGGTCGAAATTTTGTCGCTGCAACGCTTCAATCGCTTCGCTGCTGCTGCTGCATTCAACCACATGAGAAAAGAGTGCCGTTTTTTCCGCGGCTTTTCCAAGCATAAGCCGGGCTTCCTGGCTGTCATCAACGATGAGGAGTTTCGGTTTGTAGTTTATGTAGGGCATAGGCTGGCTTAACGGGTATAGTCAAAAAATTTGTCAGGATGTCGGCGAGCAGCATGCCTGAAATCTAGAGGGCCCAAAAGAAACGCTTTTTAATACTTCATACATGGCACGCCCGCGTTTCCATGTCAATCCAATTACGGAACCTCCCATGATTATACGGGCACCACCGACCATTGAAAAAAGGCCAATGAATCAATCGTCTCCCAGCTCGAAGCAAAGAGGCCCCGAGGGTTTGAGCCGCAGGGGAAAATGCATCCTGTCCCCGCCGGGATGCGGCAAAGGCCAATGGGGCCCGAGGGCTCCGGCCCCATTGGAATGGCTTCCCGAAAGTGCGCCTCCGCTTGGTTTCAGGCACAACGGCCTGAATGGCTATACCCCTCAGGTACCTCCATATCCGACCGTAACGGAATCTCCCGCTACAATCACCGGAACTTCCCGTTTGCCGCCGGAAACCTTCAACATCTCATCCATCCCTTTTTTATCGGCCTTCACGTCAACGTAGCGGTGTCCCTGATAGGCTTCACGAGCCCGGGTGGTATAGGGTCACCCTGATTTGCCGTAAATAATGACCGTTTCGTTCATTGCAATCCTCCTTTTTTTCTGTTTTGGGCAAAATCCAGGCCGGGCGATTCAGGTTTTTTCTTTACCCCCCCTTGTCCGGTTTCAAGCCGCGAGACGGGAAAAAACGCGTCCGGCATGGGAATCTGCTTGGCAGAACAAAAATTTTATAATACTGTATCCCGCACAGTCAAACGGTTTAAACGCCTCTTACAGGTACACCTATGCATGAAATGGGAATTGCCCTCCAAATCGTTGAAACCGCCCGTTCGGCCATCCCCGCGGAAATGAAAACCGCCCGCGTGGAAGCCATTCATTTAAAGATCGGCCGACTGGCGGCAGTGGTGCCGGAAAGTTTGAATCTGTGCATGGAGGTCGTAACCAAAGGCACGCCGATGGAGGGCTGCAGCATCCACATTGAGGAAATACCGGTTGCTGCCTGCTGCCGGGATTGCGCCTATCAGTGGGAGGCCGAAGAAAGGGGGGACGCCGTAGAAACGCTCCACTGCTGCCCCTCCTGCCGGAGCCGCAATCTTGAAATAATCTCCGGCCGGGAACTCAACCTGGTCTCTCTTGACCTCGAGGAGTGATGCGCTGCGCCGGAGCTCACAATATCCAGACAGGCGCCCTCTCACGTCCCCTTTTCCGGCATTTTAAGGGATTCTTTGGATTCTTTGGGCTCGTAGGGGATATTCAGCGTGTCCAGTTCCGCGAGCACCATACGAATCACCGGATCAATCTGCCCCTGAAGGGTAGCCGTGAGGTCGACGCTTAAGGTGTCCATGTCTTCGGGCTCCGCTCCAATCACTACGGTTTCCGGTACATCGCCCACCGCCTGGCACAGGGTCAGGGTTTCAAGGAAATCAATTTGGTGCAGGGAGTTTTTCGCCCGCACCCGCTCGGGAATGGCCTCCCCCGTCAACCGGTAGAGGTCGCCCGGTTTGCCGCGGTTGCGAATCGCGTCAATGACGATCAGGTGATCCGCTTCAGCGATCACCCCTAAAAGGTTCAGCCCGAGAACCCCGCCGTCTACAACGGAAACATTGGCCGGAAACGAAAACCGGCGGTCCAGGGCCTCGATCACCCGGACACCGAAGCCTTCGTCCGACATCAGAATGCTGCCCACTCCCATAATCATAACATGCGGTTGTCCCATATTCCGCCCTTTGTTGTGTCTGCTGATTTCAAGGCACCGCGCAACCGGGGGAAACGGAGTTGATATCCGTTCCCCCGGAAGGGTGAAATTCATTTTTATTGCGAGTGATGGAATAAATTACGTGGCCCGAACCTGGTAAACCTCGTTGGAATCCGGATCGATCACATGGATGCCGCAGGCGATGCAGGGATCGAAGGAATGCACGGTGCGTAAGACCTCCAGGGGCTGCTTGGGATCGGCAATCGGTGTGCCGATCAGCGCCTCTTCCACCGGTCCGAGCTTGGCCGCGTCGCAGCGCGGGCCGAAATTCCACGTGGAAGGCACCACATACTGGTAATTGGCAATCTTCTTGTTCCGGATCTTTATCCAGTGCCCCAGGGCCCCGCGGGGGACGTCGTTGAGGCCGTATCCCATGGCTTCGTCCGGCATCTCGTATTCCTGATAGACCTTTTTGTCGCCCCTTTTCAGGTTTTCGAGCAGGTCATTGATCCAGCCGTTCATGGCTTCCCCGATAATCAGGGTTTCGATGCCGCGGGCAGCCGTGCGGCCAAGGGTGGAGAAAAGCGCCTCCGCCGGAACATCCAGCTGTTTGAGCACACTGTCGACAGTGGTTTTCACTTCAGGCGTGCCCTTGGCATAGGCCACCAGGACACGGGCCAGCGGGCCGACTTCACAGGATTCCCCGTCATAGCGAGGCGCCTTGAACCAGGTATATTTGCCGTCATCGGGCTTATATTCGCCAGGCACGGGCTTGGTTTCCCCGTCATAGGGATGCTTGGCGGAACCTTCCTCATACCAGCCCCGGGTCACATGCTCGCTGACTTTTTCCTGATCCGCGCCCTGCGGGTTTTTCAAATCCCGTTTCCGGATCAATCCGCGGGGCATGAGGTAGCTGTCCGGCTCCTTACCGTTTTGGGCGAAATCGCCCCAGGCAAGGAAATTGGTGGTGCCGCCGATGCCGCCCCAGTCCTTGTAGAAGGAAGCCACTGCCAGCAAATCCGGAATATAGACTTTCTCGACAAAATCCTGGGATTCGCGCCAGATATACTTGAACTCGGCAATCCGGTCCGCGGTCAGGTCCCGGATCGAGGTGACCCCGCCGACCACAAGGGACTGCGGGTGGGGGTTCTTGCCGCCGAATATGGCATGCAGGCGGGCTGTCTTGGCCTGCAGCCGCAAGGCTTCGATGTAATGCGAGGCCGCCATCAGGTTGGCCTCCGGGGGCAGTTTGTAGGCGCTGTGTCCCCAGTAGGCATTGTTCAAGATGCCGAGCTGGCCGCTGTTGACAAATGTTTGCAGCCGATCCTGAACCCCCTTGTAGTAGCTGGTGCCTCCCCACGGGGCCTGGGAGACATTGTCGGCAAGCTTGGCTGTTTTGGCGGGATCGGCTTTTAAGGCGGAGACCACATCCACCCAGTCCAGCGCGTGCAGGTGGTAAAAATGGACAATGTGATCGTGCATGAACTGGGCCCCGTGAAGCAGCCGGCGAACCAGCTTGGCGTTTTCAGGGATTTCGATTCCGATCGCGTCTTCAACGGCCCGAACCGATGAGAGCGCATGCACATAAGTGCAGACGCCGCAGGAGCGCTGCACGAAATGATGGGCATCCCGTGGATCACGCCCCTGAAGAATAATTTCAATGCCCCGGAAGAGCTGTCCGGAACTCCAGGCATTGACCACTTTTCCCCCTGACACCTCCACATCGATTCTGAGGTGTCCTTCAAGTCTGGTAATTGGATCGATGGTAATTCGTTTGCTCATGGTATATCCTCTCTATCTATACAAAACAGTTGAAATTTCTGAAAAAACCTCTTGGCCTACAGTGGGTCATAGAAGGGGGACATATAGTCCCAGAACAACGGTTCGCTGCAGCCGAGGCAGGGATGCCCGGCCTCCACCGGCCAGCTGGTGCCATCATTGAATTTGGCTGTCGGGCAGTTGTTATAGGCCATGGGGCCGCGGCAGCCGAGCTCATAAAGACACCAGCCCTTCTCCGCTTCGGCTGATCCAAGAGAGGGGGCGAATTCGCCCATTTCATAATGGGAGCGCCGCGGGCACTGATCGTGGACTGTCTTGCCATAAGCAAACAGGGGGCGTCCGACGGAATCAAGCGTCGGCATCTTGCCCAGCAGCAAATAGTTGGCAATGGTGCCGACCACGTTGATCGGGTTTGGCGGACAACCCGGGAGATTGATGACGCGCTGCATTTTAAGGGCTTCTTTCACACCTTTGAAGCCGCCGGGATTGGGTTCGGCCGCCTGCACCCCGCCGTAGCAGGCGCACTGACCGATGGAGATAACGGCCAGGGCCTTGGGGCAGACCTCCTCTGCAATCTCAAGAAAAGTCCGGCCGCCGATTTTTCCATAAACACCCCCATCCTTGGTGCTGATGGCGCCCTCGCATATACAGATGAACTCCCCCTCGTACTTCTCGACGGCATTCCTGAGGTTCTCCTCGGCCTGGTGGCCGGCGGCGGCCATAATGGTCTCGTGATACTCGATACTCAGGATCTCGAGCACGAGCTCATCCACCCAGGGGTACATGGTGCGCAGCAAAGCTTCGGTGCATCCGGTGCATTCGGAAAAATGCAGCCAGATCACCGGGGGCCGCTTGGCCGGAGCGGCGAAAACCTCCGCTACCTTGCCGACATACGATGCAGACAGCCCCATGGTGGCGGTCAAAAAAGTACAGAATTTCATGAAATCCCTTCGTGTTACCCCCTTTTGTGCCAGTCGTTCGTAAAACTCTTTTTCCTTTTTTTCTTTGTCCATTGAGCCTTCTCCTTTCATTTGTCAGGCAAGATTGCATGAAAATGCATGCCCCAAAAACACCTATATACAATCAGTCTGCCGGATCAGCAGATCCTCGGCAACTGTTCGCCGGAAAGCATGTCAATAATGCGTTCGCCGCCAATCACGGTTTCCATTACCACACGGCCGGAATGCGCCGCCACCACCTCGCCGATAATGCGCGCCTCCTCCCCCGCGGGGTCCTGTTTCATGGCCCATAGCACCGACTCCGCATGCGTATTGTCAACAAAGGCCAGCAGTTTGCCTTCATTGGCCACATAAAGGGGGTCAAACCCGAGCAGTTCACATAAGGCAGCCGTACTGTCCCTTACCGGGATACACTCTTCGAAAATACGAAGCCCCATCCCTGACTGGCCCGCGATTTCATTTAAAGCCGTGCCCACGCCCCCGCGGGTTGGGTCGCGAAGCACGTGGATGTCACTGCAGACCTCCAGCATCCGGGCGACCATGTGATTTAAGGCGGCGCTGTCGCTTTTTATCGGGGCATCAAAATCAAGGCCTTCCCGCTGGGCCAGAACCGCCATGCCATGGTCGGCAATGGGACCGCTCAGGATGACCCGATCCCCGGGCCGGGCATTGGCCGCCGAAATCCGCACCCCCTCCGGGATAACACCAATACCGGAGGTGTTGATAAAAATTTTGTCCACGCTGCCCTGGGGCACCACCTTGGTGTCTCCGGTGACCACCTGGACGCCGGCCTTTTCCGCCGCCCGGCCCATGGACGCCAGTATGATCCGGAGGTCCTCGCTGGGAAACCCGGCCTCAATAATCATGCCGGCACTCAAGTACAGCGGACGGGCCCCGCACATGGCCACATCATTGACCGTCCCGTTCACGGCCAGGTCCCCGATATTGCCCCCGGGGAAAAAAATGGGATCCACCACGAAGGAATCGGTGGAAAAAGCAAGGCGACACCCGTCAAAATCCAGGGAGGCGCCATCCTCCATGTGAGAGAGAATCGGGTTGTTGAAAGCGGGAAGCATCATCTTTGCGATCAGATCGTTGGAAAGCCGTCCGCCGCTGCCGTGATCGAGAAGAATTCGGGCCTGACTCATAATGGACTTTTTTTGCATCCCCTCAGTTTTGATATCTGTAAAAGGCGGCGCAAGTGCCCTCGGTGGAAACCATGCAGGGCCCCGCAGGGTTTTCCGGAGTACACTGTTTCTTGTAAAGCGGGCATTGCAGCGGGGTCTTTTGCCCGGTCAGGATCTCCCCGCAGGCACACCCCTTGGGCGGCAAGGACTCGGGAGTGTCCACGGCAAAGTGAAGACCGGCGTCAAAAGCCGCATACGCTTTTTTAAAACGCAGGCCGCTGGCAGGAATCCGCCCGAGCCCCCGCCAGGAGGCATCACAGGGCTCGAAGACCCGGTACATGATGTTTTGCGCCGCAACATTGCCGGCGTCGGTGACCGCCCGGGGGTAACCGTTTTCAAGCCGCCCGGAACCGGTATGAATCATTTCGGTCAGGCTGAAGATCCCCTGAAGGATATCCACCGGTTCAAATCCGGTGACAACGCAAGGAATCCGGTATTTTTCGAAAAAATCCGCATAGGCATTGACACCGGTGATGACCGAGACGTGACCGGGCAGTAAAAATCCATCGATATCAACTTGTTCGCGGTTCATCAGGGCATCCAGTGCGGGGGGCATGAGCTTGTGCGCCGCATAAACAAAAAAGTTGTCCAGGCCGGATTTTTCCGCCGCCAGAACGGAGGCGGCAATGGTGGGGGCGGTGGTTTCAAACCCGACGCCCAGAAAAACAACCTTTTTCTCAGGGTTCTGCCGGGCGAGATCAAGGGCATCGAAAGCGGAATAAACAACCCGGATATCGCAACCGGCGGCCTGTTCCTTCTGGAGCGAGGAAAAAGTGCCGGGCACGCGGATGAGGTCGCCGAAGGTAGCGACAATGGTATCCTTTTTTCCGGCAAGCGCGATGGCGGTGTCGATCTCTTTTTGATCCGTAACGCATACGGGGCAGCCGGGACCCGAAATCAGGGAGACAGCATGGGGCAATACGGTGCGTATGCCGTTTCTGAAAATGGCGACCGTATGCGTGCCGCAAACTTCCATGAGGCGGACGGGGCGATTATCCATCGCTGCGATCCGGGCGATGATGCTTCGGGAAAGCTTGCTGTCCCTGTATTCCTGGATGTATTTCATGAATATGCGGCGTATCCCTTCCCGGAAAAAGGCATCCGTTTTCTAAACCCTGTTTAGTTCCTATAACAAAAAATCTTTAAAAAAACAGTAAAAAATTTGCCGCACCGGCTTTCAGCTCTGGGTGTTGCCGGTCATGGCGGCGGCCGCCAAGGCCTGACCCAAGGCGATACCGCCGTCGTTCGGCGGCAGGCATCTATGCGTATAAACGCGGAATCCCTTGCGCTGCAAGCCCTCCATCAGCCCCCGGAGCAGTATGGCATTCTGGAAGGCGCCGCCGCTTAAGACCACACGGTTCAGTCCGGTCTCATACCGTATCAGATCGCAGAGTTCGGAGAACAGCTGAAGCAGCGTGAGATGAAACCGGGTGCTGATATCCGACGCAGATGCGCCATCCTGGAGATCCCTGACAATGCCGGTGATAATGGAGGCGACCGAAATTTCACAGACCTCCCTGGATAGCAGCTCGTAGTCATAGAGACGCGAGGCCTTCAAATAATTTGTGTGATCGGCGGCAATGGCTTCCAGCGCCATGGCGGCCTGGCCTTCAAAGCTGGTGTGCCGGCGAACCCCTGAAATAGCCGCCACACCATCAAAAAGCCGGCCCAGGCTCGAGGTGAGCGGGGCATTGATGCCCTTGGCAATCATGTCCCTTATAATCCGGACCTTGCCTGTCTCCATGACCTCAATCAAAGGGATGTCCAGGTTTTCAACCTCATCCCCGAAAGCCGCAATCAGGTAGCTGAGCCCCATCCGCCAGGGCTCGCGGATGACAGCCTCGCCGCCCGGCATGGGCACATAGGCCAAATGGGCGGGCCGGATGAAGTTGGCATGGCTGGCAATCAACACCTCCCCTCCCCATATCCCGCCGTCCGGCCCGTAGCCGGTCCCGTCGAAAGCGAGGCCGATCACGTCGCCGTCCAGTCCGTTCTCCGCCATGCAGCTGACGATGTGGGCATGATGATGCTGGACCGGCACAAGGGTTTTATCTGCCTGTTCCATGGCATATTGCGTGCTCAGATAGCGGGGGTGCATGTCATGAGCAATGATGGCAGGCTCTATATCCAGGAGGCGCTGCATGTGAAGGATCGTCTGCTTAAAAAACTCGAACGCCTGATTGTTTTCCAGGTCTCCGATGTGCTGACTGAGAAAAGCCTGCTTGTCTCTTGCCAGGCAGATCGTGTTTTTGAGCTCCGCGCCGCAGGCCAGCACAGGCGGCAGCTGCTGCCGGATAAATACCGGCGCCGGGACAAAGCCGCGCGAACGCCTTATAAGCTGCGTACCCCCGGCCACTCTGCGTAAAATCGAATCGTCGCTGCGAAGCTTGATATCCCGGTTGTGGACAAGAAAAAAATCGGCAATGCCGGCGAGCCGGTCAAAGGCCTCCGCATTGGCAATGGCAATGGGCTCCTCGCTCAAATTCGCGCTGGTCATCACCAATGCCGTGAAATCCTCCATAAGCAGATAATGAAGGGGCGTATAAGGAAGCATCACCCCGAAATACGGATTTTCGGGAGACACGGCAGCGGCAATGGCGTGGCGGCTGTGTTTTTTTAAAAGGACAACAGGGCGTTGGGGGGATGTCAAAAGCGCCGTCTCCTCCGGATTCAAGCGGGCATATCGACCGACTGCCTCCGAATCCGGGGACATAAGGGCAAAGGGTTTTTCCGCCCGGTGTTTTCTGCTGCGCAGTCTCGCCACTGCTTCCTGATTTTCCGCATCCACTGCCAGATGAAAACCTCCGAGGCCTTTTATTGCCACGATATACCCGTTTTTTAAAAGTTCCCTGGTTTTTTTCACCGGATCAGCGGAAGGCAGCTCGGTCTTCTGCCTGTCAAACAGCCGGACACGGGGGCCGCAAAGGGGGCAGGCATTGGGCTGGGCATGAAACCGCCGGTTGGCGGGATCATCATATTCCGCCTGGCAGGAAGCGCACATGGTAAACAGTTTCATTGAGGTGTTGGCCCGGTCATAGGGGATGTCCTCAATGATCGTGTACCTGGGCCCGCAATTGGTGCAATTGATGAAAGGATAACGGTAGCGCCTGTCCGCCGGGTCCAGCAGTTCCGCCCGGCAATCCTCGCAAACGGCGATGTCCGGGGAAACCAGTGTGGAACGAAACGCCCCGGATTCACTCAGGGAGATGGTAAAATCGCGGAAACCGCTCACTGAAACAGAATGATTCGAAATATCAGTAATTTGTGCCAAAGGCGGCGCTTTGGTTTGGAGGTCCCTGATAAATTGCTCAATTTGACCCGGTTTGCCTTCAACGTGGATGCTGACGCCGGACGAGGTGTTGGCCACCCGGCCCTTGAGCCGATACTGAAGAGCCAGCTGATAAACAAACGGCCGGAAACCCACGCCTTGGACAATCCCCCGGATTTCGACACGGCTTCCGGCAAATGGCGCTGCTGATCCGTTTAGGGTCTCCACATTGGAATCTTTTCCCATCAGTGCCATGAAACCCCTTTTTTCCCGGGACTGAGCAAGCCCCCCCACCTCTGGTTGTTATTCGTCCCCTGCTTCAGGCAGAAAGACTTCGCGCAGCAGTTTCAGGGATTCCAGCGCCGAGGATTCATCCAGTTTCTGAATGGCAAAACCCGCATGCACAATAACATAATCCCCGACGCGGGCATCTTCAACAAGCATCAGACTGGCCTGTCGTTTTACCCCTTCAACATCAATGGTGGCTACATTGGACTGAATATCGACAATTTTGGAAGGAATCGCCAGGCACATAATCGCATTGGCTCCTGATAGCCCTGAGGTAAAGATTTAAGCGTTCAGACACGAAGTTTTTGAAATATAACACATCCTGACCGGATTTGAAGCACTTTTTTTCTCATCCTGACCGGCGCGCTGCGCAAATCGGAATCACTCCCCCCTCCCGCCTCTCTCCTTTGCCGGCCCCCTGATCAGCACTCCATCCGGGTGAGCGCCACTTTCCCGCTGTAACACACATCCACATCGCTTCCCCGACACCGGGGGCGTTCATGGATGCTGCCGGTATAAGAAAAACGGTCTGAATGGCGCTTGAAACTGAACTCATGCGGCATTTTCTCGAGATTGGCCTCCTGGAAGTCCGGTACAATGCCATAATCCAATATATGCGGCAGGTTGACATTCCAGAACTCCCGGGGCGAGAGCCTGCCTTCAATGAGGCGGGGCAATAGCGCGGCCGCCTGATACCCGGTTACGGACCAGTCGACAATGCGATCCCGGGCAATATACTGGGAGACAGCCATGGCTTTTCTGCCCAGAATCGCGGCTTCTCTAGCAGCCGCCACGGTTCCGGATGGATATACATCGATTCCCAGGTTGGCTCCCGGATTAATGCCCGCAATCACCCACTCGGCATCCGGGGCAAATATTTTCAAAGCCAGGCGCGTACAGTCAGCCGGAGACCCGTGCACAACATACATATCAGCGCTTATTCGTTCCGCGTAAACCCCGCCGTGCAACGTAATGCTGTGCCCCACGCCGGATTGCGGCAGGGCGGGGGCCACAACAACTATCTCGCCCAGGGGCCTGACAGCTTCATGCAGGGCTGCCAGGCCCGGCTGATCATACCCGTCGTCATTGGTTATCACGATCTTCACGTCATGCCCCGTCTGTCTTCGCTCCAGCCCCCGGAAATTTTTCAGGCCGCATCGGCCTGCCAGGAGGCAGTAATCTGCGTGCCCCTCCCCGGCACGGAATCAATAGAAAACGCCGCGCCTGAGAGCTGCGCCCGTTCTTTCATGCCAAAAAGCCCGAGGCTGGAATGAGTTTGCTCCGCCCCCCGGCCGCTTTCCGGCTCAAAGCCACATCCGTCATCAGTTATTTCCAGGATAAGCCTGCCATCCTGGCGGCGCAGGGAAATGCTTATTTTACCGGCACCGCTGTGCTTGCCGGCGTTATTCAATGATTCCTGAACAAGTCTCAAAATTGTGGTTTTGAGCCCCTCCGGCACCCTGTGGTCGGCCACCTCGAGCTTTTTTTCAACCTGAATGTCCGCGTAAACCGAATTAAACTGCTGGCACTGCCATTCAATCGCCGCCAGAATGCCGAGATTGTCCAGGATGGTAGGCCGAAGATTGCGAATAATGCGGCGCACATCGGTGATGACGGATTTTATCATGGGGACCAGGTTGCTTACAAGCTCTCGGTCCCCGGGGTGAAGCCGCTCGCCGATATCGCTCAGGGCATTTTCCACATGGAACTTAATGGCGCTCAACGATTGCCCGATGCTGTCGTGCAGATCCCTGGCGATCCGCCGCCGTTCATTGTCTTCTGCAGCCATGAGCTGGCGGGAAAGCGATTTTAACTCACGGTTTCGCTCTTCTATGGCCATGGTACGCTCGGCCACCCGCATTTCAAGCTCATGGGAGTATTTTTCCAGTTCAGCTCGGCCCTCTTCCAATTCCTTGAACATGCTCTGATAGGGCTGCAGCAGGCCATGCACCAGAATCGCCCGGTAAACCAGGTAGTAAGAAACGATTTTGAGCAGATGCCCGATCAGGTTAACCGAGTCGTAGGCATCTGTGTATGCCGTAAACGCAAGCTCTCCGGCGATGGTAAAACCGATGGATGCGGTCAGCAGGCGGAAGACAAGCAGATGAAGCGCCGCACGCCGCCGGTAAAGCATAATGCCCGCCATTGTCAGAATCGCGCATATGACATATTCGCTGATGCGTTTAAAGGGGGTCAGTCCGCTGCCCTCGACAAAACAATCCGGAAAAACGGGAAAAACAAAAATTGACAGAAAAATGGTGATGGAAACAAGGGAATAAACCCCCAGCACAAGAAGATGATGGAAGCGGCGGTAAAAAATAAAGGGAAGCGCCAGCAGGGAAAAGGCCTCCAGGTACCGGGCCGCTATCCAGGTCTGGGTGGCGACATTGGTGCCGTCGATGATGAAAATGTTCATGCCCTTGTAGGCCATCATATGCAGAAGGTCAAATCCCCCCACAAAAAGATAGGCTGTCCCCAGCACAAACAGGTAGCGGGTGCGGATAAAATTCAGGGTGTTCCAGGCAAAAAGAAAAATGGAAAAGGAAACCAGGATGCTGAAGACCTCGGCGATGGTGTGAAACAAGAGGTAGCTGTAAAAGCTGGTCATGTAAATGCCAAACAGCAGCAACCCGCCAAAGAGGAAGGATAGCAGTTGGAAAGGCTGGGGGAAAAAATTTTTCATGCCCTTGAAAATCACCTGGCGCCCGCGGCCGCGGGAGACAAAATAGCAACCGGAATGCCGCGAATTTAAAAGTATTGAAAATTTTAACCTATATACAACCTGTGGCCGCTACTGTCAATCCTCGAAGGTATGAACCTGCGGCATGGAGTGGCATCAAGGTTGAATTGCAGCGAGAAAGCCGGTAAGATTAGTAATGACCCGGGTGGATAATTTTGTTACGCTGAGTTGAACCCGGTCACAAAAACATCACCAGCCATTGGACCTGAATAAAACGATGCTCCGGAACAGACTAACCTTTTCAGCCTTACTCGTCCTGGTCATTATCCCCTTGGGCTATGGCGGTGCGGTTGTTTTTGGCAATGACATCCTCTGCCTTTCCAACGGGCAGTTCATTGAAGTGGAGAAAGCCTGGAAAATCGAAGGCACCGTATATTATATAACCGGGGGCCGCATGGAGACGATGCCCGCGCAGCTAACCGAAAAAATCATCAGCGGCGGTTATTCCCTGACCAACGTGCCGGCGCTTGTAAAATACCATTTTATCCAAAAGCCCCAAAACACGCTCAACCTGTTGGCCCTGATGCTTATTGCCGGCATCCTGACAGGCTTTTACCTGTTGACAACAGGCCCCAAAAAGGACCGACAGTCCCGCCTTGCACCGGCCGGGGCCGCAGAACAGGAAACCGCTCCGCCTTTTCCCGCGGCAGAGAGGCTGGAGCACAATTTTGCCCTGGATATCGTTCATTTCTTCCTTGATATTTTCCGCTACCAGATCAATGCACCGGAAACAGCGCCCGCGCATGTCACATCCAGCGAAAAAGGGCGGTTTGAAAAAAATTATACCTACAAACTCCATGTCCGGCACAACGGTCAATGGCAGTCCCGGCACATGACCATCGGCCCGATCGGCGAACAAAGCAGAAGCAAAAGCCGTTGCTACTACGTGATCTATGACGCGCACATGGTGATCAAGGTTCCCCCGAAGCCCTTGACAGACTACAGAAAATATATTGAAAACATTCGGGCCGAAAAAAAAATCGCCGATAAACTCGCCCCCAGGCAATGCCTGACCCCTCGGGTATCGAGCATCCTGCGGCGCATCCACAAGTTCGACAATGAATCCGCTTTCAGTGCCGAGCAGCTTGAACAGCGCTACCGCGCCCTGCTTGAAAGGCGCTCGGCGCTGAAACGGTTTTTAATGATTAACGGGTCCCATGTTTACTTTATGGACGTTGCCCGCTATTATTTTTTGGGACCCATTGTTGAAGCCATACATGACAGGCAGACCCCGGTTTATGAGGAAATCCTGGCCAATCCGGACATATTCTGGGATGCCTCCGGGTTCTACGGCCGCTATGGGATGGACACGGATCCGGTCCGGCAGCAGGTCATTGCCCTGCATGAAAAGTTTCAGGCCCGCCTCGATACCGCCAGCGCCGATCATCACCTTCCTGCCGATATTTTGCGGGAAAGAGGCCAGATGTGGTTTTTAAAGGCAATGGCCGGCACCCCCTTGAAAGAGATCGCCAAAGATCTGCCCTATGCGTTTCGAAAAGAACTGGGCCGGTTGATTGAAAACCTGAGCGCTGAAAACAGCGCGGCCATCCAATCCTACCGGAAACTGATCAACAATTACGTCCACCGGGTAAGCGCCAGCCGCAATAACCCAAAAATTACCAGCATCATCACCAATCTGCTGGATCTTCTCTCCTGGCTGGGGGAATGCGGCATAGCGATTCGGGACTTAAAACCCGACAACCTGCTCGTGGCCGGAGATCCGGACAGGTACCCCTTTTTCCTGAACTCCGCCCGGGAGTACACCATCGGCTTAATCGACCTTGAGACAGCAGTGGATTTCAAGCCGGACGATGCCGGCGCCCTGCCGCAGCCCTCCCTGGGCGGCACTCTGTACTACGCCACCCCCTCTCATTTTCTCCCGAATAAAGCCCTGGCCCTCCGGATAGCCGATCCGGCGCGGGTTTTTTACCTCCAGGACTGGTATGCCGCAATAGCCATTATCTTTGAACTGGTTACCGGCCAATACCTCTTCAAATCAACCGCGCGGCAGTTGAACCAGACACTTAAGGCCGCCAAACAAAACGCAAAAGGTTCCGATGGCATCAGGCGCCTTCTCAGGTACGCGCAGGGAGAATTCTGGCGAACCGCTCATAACGAACTGGATGCACGCTGCAAACAGCACCAGTCACGTCTTGAAAACGTGCACGCCGACCTGCCGGAGGACTTCCACCAGTGGCTGGTCTATGAGCTGGAGACCACCATTAAACAGCTTGGCCGGCGGGCGGCCGGGCATATCAAAAATAATCCCCAATTTTATCCGGAGCACGGGGACCAGCAACTGTTGGCGCTTGATCCACCAAAACTGGAAAAGCTTCTCAAGCCATATATGGACCCGGGTTTTTCTTCCGGCCTGTCAGAAAAAAAACGACGGCAAACCATCAACTTTTTCAAGAAGCTGATCATTTACCGAAAGACCCAGGACCATGCCCGCCGTTACCTGGCCACCCTGGCTGGACAGCCGTCCCCTATCGCAGCCATCGATATCATGCAGATGATGTTTATTGTCGTCCACTCTGGCATGAGGCCTCGCTAAACGGCCTCAACCCTTGACAAGCGGATCTTCTTCCTTATTTTCTGGCATGACTTGAGATCCGTTCCGGCTTCATGAATTTTTCAGGAAAGGCAAACCATGCAAACGGTTTTGAGAGGAATGACCCTTATCGACGGGACGGGACGCGTCATCCCGGATGCAGTCCTTGTGTTTGAAGACAAAATCATCGTTGCCGTCGGGGATTCCCGGTCAGTGGAAATACCGAAGAAGGCCATCCATTATCACCTCAACGACAAGTTTATCATCCCGGGGCTCATTGATGCCCATATCCACCTGGACATGCACGGCATGGCCGATACTTACCATGAAAGCCTGATTGAGGACAAGCTGCGCACCATCCGTGCCACCCTGGAAATGGGCAACACTATTCGCGCGGGGATTACCACCGTGCGAAACGCCGGCTCCGCCAATTTCATTGACATCGCCGTCAAACGAGCAGTGGAGGAAGGGCTGGTTGTCGGTCCCCGCATTCTTGCCAGCGGAAAAATCATTTGCATGCAGTCCGCCGGCAACGAATATTTTGCCGGACTTTACCATGAAGCTGACGGCGTGGACGAAAATCGCAAAGCCGCCAGGGAACAGTTAAAACAGGGCGCGGATATTTTAAAGGTGATGGCAACCGGTGCCATCATGAACCCGGGCGGGGCGCCGGGAGCACCCCAACTGGACGCGGATGAGATCCGGGCCGTTGTCCGGGAAGGCGAAAAAGTGGGCAAACACACGGCAGCCCACGCCCACGGCGCCGAGGGGATAAAGAATGCCGTAAAAGCCGGTGTCCGCACCATTGAACACGGCACCCTGGCAGACAACGAAGCCCTGGAAATGATGGCGGACAACGGGGTTTATCTGAGCTCCACCCTGAGTTCCAATTTCTGGATGTTAAATGCCCGGACTAAAAACGGCATACCCCAGTTCATGTTCGATAAAGCCAAGGAAGTGTCCAGAATCCGCCAGGAAAACCTGCATCGGGCGATCGCCAAAGGCGTTCAGGTAATGATGGGGACAGATGCCGGAACACCATACAACTTCCACGGAAAAAATACCATGGAAGTGATCCAGTATGTCAAACTCGGATTGATGGATGAAATGGCAGCCATCCTTGCTTCCACGAAAACCGCAGCTGAAAGCATAGGAATGATTGACCGGATCGGCACCCTTGAAAAATCAAAATTTGCCGACCTTGTGGTGTTGAAGGAAAACCCTCTGGAAAACATTGAATCATTGGCTTCCCTGGACAATATTTACCTGGTTTTCAAGGAAGGCAGCCTGATCAGCGGCGAGGTCGACACCAACCAGTGGTCCCCGGCCTCCCCTCTCGGTCCGGAATAGCCGGCATTATACAACCGGCACCCCAGTGACGCCCCAACAAAAAAAGGCATTCCAAGCATCGGGAACAGATATCGGCCGGATGGCGGGTTTTTCCCAGGCTTTGGTTTGCCCTGCATTTCCATCTTTTTAACTTGATGTTTTTCTAAACATTTATCTACGGAGGAACGCATCCAATGGGGAATGAAAAAAAAATCCTGTTTTTATGCGATGCCAGCGATATTGAAGTGGTTACTGAAAGCTTTGCCGATGACCCGGTTTATCAGTTGACGATTGAAAGCTTTGAGAAAATCCTTCGTTTCGGCGTGGGGGCCTACCTCAAGGAAACCATTGAACGGATCAACCAAAACCCCGAGATGTATGATGGTATCGTGGGCACCCACGACTCTTCGGCCATCATCGCGGCCATCATCGCCCAGGAGACAGGCAAGCGCTTTGCATCGGTCGAAGCGGTGGTCAACTGCCAGAACAAGTACCTTTGCCGACGCATCCAGAAAGAAGTGGTGCCGGAGCACAGCACCCGCTACGCCATCGCCCTGGATTACCTGAGAGACCCCGGTCGCGTAAAAACACCTTTCTTCATCAAACCAGTGCGCTCCAATATTTCCTTCGGCACGCACAAGGTGGACCATCCGGAAGCCCTGGAAAAATATATCACCCGGGAGAGCATTGATATTGCCCGGTACAACCAGTATTACCTGGATGCGCTTTCCCACAAGTCCTCCTATCACAACGCCCTGAATATCGCGACATGCAACAGCTTCCTCTGCGAAGATCTGATAGAGGGCCTTCAGGTGACGGTTGACGGCTTTATTTTTAACGGGGAAATCACCTTCTTCGGCATTACCAGGGCCAACTATTATCCGGGCACCAACAGCTTTTTCTATCACAGTTTTCCCCATGAATTCTCACCGCCGATGACCCGGCTCATCCATGAGGCCCTGTCCCGCCTGATCCCGGCCTTGGCGATTGACAACAGCTTCTTCAATGTGGAGATTCGCGTCGACGAGGAGGCCAACAACTTTAAAATTGTCGAGGTCAACAGCCGGATCGCGTTTCAGTTTGCCAAGACCATAGAAGCGGTTGGCGGGTTTGATCCCCTGAGGCTGCTCTGCGACGTGGCGGTCGGCGAAAAACCGGACTTAAGGCCGAAACGAAAACAGCTGTTCCGATACTGCTACAACTTCGAACTGCATTTTTTCACAGACGCCAGAATCCTTCAAACCCCCACCCAGAGCGCCTATGATCAAATCCGGCTGAAATTTCCCGAAGTAACCATCCGCAACCTGATTCATGAGAACCTGAATTTGTCGGATTTCAAACACAACCCGGAGAGTTTCCGGTATGGGGTGGTCGAAGTGCCCGGCAACAGCCACTCGGAAATAATGGAAAAATACCAGGTGGTGGTGTCGCTTCTGGGATATAAATTCGCTCCCCTCCCCCATGACAATGAGGCCCCCGCAATTGATATTCCCGCCACCCCGCCCCGGTTCAGCATGGGTGAAAGCAGTGAAATCGCCGCCCAGCCGCCGCTTGAAGAGTAGGTGCCGGTGAGCGGGAAACGAAGGATTGTCATCGAAATGTTATTTTACTTTTCCCGTTCGATAAGATATAATTTCGATTTGTTATGGTTTTTCACGGGAGTCCCCGGCCTTGGTGCCGCCAGCCGGGTTTGTTGTTTTCAAATCCACCTGCTACCTTGCTTTTATTTTTTTGCTTCAGGGACAACAAAATGCAGCCAATTTCGGAAACCACCAAATTTGCACCGGCCGAACGGGCGGATGAGGCCACCATTTACCGGCAGGCCCATCTGCTCCTGGATCAAAAATTTCTGGGCAGACTTTTTGAATCCGTGATGAATGCTGTGGTCATTCTCAACTCCCAGCGGCAGATCGTTTACGGCAATCGGCATTTTGCGGAATTGACGGGCTGCAATAAGCCCTCGGAACTTTACGGGCTTCGGCTGGGGGAGGCCATCGACTGCCTGCATTCGGAGGAAGAAAGCGAGGGATGCGGCACAGCCGAGGCCTGCGCGGTTTGCGGTGCGGTAAATGCCGTTCTGGAAGCCCAGCATGGCGAAGTTGCCATACAGGAAGCCCACATCCGCAAACGCGACGGCAAACCGGATCTTCACATTGAAGTTAAGGCCTCCCCTTACCATCAGGACAAAGACCTGTTCATCATTGTGGCCATGAGCGATATCAGCGACCGTGTCCGTCGCGGGGAACTGGAGCGGATTTTTTTCCATGACCTTATGAATACGGCGTCCGGCCTGAAAATGATGTCCGAAGAACTGCCGGAGGAGTCGTCCGAGGCCCATTCCCCCTCGGTTAAAAGCCAGTTGCTAAACGGCTTTGTGCATTTGATTGAAGAGATCAAGGAGCAGCGCAGCCTGCTCGCCGCGGAAACCGGGGACCTGCAGCTTGTCTGGAAACCCTGCCGGAGCGCGGCCTTGCTCAGGGAAGTGACGGCGTATTTTAAATACCTGGAAGTCGGGGAGGGAAAAGAAATAATCATTCATCCCCATACCGTGGACCTTTTATTTGAAACCGACCGGACACTGGTTTTCCGGGTGCTTGGCAATATGCTCAAAAACGCCCTTGAAGCCACCCCTGCCGGCGAGTCCGTCACCCTGTGCTGCCGGCAGGCGGACGGCGGGGTTGAATTCAGCGTCCACAATCCCGGGGTGATGCCCCTGAAAGTGCAGTTCCAGATGTTTCACCGGTCCTTTTCAACAAAAGGCGCCGGTCGGGGAATCGGCACCTACAGCATGAAACTGTTGACCGAAAATTACCTCGGAGGGCGCATTTTCTTTTCCAGTTCAAAGGAACAGGGGACCTGCTTCCGCGCCTGGTATCCCTTCCAACCGGATTGTTTTGCATAATCCATGGCCGAGGATTACATTAAATTAAAATGAAATGGGTGAGTCTCCACCCGCATGGCGGATGGCCGCCCAAAAAATTCGGGGCGGAGTCATGCGCCGATTTTCGATTTTGATCCTCAACTGATACCGGACAGGGAATTATCATCTGATGCCGCAGTTCATCCTTCCGAAACAATCGTTTTGCCGAATCGTCCTTGCACTGGGGTTTGCCTTTGCAAGCTTTTTTCCAGCCTGCGCACATGACGCACCGCCCCGGATAGAGGGGGATACCAGCATCGCTGTGATGCCCTTTATAAAAGGCCGTGATCCGCAGAACCTGAACCAGACCCTGAGCTGCCCTTTTGAAAACTTCTGCTATGATGAAAGCGCCCTGCAGCCGGAGGCAAATGCGATCATGACCGAAATGGTTCAGGAGCAACTGATAAAAAACCTTGAAGATCGGGTTTATCCCCTGAAACGGGCGCGGCAGGTGTATTCCCCCATGCGCCTGGCGAATCCGGATGCCACCCCCCTGGATTTGGCAAAAAAACTGGGGCGGGAAATCGGGGTGGACTACGTGATGGTCGGCAATGTATGGCGGTACCGGGAACGGGTGGGGTCTTCCCTTGGCGTTGCCGAGCCGGCATCGGTCGCCTTTTCCCTTTACCTCGTGTCCGTAAAAGAAGGTAAAACCGCCTGGCACGAGAATTTTAATGAAACCCAGCAGTCTTTGAGTGAAAACCTTCTCAAGGCCCCCGAATTTTTTAAACGCGGTGCCAGATGGCTGAAGGCAAGGGAACTGGCACGCCATGGGGTGGCGTCGCTCTTGGCGGATTTTCCCCTCCGAAAGTCACCAGCGTCTGCGGGTCCGGGAGACAAAGCGGCCAAACAGGGCAACCGCCACGACAAAAAGAAACAAGCCGACAATGGGGATGGCAATCCATAGGGCGAGTTTTAAACCGATCACCAGAATCGGCAGGATAACAAACACCGCCACAGCTATCAGGGCCAGGGCGCCGCAGCCAACCATAAAATCCTT
>CAZNSO010000015.1:0-25551 GCA_964575805.1 uncultured Desulfobacteraceae bacterium
GTAGGGCGGACCAAGCGAAGCGTGTCCGCCTTTTCTTCAAAGCGAAGCAGAGCTTCGCTTTCTCTTGTTGGCGGACACGCTTCGCTTGGTCCGCCCTACGGGAGGTACGGGAGGGATGGGAGGTACGGGAGCGCTGCGGGCTTTCTCCGCCACAGGGGATGGAAAATATGTCCGAAAATATGTCCATGGAATCGGGTAAGCATGAATATGGCTGAAAAGCATTATTCCAATGTCGCGGGCTTTGATGACGCGCCTTTTCCCAGGGATTACCGGGGGGCTGTCAAGGTTGTGGGAACGGTGTATGCGGGCCTTCGTTTTGACGGCGTGCTGATCGGAGAGGTGGAAAAGGACGGTTCGGACGCCGCGGACCGGCTTGCGGCATTGATTGCGCAATCCCGGTTTGCCGGGCATATCCAGCTGATCCTGCTCCAGGGCATTGCCCTGGCCGGCTTTAATGTGGTGGATGTTTTTGAACTGCATGAGCGCCTGGGGCTGCCCATCCTGGTTGTTGCCCGGCGGCGGCCGGACATGGAGGCTATCCGCGAGGCGCTA
Source organism: uncultured Desulfobacteraceae bacterium (assembly GCA_964575805.1). GTDB lineage: Bacteria > Desulfobacterota > Desulfobacteria > Desulfobacterales > Desulfosalsimonadaceae > M55B175. Next base: position 553 of record CAZNSO010000015.1, read on the forward strand.
AAAAGCCATATCGCGCATGGAGAGCAGAAGTGGCGCGTGATCGCGCGCCTGGGCCGGATGGAGCCCCTGGGCCCGGTGTTTGTCCAGCGCGTGGGGCTTTCCAGCGACCAGGCGGCGGCCGTGATGGCGCAATTCGCCGTTTATGGAAACATCCCCGAGCCCCTGCGCACCGCGCATATGATCGCCGGGGCCCTGGTATCCGGCCACAGCCGGGGGTGTGCCTGACAAGCGCTTGAAAATGCGAAAACAGCAATCAAGGAGGAGTTTATGGGAAAACTGGCGGCTGTTGAGAAAAAATCGGTATTCATGGGACGACTTGCGTTTGGCGCGGATCTTCTTGAGGAACTGACCCGAATATGCAAGGATCGCTCTGTTTCCTGCGGGCGGGTCGAGGCCATCGGCGCTGTCCGCAAGGCCTGTATCGGCTATTATGATCAGGATCTCCGGCAGTATCAATTCAACACAATGGAGCAGGCCCTGGAGATTCTCAAGCTTACCGGCAATGTGTCGCTCAAGGACGGCGAACCCATGGTGCATGCCCATGTGACGCTGGCGGACGAAAAGGGCCGGGCCTTCGGGGGGCACCTGGCGCCGGGAACGATTATCTTCGCCTGTGAATGCATTGTGGAGGCTTTTGACGGGCCGGAGTTTAAGCGGGTGTATGACGAAGACACGGGCCTGCCCTTGTGGGAACAGAAATAGGGTCGGGAAATGGCGGTCATGCAGATAGGGGTAAGATGAGCCCGGTTGTCGAGGTGAAAGACGTATACAAGTCCTTTAAATCCGTCCAGGCGGTCAGGGGGGTCTCCTTTGCCGTTGAAAAAGGCCAGTCCACGGCCCTTTTGGGTCCAAACGGGGCCGGCAAAACCACCCTGGTGGAGATGATCGAAGGCATTCAGAAACCGGATAAAGGCGAAATCCGCATTCTTGGCAAAACGTGGCGGAAAAACGAAGATGCGCTCCACCGGGCCATAGGCCTCTGCCTTCAGGAAACCCGCTTTATTGATAAACTGACCGTCCGGGAAACCCTGCGCCTGTTTGCCAGTTTCTACGAGCTGGGCAACGCACGGGTCGCTGAAATATTGGATATCATTGGCCTTTTTCAGAAACAAAACACCTACACGGTCAACTTGTCCGGCGGCCAGCGGCAGCGTCTGGCCCTGGGGCTCTCTCTGATCAACCGGCCCCGGGTCCTGCTGCTCGATGAGCCCACCACGGGGCTGGATCCCAATGCCAGGCGCGGGATATGGTCGATTCTGCTCGGACTCAAGGAACACTCGCAGACATCGCTCATTTTGACCACGCATTACATGGAGGAAGCCGAGCAGCTCTGTGATACCATAATGATTATGGACCAGGGCCGGGTGCTGGACCAGGGAAGCCTGGAGTCGCTCTTGGAAGATGGGAGCGCCGGGAAGGTAATGACGTTTACGCTGGAGGACAAACGCGGGTCGCCCGGCCAGAATCCGCCGGACCCCGGTGATCTGGCGCAGGTGCTCCAAAACGCCCCCTTCCCCGTCGAGTGGGATCATCACCAACGCCGGGGCCGCATTGCGCTCTCTCACTTTGAAACCCAGCTGCCGGAATTTTTCAGGTTTCTGGAGCAAAGGCATTTACGGGTGAAAAATATGGAATGCCGGCGCAAAACCCTGGATGATCTGTTTACCGCCATGACAGGCAGGCAGCTGCATGAATAGATGGTTCCGACCCGTACAGATGCTGCATCTGGTGGCCGGCCATTTCAAGGAGGTGAGGCGCCAGCCGGCCGTTCTTTTCTGGGGAATCATTTTTCCCATGCTCATTTCCCTGGGCCTGGGCCTGGCCTTTACGCAGCAGGGGGAAGTGGCGCACCAGGCGGCGGTCATGCCGGATGTCATGGCCGGCGGCATCCCGGACACGAAAGATATCGGGAGCCGCGGCCTTCTGAAGCGTCATGCCTCGCTGATAGAGCCCTCGGAAGAGGGGCACCCGCGCTATCAGCTCAGCGTGGAAGACGAGAAAATCGGGCATACGCGCTTTGTTTTTGTCGAGACGACCTGGCCCCGGGCCCTGCAATTATTAAAACGCGGCAGCATCAGCGTCATCATCAAAAAAGCGGAACAGGAGCTTGATTATCATTTTGATCCCATGAACGCCGAGGCCCAGCTCACCTTCCTGAAGCTGTCGAAAATACTCTCCGGAGCGGGCGCCCCGGATCAAACCATCGGCCGCCATGCCGCCCCCCTTACGGTGAAGGGCTCCCGCTACATTGATTTTCTGGTGCCCGGCCTGATTTCGATGGGTATCATGATGTCGTGCATGTGGGGAATCGGCTATGGGCTGATCGAGAAGCGGTCCAAGAAAATGCTGCGCCGCATGGTGGCCACGCCCATGCGCAAATCCCATTTTCTGATGGCCCTGATGGCGGTGCGGATCGTTATGAATATGATCGAGGCCCTCCTGCTGTTTCTGTTTGCCGTCCTGGTGTTTGATATAACCATCCAGGGCAGCCTGCCGGCGCTTTTTGTTATTTTTATTGCCGGCAACATCGCTTTTGGGGGAATAGCCATTCTTACGGCCTCGCATACCGCCAATACCGAGGTCGGAAACGGACTGATCAACGCGGTGGTTCTGCCCATGTCGGTTTTGTCGGGGGTTTTTTTCAGCTATCAGAATTTTCCCGGCTGGAGCCAGTCGCTTATTGAAAAACTGCCATTGACGCTTCTTGCCGACGGCACCCGCAGCATATTTATCGAAGGGGCGGGCTTTTCTGAAACCATTGGTTCCGCCATCCTGCTGCTGGGCATTGGTGTTTTTTTCTTTGCCGCCGGGCTCAGGGTATTTAAATGGCATTAGCCGGGGTGGGCCTTTTATGGTATATTGTTAATGTTTGCATAAATCTATAGACAGATTTTCAATCTCTCTGGCTGACCAAGCGCGCAGGGCTGCGCAAGGCTCGCGGTAACTCTCGTAGGGCGGACCAAGCGCAGCGTGTCCGCCTTCAAAATGGCGTGTATACCTTAGCCTGAGGTATACTTGTTTTTGCAAATATTTGTAATGGCAATGGCCGGTGATGCCCCTGTAACCATGCAAATAACAGAAAAAAAATGCCGGGAAAAAATACCGGAGGCAGCTTATCAAAAAGGTCAAACCAGTTCATCAGCCCCTTATGAATGAAGAATTCGAAAACATCGTCAGGCGGATCAGCCGGGTGGTGCTGGGCAAGGAAGCCCATGTCCGCCTGGCGCTGACCTGTATCTTTGCCCGGGGGCATCTGCTCATTGAAGACCTGCCGGGAATCGGGAAGACCACGCTGGCCAAGGTGCTTGCCAAATGCCTGGGCCTTGAGTTCCAGCGGGTGCAGTTCACCAGTGACATGCTGCCGGGCGATATCCTCGGGGTTTCCATTTTTGACCAGAACGCCGGGAGCTTTTATTTTCACGCCGGTCCGGTGTTTACGCAGGTGCTTTTGGCCGATGAGATCAACCGGGCCACCCCGAAGACCCAGAGCGCCCTGCTCGAGGCCATGGAAGAGGAGCAGGTGACCATTGAGGGCAAAACCCGCCTGCTGGGTCAGCCCTTTTTTGTGATTGCCACGCAGAACCCCCTGGAGTATTCAGGCACCTTTCCCCTGCCGGAGTCACAGATGGACCGGTTTCTCATGCGCATCGAGCTGGGATATCCGGACCGGAAGGCGGAGAAGAAAATTCTGCAGGGAGAGGGCGCGCAGGCGGAACTGGAGCGGCTGACCCCCTGCATGGACAAAACCGATGTCTGCCGGGTGCAGGAGGCCATCACTCAGGTGCACACATCCGAGGCCTTCCTGGATTACCTCCAGAATCTGCTGCATTTTACCCGCACGTCCCCTTATTTCCACGTGGGCCTGTCCCCGCGGGCGGGGCTCGCCCTGGCCCGTGCGGCCCGATCCTGGGCGTATCTTCATGGGAGGGAATACACGATTCCCGAAGATCTTCAGAAGGTCCTGCTCTGGGTGGCCGGCCACCGCCTTCGGGCGCGTGCGGATCGAGCCGAGATCTCCCGTAACCGGTTACTCGATATTTTCAAAGAGGTCCCGGTGCCGGTTTGAAAATGCGTCGTTCAGCCCCGCCACCCGAAGAACCGCTGCCGGTAACCCTCAACCGGCGCCGGATATATATCCTGCCCACAGGCCACGGGGTGGTGTTTATTATTGTTTTATTCGCCATGCTGCTCGGCTCGATCAATTACAACAACAACCTGGGCTTCCTTTTGGTTTTTTTGCTGGGCTCCATGATGTTTGTCTCCATCATTCACACCTTTCGCAACCTTTTCGGCCTGGAGATCCCGGCCGTGACCGCCGGGCCGGTATTCGCCGGTCAGGAGGCCCATTTTCATGTGTTTCTCCGCCCCTGCGGCCGCCGCCGGGTTGGTTTGTCCCTCGGCTTTGAACGGCAGGCGCGCCTGCTTGAAACATTTGCCCCGGGCAATGACAGGCGCGTGCCGGTCCCGGCCGGCACGCCCGGGCGGGGGCTGTATTCCCCCGGCCGCCTGGTTGTGGCCACCCGTTTTCCCATGGGGCTTTTCCGGGCATGGGCCAAACTCGACACCGGCGCCTTCTGCCTGGTTTATCCCCGGCCGGCGCAAGGGGTTGCTGCCGGTTTGACGGGGCGGGCGGACACGGGAGGCGGGGAGGCGGATGCCCAGCAAAGCGGTGTCGATGATTTCAGGGGGCTTAAACAGTACCAGCCGGGCGATGCCATCCGGCATATTTCATGGAAAACCCTGTCCCGGGGGCAGGGCGCTTACACCAAGGAGTTTGGCGCGGATACCGCCCCCACCCTTCTGCTGGACTACTCCGCCCTTGCCGGCGCGGACCCGGAAGACAAGCTCTCGCGCCTTGCCGGCATGGTCCTGGCGGCAGAGCGCATGAATGCGGTTTACGAGTTGAAACTGCCGCGCGCTCACCTGCCGGCGGGGCAGGGGGAGCGGCACAAACACGCCTGCCTGAAGGCGCTTGCCCTTTTTGCCGCCCGCGATTGAGGATGTCATGCAGCAGCACACGGATACCCACCTTCCCTACATTATCACCGCCCTGCTTGTTTCCGCTCTGCCGCACCTGGGCCGTCTGCCGGTGTGGATCACTGCATGGTGCATGCTCATGTGGGCCTGCGCGCTGCTTTTGCCAAGGCTTCAGTGGCCGGGGCCGGGGCGCAAACTCCGCGTTCTCCTGGCCATCCTCGGCCTTTCGGGCCTTCTGGCCACGTATGCCACGCGCCTCGGCCCCAATGCCTACCTGGGCCTGCTTGTCCTTATGGCAGGGCTGAAGCCCTTTGAAATCAGCACCCACCGGGACCGGATGCTCACCCTTTTCCTGGCCTATTTTATCGTGATCACCAGCCTGTTTCAGTCTGAATCTTTGGGGGTCACCATCTACCTGTTTGTCTCGGTCTTTGTCACCACCGGCGTTCTGATACGGATAAACGATCCGGGCGGCTCCTTTAAGGCGGATATCAGGCTCGCGGCCATTATTATGGCCCAGGCCATTCCCCTGATGGTGGTTTTGTTTTTGCTTTTCCCGCGCCTGGAAGGCAGTCTTTTCGGGCTTTCCCGGGCGCCCGCGGCACAAACCGGGTTTTCCGACCGCCTCAGCCCCGGCAGTATCTCCCGGCTGGTTGAAAACAATGAGGCGGCCTTCCGGGCGGAGTTTGATGGGCGGGTGCCGGAACCCGACCGCCTCTACTGGCGGGGCATTGTTTTCCACACGTTTGACGGGCGCGAATGGCGCCGCTCGCGCAAGGTGCCGGCGATCAAGGACCTGCCGGCGGGCGAGGGGCCGGTTGCCTACCGCATCGCCCTGGAACCCCACGGGAAGCGGTGGCTCTTCGCCCTGGAGCGCCCCGCCGGCGAGCCTGACTGGAGCCGGATACTGGCGGATTTCACCATTGAACAAAGACGGCCCGTCAAACGCAAAAAATATTACGAAATGCGCAGTTATACCGAACCCGTAAAGGGCTCCGCCTGGGGTGTGGAGCGGGCCGGGCAGCTTCCGGAACGCGGCAACCCACGGGCGCGGCAGCTCGCAGCCGGTTTTTCGCGGGGCGCGGATTCGGTGGATGCGATCGTTGACAAGGCCGGCAATTATCTGCAGAGCCGGGGCTTTGTCTATACATTGCAGCCCCCGGCACTGGGTGAACACCCGATCGATGATTTTCTTTTCGAGTCGCGAAAGGGGTATTGCGAGCACTATGCCTCGGCCTTTGCCTTCCTCATGCGGGCCGCTGGGGTTCCCGCCCGGGTGGTGGGAGGATATCTGGGCGGTGAACGCAACCCCTTCGGCGACTATCTGATCGTGCGCCAGTCCGACGCCCATGCCTGGGTAGAGGTCTGGGCCCAAGACAGAGGCTGGATGCGGGTGGACCCCACGGCCCTGGTGGCCCCGGGGCGGATAACCCAGGGGCTCTCCGGCGCCCTGCCGGAAGGGGAATGGAGCTCCGGCGGGCTGGCGCTGTTTAAAAAACTGCGCCTGGGCTGGGATGCGGTCAGCCTGGGCTGGGAGGCCTGGTTTACCGGCTATTCCCGGATGGAGCAGGAGGCCCTGCTGGAGCGGCTGGGAATCCAAATGGAGACCCGGAAGGGATGGCTCATTGTTTTTCTGCTGATTTTCGCTTCGGTTTTTCTGCTTGTCGGGGGGTATGTATGGTTTCAGCTGAGGTCCCCGCAGGCAGCCCGGAAAGACCGGGTCAAGCTATGTTATGAAAAATTCTGCCGCCGGCTTGCCCATGCCGGTATTTACCGCAGCCCGGAGATGGGGCCAAGGGATTTTGCCGCCCATGCCGCCGGGGAACGGCCGGATTTAAAGCCTGCCATTGATGAAATCATCAGCCTCTACATAAGGCTTCGGTACCACCCCGGGGCGGGCGGTCCGAATAAGGAGCCGGATAAGGAAGCGGATAAGGAACCGAATAAGGAGCTGGAGAAGCGCTTCTGTGAAAAGGTAAAAAGATTCCGGCCCGCGGGCAGGCGCCGGCCGAGGTGAACGGAACCCAAAGATTATCTTTTCGGCTTGTATTTGCGGTGCCATCCCCAGTCTTCATAGTACTCCCAGCTGGCAATCTGGTTCAGCTCCCGGATCTCCCGGTCCTTTTCCAGCAGGCTGGCCCGCATCACATCGCCGATGGAGAGCAGGCCCAGGTAAGACTCCTGCCTTTTGATCAGCAGGTGCCGGATAAACAGCCCCAGAAACATCTCCTGGAGCTGGATCAGCGGGGTTTCTGCCTGGGCGGCGTGCAGGTCTTTCTCCATGTAGTCGGCAACGCGGGCGGTTTTCAGGTCAAAGTCGGGCTCCAGGCTGTTTTTCAGCAGATCCCGCTCCGACCATATCCCCACGATGACGTCATTTCGGGTTGCCAGGATGGCCCCGATGTGTTTTTCCACCATTTTCCGGGCGGCTTCATAAAGGCTCTCCTGCTCCGGGATGGTTACCATCGTCGGGGTTGCTTTTTCCTGCAATATGTCCGCTGCGGTTTTCATGGGCGAACTCCTGTAGCTTAAGGTGTTTCCGCTTATCATAATCATGGCCCGGAAATTGTCGAAATTAATACCGGGGGCATGGCAGGCCGGAGCAAGCTGTGAAAAGCGATTTTTCAGGAAAATTCGTCATAGGAAATCATTTCCGGCTCAACGCCCAGGCTGTCGAGCATGTTTTTCATGGCCGCTATCATGGGCGGCGGGCCGCAAAGGTAGTATTCAATCTCGGAGGGATCCGGGTGGCTCTGTAGATAATGGTCCTGCAGGCACTGGTGGATAAATCCGACCATTCCGTCCCATTCGTCATCCGGCAGCGGATCGGAGAGCGCCACATGGTAGGAAAAATTGTCAAACCGGGCGTCGAGCTCCCGGAATTCATCGTCATAGAGCATTTCCATGCGATTTCTGGCGCCATACCAGAAGGTGGTTGGCCGCCGGGTTTGGCGGGTGAGCAATTGATGCCGCAAGTGGCTCCGCATGGGCGCCATGCCGGCGCCGCCGCCAACAAAACACATTTCCCGCTCCGTTTCCCGGACGAAAAATTCCCCGAAGGGGCCGCTCATGGATACCCGGTCGCCGGGTTTGAGGCTGAAGATATAGGAGGAACCCACCCCCGGCGGGGCCTCCGGCTTTTGCGGCGGGGGGGTGGCGATGCGCACGTTAAAGACCATGCGCTGGTTGTCAGACGGCGGGTTGGCCACGGAATAAGCCCTGAAAACCGGCTCATCGTTTTTTGCCCTGAGCTCACGGAGCCCGTAATAGTCCCAGGTGGCATCGAACGGCGCGTCAATGTCGAATTCAGCGAATGAAACCGAATATTCGGGAATATCAATCTGCATGTAGATGCCGGCCTCAAATTCCACGGGTTCATCGAGATCCACGACCAGTTCCTTGATAAAGGTGCCGATGTTCTTGTTCGAGGCCACGGTGCCGGAGAATTTTTTAATGTTGAAAATCTCCGGCGGGATTTCGATTTTCATGTCCTCCCGGATTTTTAACTGGCAGGAAAGCCTGATGTTTTCCGCCTTTTCCCCCCGGGAAAGGTGCGGCAGTTCCGTGGGCAGGATCTCGCCGCCGCCTTCGGTGACCTTGCACTTGCACAGGCCGCAGGAGCCGGAGCCGCCGCAGGCGGAGGGCAGATAGATGCTGTTGCTGCTCAGGGCGGATAAAAGATTGGCGCCAGTCGGCGCGGTGATCGGGTTGTCCGCATCATCATTGATGATAATCCGGCGCTCGCCCTTCTGAACGATCCGGGCTTCGACAAAGAGCAAAAGCAGGACGAGTATCAGAATAATTCCGGAAAAGACACTCAGGCTGACAAGGTAAATCAATTGGCAATCCTCACTGCTAAGCTGCTACATGGTGATTCCGGAGAACATCATAAAGGCCATGGCCATCAGGCCGGTAATGATCATGGTGATGGCAAATCCTTCCAGGCCGCGCGGCAGGTCCGCGTAGCGAAGCTTGATCCGGCAGGCTGCCATGGCCACGATGGCGAGCATCCAGCCCACGCCGGAACCGAACCCGTAGACCACCGACTCGATAAACGTGTAATTGCGCTCCACCATGAACAGGGAGCCGCCCAGGATCGCGCAGTTTACGGCAATCAAGGGCAGGAAAATGCCGAGATTGGCATAAAGGGCGGCGGAGAACTGGTCGATGATTATCTCCAGGGCCTGGACCATGGCCGCGATCACGGCGATAAACACGATCAATTTGAGAAAGCTCAGGTCATAGGCGCCGAGGCCCAGCCAGGCCAGCGCGCCCGGCGCGAGCAGGTGATGAAAAATAAGCCAGTTGAGCGGCACTGTGATGCTCAGCACGAATATGACGGCGAACCCCAGGCCGATGGAGGCTTCCAGGTTCCGCGACACCGCAACGAAAGAGCACATGCCGAGAAAAAACGCCAGGAGGATGTTCCCCGCGAAAACCGAGTTTAAAAACAGGCTGATCAGATCCACCATTACGATTCGTCCCTCGTGGTCAGATATTTCTGCAGCCAGGCCATCAGGCCGATAATGATAAAGGCGGCCGGGGCCAGCAGCATCAGGCCCATGTCCTCGTAGCCCGCGTCATAGAAGGCCTGGGGCACCACGGAATACCCGAAGATTTTTCCGGAGCCGAAAAGCTCGCGGATAAACGCCACCGAGATCAGGACCGACCCGTAGCCCGCGCCGTTTCCGAGCCCGTCGATAAACGCCAGGTGGGGCGGGTTGGAAAGGGCAAACCCCTCGGCCCGGCCCAGGATGATGCAGTTGGTGATAATAAGGCCGACGAACACGGAGAGCAGCTTGCTCACCTCAAACATGTAGGCCCGGAGGAACTCGTCGGTTAAGATCACCAGGGAGGCGATTACCGCCAGCTCCACAATGATCCGGATGTTGGACGGGATGACATGGCGCATGGCCGAGATGATGAGGTTGGAGAAAGAAACCACGAAAGTCATGGCCAGGGCCATCACCACTGCGGGTTTGAGCTGCACGGTGACTGCCAGGGCCGAGCAGATGCCCAGCATCTGCATGTTGATCGGGTTCTCCGTCCAGGCCGGCCCGGCGAATGTTTTAAATGATTTAGTCTGCGTCAGTTTCATTTGTCTCGCACCAGGGTTGTTCTTCCTGCATCCGGCATTTCAGGCTGTTTTTCCGGAATGCCAGGGACAGGGGTTCATACCGGGCCAGGTTTTTTTTCAATCCCTGGCTGAGGTATTGGCCGGTAAGGGTGGCCCCGCTGATGCCGTCCACGTAATGGGGCAGCTTCTCATCAGGCACTTTTTGTTCAGCGTCACCCTTGGCAATGGCAACGGAGACGAAATTTCCCTGCTGATCGACGATCCGTTTGCCTTCAAAATTTTCCTGAAACCACTGCGTGTCGATCTCACCGCCCAGGCCCGGGGTCTCCGAGTGCTGGTACACGGTAAAGCCCGCGATCGTTGAGCCGTCGCTTTCCAGGGCCATATAAGCATAGATTTTGCCCCACAAACCCTGGGATTCTATGGGGATGATGTAGGAGAGGATCTCCGCGCCCCGGGTGTAGATGTATATGGGCATGGTTTCCTGGCCGGGGTCCCCCATCCCGGGTTCGATGATATTTCCCTCCGGCGAGACCCGCATTTTGGATATGTAGGACTGGTAGAGCCCGGCGATTTTATCCGGGGTATAGGTTTTGTCCCGGGAAATCAGGTCAACGGCGAGCAGGATGTTTTTTCGCCGGTCATTGAGCATGTTTTTCTCCTGGATATCCTGAAGGGCGGTGGCCGCGGTTGTCAGCAGCAGGCCGCAGACAAGGCACATGGCGATCGCAAACCCGATGGATTTCAATTGATCACGCATTGGGAATCCTCCTGGCTATCTTCAGGCGCACTTCCGTGTATTCCATGAGCGGGGCGAAAAGGTTCATGAAAAGGATGGCGAGCATCACCCCCTCGGGGAAGGCCGGGTTGAACACACGGATTAAAATGGTCAGCACCCCGATCAAAAAACCGTAGATCCAGCGGGCCCGGTTGGTTCCCGGCCCGGATACCGGGTCTGTGGCCATGTAGGCGATGCCAAAGGCAAACCCCCCGGAGGCCAGGTGGTAGAGCGGGTTGATGCCAAACCAGGGCGGGGTGTTGGGGCCGGCAAACAGGTTCAGGACCGCGCCCATGGCCAGGAGGCCAAGGATGCCGCCGGCCACGACCCGGTAGTTGGCGATGCCCAGAAGGATCAAAAAACCGGCCCCGAGCAGGGCCAGGGCCGCCGATGTCCCGCCGATGGTTCCCGGGTAATGGCCCATAAAAAGTTTGGCCAGGGTGTAGCCGTTTTCCCGGAGCAGCTCTTCAATGGAATTAAAGGGGGCGGCCAGGGTGGTCAGGGCCAGGGGCGTGGCGCCGGTCACCGCGTCGGCCGCTTTTCCGGCCGTGTCGCGAACCGCCACCCACACGGCGTCGCCGGACATCTGGGCCGGGTAGGCAAAGAAAACAAAGGCCCGGGCTGTTAGCGCCGGGTTGAAAATGTTTCGCCCGGTGCCCCCGAAGATTTCCTTGCCGATAACAATCCCGAAGGTCATGCCGGCTGCCACCTGCCACAGCGGGATGTCCGGCGGCAGGGTCAGGGGGTATAAAAGCCCGGTCACCAGGAGCCCCTCGCTGATCGGGTGTTTCCGGACCGCTGCAAACAGGGTTTCCCAAAAGAACCCCACGGCATAGGAGACCAGGATAATCGGGAGCACAAAGGAGAGGCCGGTCATAAACACGGGCAGCAGACCGGTTGAGAGATCCATTGCCATCCGGCTCTGGTAGCCCGCGTTCCAGATCCCGAAAAGGGTCGGCGGTATCAGGGCAACGATCACCAGGCTCATGAAGCGTTTGAGATCCAGGCTGTCCCGGATGAGCGGTTTTTTTTCCGTGGCAATGACGGGGTAGAGGAAAAACGCCTCGGTGGCTTCAAAAAAGGGGCCCAGTTTTTCCAGTCTGCCGCCTTCTTCAAACAGGTGCCGGCGGGCGTCGAACAGGCGTTGTATGGTCTTTGCGATCCGGCTCATGTATCCTTCTATATTTTTCCCAGGTAATACTGGTGCTTCATGTTCTTAAAGGTCTCTGTCAGCTCGATCTTGGAGGGGCAGACATAGGAGCAGAGCCCGCACTCGACGCAATCGAGAAGGCCGTGGGCCAGTGCCTCCTCGATTTCTTCGGCCTGGAGGCATTTATACGTGTACTGGGGGAGGATGTCCACCGGGCAGATGGATGCGCAGTAGCTGCAGTTGACGCAGGCCCTGAGTTCCCCGTGCCGGTCCGCGTCCACCGAAAGGGTCGGACGGGTGAGCGCTGAAAGGAAAGCCCGCGAGAAGCTGGGTTTTTTTAATCCCGGGCGGGCGAACCCGAACAGTTCATTTTCTTCCACCTCCGGGATCAGCGTGAGGGCGGTGTCATGGAGCGCCATGAAGCCTTCCGGCGTGGTCGGGTAGCCCGTAAAAACACCGCCGGCGGCCCATCGATAGCGCTCCGGATGATCAATTGCCTTTACCAGCGATTTCACCGGTGCGCCGATGCGGGTGCGCACGTGGCGGCTGTTTTCCGGGTTCCCGCCGGAGACGGCCATCACCCGGGAGGTGGGGTATCTGCCCGAGGCCAGCCCTTCAGCCAGCAGCAGCACGTCCTGGCCGTTTATGTACCAAGCCCGGTTTTCCTCCGCCGACTGCTTGCTCCGGTAATGCATGACGCCCGGGTCGCCGCCCGGGTACGGGCCGCCCGCCCGGTGGGTGAGGACCCCCTGCAAGCGTTCATCCACGCTTGAATAGTCGGCATGCGAATAGACGAATACCCGGTCGGAGAGTTTTTTGAGAATCCGGATGCCGAATAAAAACGAATTTTTGGCTGAGGCCGGGCCCAGGTAAACCGCAGACAGGGGATGAAAGGGGTCGGTATTGTCCAGCGGCACCCACAGGGCGGCCGGGGTGATTTCCGGGTCGGCAAGGGCTTTAAAGGGGATGTCCCGGATAAGGGGCCAGAGGCCTCTTGCCAGAAGGGCCCGGATGATTTCCTCCCGGCTCATCCCTGCCAGCCCGGCTTCATCGATTTCCGGAAATGTTTCATACGCCTCGTCATCCGCAATTTTGACGACAATGGCCTCGATCACGCGGCGGGGGCCGTATTTCACCTTGACGACCTCGCCGCCTGCCGGGGAAAGCAGCTTCAGGTCCGTGTTTTGTTTGTCCTCGATCACTGCGGTGCCGGCCTTGACCCGGTCCCCGATCTGAACCAGAAGCCTCGGCTTGATCAGCGGCACCTGGTTGGGAACCGCCGCCGCATGGGAAGGCGGCGGCAGCGGCTCCAGTTCGGGGGCCGGCTGGCCGGCAATCCGGAATCGGCGGTGATTTTTTACTGCAATGGTCTGCATTCGTGTTTTTCCCGGCAACAGGTTTCCCTGATTCTCGTCAGGACGCTTTTTAAGCGATTTAACTATTTCTTAATCATAAACCAATAGCTTTGCAACCCCGATAGCCATATAAGCACGGGGGCGTCCTCGTGCCAAGTATAAATTTTTGTCACACTGTCTGTTTTTGAATACAGGGGGGAATTACAGGGGGAATGGCTCTTCCATGTAGGATAGCACCCGGCTGACGTAATCCCGGGTTTCCGAATAGGGCACCTGGCCGGCAAAGCGGTTTACGGTCCCGGGCCCGGCATTGTAGGCGGACAGGGCTTTTTCCAGGTTGCCGCTGAACAGGTGGAGCATTTTCTTGAGATACCGGGCGCCGGCATCGATATTTTCCTGAATGTCAAAGGGGTTGTTGACACCCAGTTCCCGGGCTGTCTCGGGCATGAGCTGCATCAGGCCCTTTGCGCCGGCCCTGGAAACGGCAGTTGTTTCAAAGCCGGACTCCGCCCTTATCACGCTGTTGATAAGCTCCCGGGGCAGGCCATGCGCGTCGGCGGCGCGGGAGATGGCCGCCTCAATGGCCGCGGCGTCAGATTCCCGGCTGGCGGGGCTTGTCTGGGCAGTTGGGCTTGTTTGGGCCTTTGCAGGTCCGGTTTCCGGGTGGCCGCCATCGCCCTTCCACGTGATCTCCCTTGAATCCAGATCCAGGTATATTTCGGTTCCGGCCGGGATGCGGGTGAAGGGCTTGTCCTGGTTGTCCCTGGAATGGACGATGTCCCAGCATTCATCCCCGTAATCCGGGTGGGACACCAAAAGATGGGAGACGGTGGGCTGTCGGGCGGAGGTCGTGCCGAGGCTCACATGGCGGCTTCCGGCAGGCGGGCGGTTTTCGGCTGCTTTGGCCATGCCCGCGTCAAGCTCCCGGGCAAAGCTTTGCCCCCCCTGTCTGTTGGTCCCGGCCGGACCTTGGCCGGTTCGGGTTATGGATGTATCAGCTGGTTGAATCTGCATCGCCTGCCGTCTGGATTGACTGGGTTTTGTTTCTCCGGTTTTTATTTCACCGGTTTTTTTGGGCTGGGTTTCATTCGGTTCCTGAATATGGTATCGGTTCCTCAATGGTGATTCTTTAGCGGAATTGTCGCAATGGCGGGCAGCCGGCGGAAACTGCGATTTTTTTTGCGGCGGGTTCGGGAATTATGCTATATGTCGGCTGTCTGATCTTGTGGAAATAATGGCAGCCTCAATCAATATCAAATGGAGACAGCTGATGGACGAGTTGATACGAATCATGCCGTGCCTGGACATGCAGAACGGGCGCGTTGTCAAGGGAGTGCATTTCGTGGATATCCGGGATGCGGGCGATCCTGTGGAATGCGCGCGGGCGTACTGCGCGGCCGGTGCCGATGAGCTGGCGCTTCTCGATATTACGGCCACCGTTGAAGGCCGGGCCACCATGCTGGATGTGGTCAGCCGCGTGGCGGAAGTCGCCACCGTGCCGTTTACGGTGGGCGGCGGCGTATCGGACGTGAAATCCGCCGAATTGATCCTGGAAGCCGGCGCGGACAAGGTTTCCACCAGCAGCGCGGCTTTTCGCAAGCCGGAGCTGATCCCGGACATGGTCCGGGCCCTGGGGGCGGACAAGGTCACCGTTGCCATTGACGTGGACCGGAACCCGGCCATGGCCTCCGGCTATGAGGTCTACATCGACGGCGGCCGCACCGCCACCGGCACGGATGCCATAGAATGGGCCAGGCGCGTGGACGGGTACGGCGTGCCCGTGATTCTGCCCACCAGCAAGGCCGGCGACGGTGCCCGCACCGGCTATGATCTGCCGGTGATCCGGGCCATGAAGCAGGCCGTGGCCGCTGAAATCGTGGCCTCCGGCGGGGCCGGCGAACTCTCGCATTTTCAGGAAGCCGCGGAAGCGGGGGCCACGGTGCTGCTGGCTGCATCCGTCTTTCATTTCGGCATGATCGACATCGGGGAACTCAAGACCTACCTGGAAAAGCAGGGCCTTCCCGTGTGCCGCTAAAGGGACCGTCCCCTGGCGGGATTGCCGTCATGCGCGGGCGCCCTGCAGCCGGTCGCAGGGTTCGGCCGGGTCCGGGAAATGGACGCGCCGCCGTCAAATTTTTGTCTATTTGCCCGGCCCGGTCGTCAATTTTTTGACTTTGTCCGGGTTTTAAGTTTAGGCAGGCCAAAATCGGGTCCGGATGACCTTTTGTTCTTCCATGGTATTGCTTTCACCCGACCGGACTATAATTATTCTAGAAGCAGGGGAAGCCATGGCATGGCAGGCCCCGGCTCCTGCGGATCCTCTGGATCATCTGGATCCTGCTGGGTGTATGTACCCGTGGCCGTGGTCGTCTGCCCGGCATAAATGGAAACATTTTTGTCAGCCGGTTGGTTCCAGCCGCTGACAGAGCTAAACTCCACAGAATATTCATTGGCCGTCAGTCCGGATTCCGTTGCGCCGCTGTCAAGCCACTCAACAGTTCCGCCCGACGCCACTTTGCACCGTCAGTGACTGCCCCCGAGGGGTCGATAGTGACCGTTAAAGAGCCATAGGCGGTTCGATAAGCCGCTATCGTATCCATTGTATCGCGAATCAAGCGGGCGTTATCCCCATGATCCGGGTCACCGGCAACGCCGCCGTTGTATGTCACCAGTGGGGTAGAAAATAGCGGTGCTGACTGGTAAGAGTTCCCAAAACCGTCCTGGTTATAAGCCATAATGGTATGGTAGTCTGCTCCGTTACCGGTAAAATACCATCCGGCAGAATACTGGTTATCCAGATATTCGTTGGGCCCGGGTGAGGAATCCTGGTATTTGGAATGGTGAGCACCTAAATTATGTCCGACTTCATGCGTCATTGTGTGGCTGATGTCAACGGCCTGTATGGCGTTGACGGTAAACGAATAGTTCGGAGTGCCTGAATATCGCCAAAGGGTATAACCCAAGCCCACCCACCCATAAGGGGAGCCAGTATCCACAAGAAGCGCCACCAGGTCAGCCCCATAATCGTCACGCAGGGTGTGGGTTCCTGAAAACTCGCCGGTGCCGGTTTGCAATGCATTCAGGTCAGTTTCAAAGTCTTCATGCGTGTAATCCACGGAAGCCGAATGTACAAGTCTAAACGTCATATCTAAGCCGGTGTTGTCAACTGCCTGGTTCATACGGTTGACAACATCCTGGGAAAAGGCTTCCATTCCGCCGTTTCCAGCAACCCAAGTGGACGCTGTGGTATCATAGACCAGCATGATATCAAGGGTTGCCCCGCGAACGCTTCCGGCATAAAACAGCAGGGTCAACAGTATGGCGGCCAATGAAAGACCAAACATTTGCAGGCGGAAAGGCTTTTTCTCTGATGCTTCCATTTGTGTATCCTTATTTTAACCTATTTGTCGGGTCAGGCAGTGGTTTATACGTTTATTCAGCCGTTTATTGTTCTGGCGGCGCCAGGGGCGGCAGGTGCTTCATGGGCGGCATCTCCCGGAGATCAATTTCGGTAACCCGGCCTTCGCCGGTTTCCGTATCCCCCACCACGCGGTACACGGTGGCCGTGTCAAGATTTTGAAGCTTGATAAGATAGCTCTCAGGCGTGACGGTGAGCGAAAAGGTGGCCAGTTCGCTGCCCTCCAAATGGCCGTTCAGGGAAAGAATATGCTCTTTGGGGCGCGCTTGGGAGTCCACTTGAATATGAAACTCCCTGTCCGAAAAAAAGGACACCGTCAGGTCGCGCTGAATAAAAGAGGCTTCCGGCGCCATCCGTTTCCCGGTTTCCTTTGATCGCGGCAGCAAAAGATCCGCGGCAAAAGAGACGCCGCCAACCCGCTTGACGTACTCGGCTACTTCCTGGCCCGCCCCCTCCATTTGCATGCTTTGAGGCGCGCCGGCAGCCGGTTGGAGGATGGCGAGACTTTCAGCACCGGCCCCTGCAATCATGACCAGAGTGAGACTGCATACCAGAAGCAGTGTTAATAATCCTTGCTGGATGCGGCTAAGCTTGATTTGCATTTTATTATCCCCGTGAAAGTGGTTTTTTATTTAGCCAAAAAATTTTTAATTTGATGAGTTGGCGGTTGCTGAATCCGGCAATCCGTAGTTGAAGCGTTTTGGTTTTACGGCCAGGGTTTCCGTAATCGCAGAATTAACGCCAGCCGAGCTGAACAGGCGATGTCATGGCAACCGGCAACAAACTCCATTTCTGGGCAGCCGAAAACTGCAATCTTGAAAATACATGCAAAATTGTTGCCAGGAGGGTGAAGGGTGGGCGGGGCGAGTGAGCGTAAGAATGGCTGTCAGTTGGCTAACAGTTGGATATCGGGAGATAATTGGATTTTTGGGGCTGATGCGGGTTGGGGCTAAAAAACCGGTGCGGTTTTTAACTCCTTTAAAGGCTTTGCCCGGCCCCGGAGTGCCCGGCTTCTATTGCGCAGATCCGAAAACCGTGTTTCTTCCCGCGGTTTTTGCGCGGTAGAGGTTCTGGTCCGCGCTCATTATCATTCTGTCGCTGTCTATCCCGGGTTGTGTGCGCCGGCAGTCACAGGTGGCTATCCCGAAGCTGGCGGTGACGGATATCTGGTTTTTGCCCCAATAAATCGCGGCGGCCGCGATTTCTTTCCTGAGCCGTTCCGCCACCCGGCCGGCCGCGAAATTATTCGTCTCCGGCAGGGCAAGCAAAAACTCCTCCCCGCCATAGCGCACGACCCAGTCTATTGGCTGCCGGACACAGCTTTGCAGGATTTTGGCGATTTCAATCAGGACAAAATCCCCGCACTGATGCCCGAACAAATCATTGATACGCTTGAAATGGTCGATATCGCATATGATAAGGGAGAAACACCGGCGGTACCGAACAGCTTTTTTCACCTCCCGCTCCAGGTGCTGCTGCAGGTACATCCGGTTGAAACAGCCGGTGAGGTGATCCGTTATGGAAAGGCGCTCCACCCTTGCCAGCGCTTCCTTGAGCTCCCGGGTCCGCTTTTCCACCTGTCGTTCCAGGTTGTTCTTGTAGTTTTCCAGTTCATTCTGCGATTCCTGCAGTTCGGCCAATGCCTGCGCATACCGATAGTTGTTGAATCCCAGCCTGGAGACATTCTGCGCGATACGCCATAACATCTCGAGTTTTTTGTTGAATTGTTCCGAGGAAATGCCCGTCATGGTGCGAAAGGCCTTAAGCATGGCATTTTTATCGGCTTTGATTTCCCCGGCGAATTCTATGATGCGCTGTTCATCCACCGCGGCCAGGTCCGCCTGTCCCACCAACCAGGTGGCGATATGCTGGCCGCGGATAATAATCGGCGCTGCGCCGTCGACAAACCCGAGGCTATAGCACGGGCTCGAATAGGGGTGTTTGGTTTCATGCGCCTTTGAACCTAAGATTTTTGCGCTTTGTTTGCACCTGGCAAGGCCTTCAGGCGTGCTTCGGATCAGGCGGCAGACCTCGGAATGATTGGTGGGACCCGCTATCGGGTTGCCCCGGAGGTCCACCACGGTCGAGGCAAGATCCATGGCATAAGCGAAAGAATCGTTTAAATCCTGGATGTGCTGCATATCCAGGATTTGGTCCAGTTGCACGCTTTCCCTGCCTTCATGCTTCATTCCGGCAGCCTTTCCGGGCAAGTGGTTACGGCAGCAGTTTCCCGGCCTTTTCGCCTGTAAGGGTCTCAGGGGGCAATTTCAGACCGTACGTCGGTCCGATCGGCGGATAAAAATGTTTTTGCCCTGATCCGGGAAAAATGGGCGCATAAGGAAAAATTCGGTTCCCGATCCGCCAGTCAGCTTGGCTTGTGGGTTGACCAATTCTTGAACTTACCTCTGGCTTTGAAAAAACATGAGCCTCCGGGTTTTGTATAAAAATCCCGGACCCTTCTTTTATTCTGCGTTTCGGTTAAAGATCGCAAATTTTTTAGGGAAAGACAACCGGAATCAACAAAAAACAGGTTTTTGGGCTTTAAAAATGCCGGGCGCAGAGCCGTTTTTCCCCGGCCCCGCGGGGCCCCCCCCTTCAGGCCTGGCGCCGGGGGCGGATTCCGGCTTGACTTTGCCTGGTTCCCGGCCTATCATTATTCATAATAAAATTAAAATCTTGTTTGTGAACCGGCAAGCCGATTCATTGCGGGCGGTCAGGCCATGGAGTCAAAACCCGATCAAGCCGAATATGATGCCCAGAAACTCCTGCTCAACCTTGCCATTGTGGGAGGGGGAAAGGGCTGCAAATTTTTTTTGAAACTGCTGAGCCAGGCCCCGCTGCCGCATCTCGACATCCGGCTCCTGGGCGTCGCCGACAGCAACCCGGATGCCGAGGGGCTGGCGCTGGCCCGGGAAATGGGCATCTACACCACTCTCGACTTCAAGGATCTTTTTAAGATTAAGGGCCTTGATGCCATTATCGAGTTGACCAACGACAAAACCGTCCTGCTGCAGCTGATCCATGAAAAGCCGAAAGGCGTGGGCATTCTGGAGCACAACGTCGGACGCTTCCTCCGCACCCTCTATGATATCGATCAGCAGCTCAAACATGCCCGGCACCAGGTGGAAATGGAGAAAATGCTCTCCGATTTTCTCATCCGGCAGACCAATCAGCAGATCCTTATCCTGAACACCGATTTTTCCATAGCGGATGTGAATGAGGCCTATCTGGAAGCGATCGGCAAATCCCGGGACCAGGTTCTCGGCAAACCCTGTTACCAGGTCATTCACGGGTATGGCGTGCCCTGCGCAAGGGCCGTGCCGGGCTTTGAATGCCCGGTGGTGCAGACGATGCGGACCGGCGAGTCCGCCCATATCATCCAGGAAATCCCTTTATCCGGCGAACAGCCCGCCTATTTCGACATTATCACCTATCCGCTGAAAAATTCGGACGGCGGGATCAGCCGGGTGATTGAAATCTGGCGCGATATCACCAGGCAAATATCCACCCAGATGGAGGAGCGGGTCCGGGCCCTGAAGTCCGACCTGAACAAGCTGGTCCAGGAGGATCGGATGATATCGCTGGGCAAGCTGGCGGCCAGCTGCGTGCATGAAATCAACAACCCCATCCAGGGCCTGCTCACCTTCAGCCAATACATGGAGGCCAGCCTGGATGCAGAGCAGTTTGATGCGGCGGAAAAGGACAAGCTCAAGCGGATTGCGGGACTGATGACCCGGGAGCTTGAGCGCTGCGGGGATATTATTTCCGGCCTGCTCTCCTTTTCCCGGGAGCCTGCCACCCAGTACACGGACACTTCTCTCAACGACGTTTTGACCGCGGTCATCAACCTGACCGGCCATAAGATGGAGCTTCAGAACATTGCCCTGCACACCTGCCTGTGCGAGAATCTCCTGATGATCCAAGGCGATGCCAACCGCCTCCAGCAGTGCTTCCTGAACCTGGTTTTCAATGCCGTCGAGGCCCTGCCGGAAGGCGGGGATATCTGGATAAGCTCCCGTGCCGTGCCGGAAAAGCATACGGCGGAGGTGACCATCCGTGATAACGGGTACGGCATCCCCGAGGAGTCCATGAACACCCTTTTTGATCCGTTTTTCACCACCAAGGGCTCCGGTGAGGGCACCGGGCTTGGTCTTTTTATCGTGTATGGCATTGTCAAAAACCACGGCGGCGAGATCCATGTGCAAAGCACTCCCGGCCGGGAAACCCGTTTTGTTCTGGAGTTCCCGCTTTCAACCAATAAGCAGGGGACGTGACCCATGGCGGAGAAAATGCGGATCATGGTGGTTGACGACGAAATGATCGTCCGCGAATCGTTTTATCACTGGTTTGATAAATACGGGCATGAGGTGGATACGGCCGCCTCCGGCGAGGAAGCCTTGCAGAAGCTGGAGAAGCGCCCCTTTGACCTCCTGTTTGTCGACATCAAAATGCCGGGCATGGACGGCCTGGAATTGCTGGACGCGGTAAAAAATCAATACCCCGAAACCGACGTGGTTATCATCACCGCCTACGGATCCATTGAATCCGCGGTAAAGGCAATGAAATCCGGCGCCGGCGACTACCTGCTGAAGCCTTTCAAGCCGGAGCATATCAACCTGGTCATGGAAAAAATCCAGCAGCAGAAAGCCCTGAAAAGCCAATATCAATACTTGAAGAAACAGATCGGGGAGATGACCCGTTTTGATAACATTATCGGGCAGTCCAGCGCCATGACCCGCGTCTTTGAAATGATCCCCGAGGTGGCCGGATCCGATGCCCCTGTCTTGCTGTCAGGGGAAACCGGTACCGGCAAGGAACTGGTGGCCAAGGCCATCCATGCCAGGAGCAGCCGGGCCAACCATCCTTTTATCGCCATCAATTGCGGGGCTATGACCGAGTCCCTGCTGGAAAGCGAACTTTTCGGGCACTGCAAGGGCGCCTTCACCGGCGCGGATAAAAACCGCAAGGGGTTTTTGGAGGTGGTCTCCGGCGGCACCTTGTTCCTGGATGAGGTCGGCGAGATCAGCCTGAAGATGCAGGTGGACCTCCTGCGGGTGCTGGAAGAGAAGATAATCACCCGCCTCGGCAGCAATCAGCCCATTGATGTGGATTTCCGGCTGATCTGCGCCACCAGCCGGAACCTGGATGAACTGCTCCGGGCCGGCGCCTTCCGGGAGGATTTCTATTACCGCATCAATGTGATTGAAATAGGGATTCCGACCCTGAAGGAGCGCAGGGAGGACATCCCGCTGCTGGTTCGGCATTTCCTGGCCAAATACAGCCATGAGACCACCAAATACGTGGACCGCATCGATTCGGGGGCGGAAAAGCTCCTGAAATCTTATGACTGGCCGGGCAATGTCCGGGAGCTGCAAAATGCCATTGAACGGGCGGTCGTGCTCTCCCGGTCCCGGACCCTGACTGCCCGGGATTTTTCATTTTTAAAGCCGCCCACCCGATCAGAGAGCCGGCCCCGGAGCCTGCGGGAGCTGGAGAAGCACCACATCCGGGCGGTTCTGGATGAATGCGGCGGGAACGTGAGCCAGGCTGCCCAAATACTGGATATCAACCGTTCCACCCTGCACAAAAAAATTAACAAGTATGGGCTCCGGAAATGAGGGACCGGCTGCTTGCAGCGGCCGTCTGGCCCCCTGAAGCTGTAATGCCATGCGATCGATGACGGATCGGACGGAAAATGCGGTTGGCCTGGTGGTGCTGGGCCGGGTACCGGATATTGTCATGAACATTGTATCCGCCCACATATCCGGGTACCTGGATCTGCCTTCCCGCCGCCTTCCCGCCCTTGCACTGCCGCCTGAGTGCCTGGACAAAAAGCGGCTTCAATATGATGCCGCCCGGCTGATTGGATATCTTGAGCGCCGGTGCGTTTCGGATTGCCCGAAAATCATCGGCCTGGTTGAAGGCGACCTGTTTGTCCCCATTTTTACGCACGTGTTTGGCGAGGCGCAGCAGGGGGGCAATTTTGCGGTCATCTCCCTGTACCGGCTGCAGTACCTGGAAGACGGCCTGCCGGCGCCGGATTCGCAGTTTTATGAACGCGCCGCCAAAGTCGCGCTCCATGAGCTCGGTCACCTGTTCAACCTCTTTCACTGCCGGGACCCCCAATGCCTGATGCATTTCTCCGGCGCCGTCGAAACCCTGGATGCCATTGCCTTAAACTACTGTTCCTACTGCCGGCGGTTTCTGCAAGAGGCCTGCCGTCGCATGGGAATTGCAGCGGAGCGATAGGGCGTTTATTCTGCTTCAGTATGCAAAAATGTGCGCACAATTCGCTCCCACCCGATTTCCGGGACATTGCCGAACAAATCCGCCACGGGCTGGCCGCCGGTGGCTGCCAGGCGCTGGTATTCCGGTCCGAGAAGCTGCATCAGCCGCTGCTGTTCCTGCTCGATCCAGCCGTCGCACTCCCTGCCGAAAAACAGCTGCTTCAGGTTTCGCCGGGGCATATCCGGCTCCACGATAAAGAGCCAGCCGTTCCGGTAGGGGTCCTGGTGACTGATTTCCGGATGCGCCCTGACGTTATGGTTGACCGCCAGCACACGGCCCGTCACCGGGGCCAGCACCTCGGCGCCATGATGATCCCGGGAAAAGGAAAACCCGGGCTTCCCCTGCCGGACTTTCGCCCCCAGCGCCGGCATCTCCAGTTTATCCGGAACCCCGAAAAGCTTGGCGAAAAAGTCGTCCAGTCCCACGCGGGTGCGGCCGCTGTGCTCAAACCGGGCCCAGGTGTGGCCCCGGTGAAAGTAATACGCATCCGCCACCCGGTAGCCGGCGACCATCCGGCAGGCGGGCGGGGCGATATCGTCGATCAGATCCAGCTCATCAAGCATCTGGTCGTACTCGCAGTGCCGGCACTCATAGTTTTGGGTGCAGATTTTGGGCGATGCCACGCGGCCCGTCAAGTAGTGCCGGCAGGGCCGACTGCCGCCGTCATGCAGAGTTTTCAGCTGCTCGCCAAATCCTGCCGCCCCGGCAATACCGGGCTCTCTGTCCTGTTGGTTCATGCTCCGCCGCATGGCCCGGTCAAACGGGCAGGCCGTGCAGTCATAATCATTGTCGCACTTGCGAAAGCTCACAACACCGGCTTTCATCCAGACGCATTCGTCTTCCAGCACCTGGAAGCCGGCCACGGCTTTCTGGCTTGAATGTCGTGCCATGTCTCCGTCCCTCCCTTTTTAAAGGTTTGCTTTTTTGGGGATAAAAAGCCATATCAGCTTTTTCCGGAAACATGTATTGCAAGACAGGTGCCATCGTTTGTTTTTTTAACTATCTGAAATTATAGTAAAAATATTTGAAGATAATTGCCCGGTAATTCAAGCCGCCGGCCTGTGTGGCCAATTGCACCGGCCGGATCCCTGCTTTTTTATAATATTTAAAGATTTTATAATTTTTTTGAGTGGTTATAAGTGTTGCCAGTTGCCACACCCGGTGTTGCGGTTTCAAGCACCCGGTGTTTTGGGGGTCGGTTGGGGCGTTTGAGCGGGCAGGATAGCGTTATTTTCCGTTTGTCCGCGGGAATTTGATTAGGTGCGAGCATATTAACAGGGATTGGCTTGACGAATCGGAAGATTGTTATTACAATCGTATGAACAAATTCACGGGAGGATGTCCTCATGCATGCAATAAAGCTAAGAAAAATCGGGAATTCGGTGGGCCTTGTCCTGCCCAGGGAGATACTGGCCAAGCTAAAAGTCGGGGAAGGAGAGACCATCTACCTGACGGACACCAGGGACGGGTTCCGGATCACGCCTTATAACGAGGAATTTGAAGTCCAGATGGATGCGGCGGAGAAAATCATGAATGAAGACCGGGATATTCTAAGGGAATTATCCAAAAAATGACCTGTCGATGGATTCTGCTCGAAACGGTGCTGGCCATTCATGACCGCCAGATTGGCGACCATGGCGGCATGCCCGGCATCAGGGACCGCGGCCTTATCGAAAGTGCGGTAAACCGGCCGCAAACAATTGCTCTTTATGAAGATCGCTTCGATATCGTTAATCTGGCCGCCGCCTATGGATTCGCCCTGGTTCAGAACCATGGCTTTTATGACGGCAACAAACGCACGGCCTATACAGTAACCCGGCTGTTTTTAGAGCTAAACGGGTATAGCCTGACGGCCTCTCCGGCTGAACGGGTCATAATGTTTTTGAAATGCGCCAGGGGGGAGCTTAAAGAGTCGGATCTGGCAGAATGGCTGCGTCAAAACGCTCAGAAGAATAA
>CAZNSO010000015.1:25651-53100 GCA_964575805.1 uncultured Desulfobacteraceae bacterium
AGCTTAAAGAGTCGGATCTGGCAGAATGGCTGCGTCAAAACGCTCAGAAGAATAACGGTGATTAATGCGATTTACAGCTATTCCTCCGCCAATCCGTACTCACGGGCCATTTCCCTGTCAAAATCCGCCTTTCGGGAAGGACATCCTTTGCGCGGGCAGAGCTGACAGTTAAAAAAGGTGACTTCCGTGGGGAAAAATATTCCCGACTCCGTTTTCCCGGGGTGCATCAGCATGCTTGGCGAAAGCCGTACCCCGATGGCGCCCTCCACATCGCCCAGCAGGGAAAACAAGGGCCGCTGCTGGGAAAGGGGCCAGTCCTCGAGCGAGCCCACGTTCATATAGGAAAGCGTGTCTATCCGGTACTGATCCTGCAGGCGGTTACGCAGGTTTTGGATGGCATCCTGCAGGGCCACGTTGGCAATGGTGTCCAGATAGTATTGTTCGAGATAATCCTCCCGGGCCCGGGCTGCTTCCTCCAGTTCCGCCCCGATGGTGACGACAAAGGGGAACACCCGTTCCGCGGAATCCAGGTTTTTTCTGAGCACCCGGCTTTGCAGGCGCACGCCTTCGATGATGACCGCATCATCTTCCTTTTGCTGAATATAGCAGGCTTTGTACGCGCATTTGGGCCGGATGAGGTCGGCCGCCTGCTTTGCCATGGCCGCCACATCCTGCCATTCCCGGCTGTCTGCCTCCAGGTGCAGGCGTTTTTGAATCTCCGCGGCGTTCATCCGCGGCTGCAGGTTGTCTAAAATCTTCATCAGGCTGGTGTCGGCCTCCATTGGCAATTGTTAATTTTTGGGGTTGCCTTTGTATATTAGAAAATCCGCCGGGGTTTGTAAAGGAGGGGGCAGGGGCGGCAGTAATGGGCGCATCAGTCGACATCCGCCCAATCCGGAGGGTTTTGCCGCCCGTGTCGAGCTTGATCATATAGAAATCGTTTTTGGTTGTATTTGCCTGAGTGGTGTAAGATTGGTGGCGGGGTCGCCTTTTAATGGGTGGATGACCAGACCCGCGCGATGACTTCTTGTTTTTGAATAATATTAAAAAACTACCGGTTAAAAATCAGTCTGAACGGTTTATCAGGCCATACAGCGCCAAAAGGGCTTCGGGGTAAAGCTGTAAATTATGCCTTGAGCAATTGGCCTGACGCCCTAGTTACCTGCATTACCTCTTTGATCAACTGCCGATAGCTGAAAACCGATGAGAATTATAGATGCCTGCTGCCACAGAACCTTTCTCCTTACCAGATCGCTCTGCCGGCTGTATAGGGAGTTCGTTAAGCACTTACGAATGCGGCCTCCCCCAACGGAACGGTGCGAAAGAGTAGTTATACAGTATTTTTTACTGGATCAAAAAATGAATTGACTTGACTCTATCTTTAAACATATATTTCGCATGATTAAAGATAAAAGTTTATTTATGTTTTAGTCGATAATATATCGTGTTTTTGTTACTGGTTCATCGGCAAGGCTTTAATTTACGAAAGCCGGAACGCCCAGAAGGCGAAGAATCTCAACGTGTATTTCTTGCAGACATTTTAATATCAGCTTGACCAGATGATCTTTGATAAAAAGTTGCGACAGATGGACGTTCTAAACAGGCAGCGAAGGTTGTTCCCGGTGGGCCTGGCGTTTTTTTTGGAAAGAATCGGCAGTGATTTAATGGCTTCCTCGGCCATTTTTTTTTGCGCACCGCTCTTTCGATCAGGCCGATCACCATCAGGGCCACAAAGCAGAGAAACGTTATGCCGCGATGCGGGCTGATTTTCCAGGAAACTCCGGTGCCCCTTCCTAAGCGGATTTTGTTGTATGGAGACGTTTTTCCAGCAAAAGCTGTTTCACGGCGCCCTTTAAACCGACGGTTATACCTATAAGGGAATTCAGCGAGATATCGGTTTAAATGGGTGTTGGATATACAGGACACGAAATTTGCGGGTGTCCTTGAAGCTGAGCGCCTGAGGCTTTAGCATGGCCACATGCCCGCGGCCTTTGGGCCGGGCTTCAACAGCGACTATGACAGCAGTCATTAAGGCTTGATGGTGACACCTTTTACACTGGTTAACTTTTCGGGTACTGACAATTGTAGCCCTGTAATGACTGCATTCAGGGCATATAAAGCCCTCGGGCCATTGATGTTTGTTCAGATATTTAATGCAATCGCTTGCTGTGCGGAATTGCGGAATTGCCGCCTGAATTGTTTGACTTTGGTTATGGAGTACATGATCCATCTTTTATTTATTTTTAACTAGACTTAGGTATTTTGATGCGAGCAGTTAAAGTATTATGTATTATTGTTTGTTTGCCAACTCTTTTTTGTTTTTCGTGTTCATCAGGAAATTACTATAACTCTCAAGGAATGTTTTTCAAATCAGGAACTCTTTGGAATCAATATAATTTCAATGGTAGTGATATAAAATTGCCTGTACCCATAAATTATCAGGAATCAGGAAATGCCTGCGGAATAGCATGCTTAAAAATGATTTTTGAATACTATAATGATATTCCAAGCAGTCAAAGAATTGATAGGGTTGGTATTCGTAACCAAGGTTTATCAACAAAAAAAATGAGAACTTTTGTTGAATCTCTTGGTGATTATTATTTTTTTAAAATTAAAGGGACGAAAAAGGAGATATATGCCAATATAGATAAAGGAAGACCTTTAATCGTTATTCAAACTACTAAATTATTAAATCGATATGATAGGCACTATCAAGTGATAAGAGGGTACGGGGATGAAAAATTGATATTAAACGATCCATATTCTGGACTAATTGAAATAAAGAATGAGGATTTTATTGATTCCTGGCACCAAACGAATAATTTGCTTATTTTAATTGTCCCAAAAGAATTATAAGCTTTTTTAATTGTTTAACTTAAATCATTTAGATAAAATAGAGCTTTTTTTACTTTCAGACAAGGAGGGAAAGAGTGATGAAAAGAATGATGATATTGATTTTGTGCCTCTGTTTATTCATAGCTAGCCAAGGTAATGCTTTTTCGTTTGAAGCCAACTTGGCTCCAGTTCCTATCTCACAAGCAGAATATTATAAATTCGATGCCTTGGATTCTGAAAACACAACTGAATATATTGCAAGTGGAGATGATGTTCTTGTTCCTTTGCTTGTTGTCTTTAGTTTAGTAGTTGCCGCTATTTTGTACGATGCAGATTCAGGCACAGAATAGCAGATTCAGGCACATAATATTCGAATATTCAGACAAGGAGGGAAAGAGTGATGAAAAGAATGATGATATTGATTTTGTGCCTCTGTTTATTCATAGCTAGCCAAGGTAATGCTTTTTCGTTTGAAGCCAACTTGGCTCCAGTTCCTATCTCACAAGCAGAATATTATAAATTCGATGCCTTGGATTCTGAAAACACAACTGAATATATTGCAAGTGGAGATGGTGGTAATATTATATTGATAGGGGGGTTAGTACTTATTCTCGCTTTTGCATTGGCCGCAAATAATAATTCCGTAAAGAATAAATGACGGAACCATATAAATGAGGTGCCCCTGGAATTGATGAGGGTGGGTTCTTTTGCAATAATTTTCGCTGTCTGAAATTAAAGAAAATATTGGTTTTCCAACCTCTTGCCACAAAATGCAGTTGGATTTTTTCTTCGCCAGGCTTGAAAATAATCCGGCTAGTTTTTCCGGTAAGTCCGGCAAAGCGACTAGTGAGCGAAAACACGCGAGCGTTTTTCATTCGACCCCAGGGAAACTCCGCCCCTCCTCCAACAGAGGGGGCAGGGGCGGCAGTAATGGGCGCATCAGTCGACATCCACCCAATCCGTTTCCAGGTCGCCGTCAATCGTGCCATCGCCGTCTGTATCCACTTCAATCAAGGCAGTTCCCTGGTCGAATGTTATCGTCAGGCTGCTGCCGTCCTGGGCCTCGACCCGGAGTTTCCCGGATTCCGGTTCATCGATGTCAAGGCCCGAAATCGGCGTTTCAATGCTCACTTTTAAGGGCCCGGTGAATTGGTCGGTATTAAATATCGCATACTGGCCGGGGCTTCCGATTGAAAAACCGGCTGTTTCGGACCGGGTCGCGCTGAGATCCAGCTGGGTCAGGGTTTCCGCCGATCCATCGTCATCCGTAAAGGTTAAATTCTTGCCGGCAGTTGCGACCTGCTCGATGAAACCGCCGTCGCTTGATGTTCTGGAATAGGTCAAGCCGCCGGCATATCTCTCCTCGCCTACGTCATCAGAGAAAATGAAATCAATCGGATCGATGACCATGCGAACGTCGTAATTATCCGTTGCAAGATCGCCGGAAACCGCCGCGACCGTTATGGTGAAGGTGCCGTTGTAGGTTGCGGGGTCATCCGCCGGACCGCTTTCGCATGCACTGAAGGTCACGATATATTCGTCGCCCGCGGCAACGGGCGCGGTAACGGGTTTGTTCCACGCGTACTGCCCGCCCCTTTCGCACAAGTCCGACACCGGCATGCCGGCTAAGGTATCGAGCAGCAGGTCAAGCGGAAAGGCGCCGATTTCAATGGGCAGGGAAACAAATTCCCCTGATATTTCGGCTACCCACCGGGCATTGCCCATATGGATGAGGCCCGTGGTTTCGGTTACGGTAAAGGTAAAATCATTGTCCCCCAGATGAATGGTATCCCCGTTTTTGTCAAACTTGGCCAGCAGGTTCATACTGAGCGCGTGGCCGGTAATGATGAAGCCCCCGTCCGGCGTCATGGCAATGTCGTAGGGCGCTTCGGCGTAATAGGGGGAGAAGCCCTTGACTTTCTGCCAGATGATTTTGCCGCCCGCGTCGAGCTTGATCATATAGAAATCGTTTTTGGTTGTCTGTGCCTGGGTGGTGTAGGAGCGGGAATCCGACACGACGATGCACTCACCCGCGGGGGAGGCGGCCACACCGTAGCCGATGTCCATGTCTGCGCCGCCGAAAACCTTGCGCCAGACTTCATTGCCGGAATCATCGATTTTGATGACAATAACATCGGATTCCGTTTCTGCGTATGGCGGCGTGGCACCTGCCACGACAAACCCGTTGTCCGGGGCGGGCAGTTGACAAACCGCGTATCCAATGCCCGTCCCATATAAGCCGCGCCAGATTTCATCGCCATCTTCATCCACTCGGACGGCAGCAACGCTGTGAGGGGGGGCGATGCCGGTGATAACAAATCCATTGTCATGGGTTTTTTCCATTGCATACGTGTGGCTGTTTCCCGGAAATGAAAAAAAACGATCCGACCCCGTTATCTTATTGCCGTCCCTGTCGAGCTTGAAAAACCAGTAATCATGGGCATTGGCTACACCGCAGACCGCATACCCATTCCCGATTACAGCCACCCCGCTGCCGTGGTCATACTCAGACCGGCCGGCATCATATGTATGCGACCATTCTAAGTTTCCGTCTTTATCAGTCTTGACCACCAATATATCCCGA
Source organism: uncultured Desulfobacteraceae bacterium (assembly GCA_964575805.1). GTDB lineage: Bacteria > Desulfobacterota > Desulfobacteria > Desulfobacterales > Desulfosalsimonadaceae > M55B175. The sequence continues at coordinate 31,071 of CAZNSO010000015.1, forward strand.
TCCGCGTCCCGGCCGGTGAAACCCACGGCGATTGCTCCGCCGTCCGCCGCCTGGCGGATATCTTTCAGGTTCTGTTGATCCGGCAGCGGATTTGTTAAGCGCCACTGTTCATTGCCCTGGGAATCGGTCTTAAGTATAAAATAATCCCGGTTTTCAAATGCAAAATCGGTCCCTTTCCAGCCGCATGCGATAAAGCCCCCGTCTTCGGAGACAATCACTGATTGATTGTCCCCAACCTCGCTCATATCCAGCGGACCGTAATAGCGCCAGAAAGTGACGGCGTTTTCCGCGCCGGTCCCGCCGCCGCCCTCAAAGATTTCGTCCTCTTCCACGTCGTCGTTGCCACCCCCTCCGACGCTGTCACAACCGAGCAGAGTCAAAAATGAGGCGAGAAAAATGAGTGCGGCTGAAAACACAAGCCACCGCCAGAGTTTGATAGATTTGATTGAATACATGACTCCCCCCTTTCTATACTGTGGTAAGACCCGAAACAGAGGCGCGGAAAATAAAAAAAGCCGGACTGCCATTAAATGGCAGTCCGGCTGTCTTTCACCCCAAAAAGATAGGATTCCCAGCGCAGAAGAGACCCGTGACTTTCCGTCCCAATTTCACAATTGGTTTGGCCTTTACATAAAATTACATTAGAACCCCGGAGTTAAAAGTCAAGCATTTTATTTTCCTTGGATTGGTAAATAAAAATTTTTGCTTGTCGGGCTGTGCCGATTAATTTTTTTAAAGAGTTCATCCAAAATTAAAAAAAGGAGGCGAAGATGCGGCTTGAGGATAAAACCATCGGCATTCTTGTGGCACCCGGGTTCGAGGACCTGGAGTTCTGGGTGCCCTATATGCGCATGAACGAGGAAGGGGCTCGCGTTAAAGTCATCGGCACCCAGGCGGGCAAGACCTATCCTAGCAAGAGCGGCGGTTTGGAAGCTACCAGCGATGTGGATGCGAATGGGGTTGCGGCTGAGCAATTGGATGCGCTGATCGTCCCCGGCGGCTGGGCGCCGGACAAGCTGCGGCGGGACCCGGGTATTCTAAAGCTGATCCGGGCCATGAATGACCAGGGCAAAATCCTGGGGTTCATCTGTCATGCCGGCTGGGTGGCCGCCAGTGCCGGCATCTGCCAGGGCAAAAAGGTCACCGGAAGCGTGGGCATCAAAGATGATATGGAAAACGCCGGCGCCGGATGGGTGGATGCGCCCGCCTTTCGGGAGGGCAACCTGGTGTGGGGCCGGGTGGTGGCCGATATCCCGGATTTCTGCCGGGAACTGGTCCGTGCACTGGCCGAATGAGGGGTTTATGCGCCCACCATCTGTGTGATTCTTCCGGCACTTGTGTTTTTTCCCTACCGGGCTATAATGGCTTTGCTTTCATCCAAATATTAATGTTTGCAGTATTCAATAGACATGTTGCGGAGCAAGCCCGCGGGGCTCCCGAAGCATTCGTAGCTATCGTAGGGCGGACCAAGCGAAGCGTGTTCGCCTTTTCGTCAAAGCAAAGCGGGTCTTCGTTGTCTCTTGGAGGCGGACACGCTTCGCTTGGTCCGCCCTACGATGAGGGATGATGTCAAGCCTTAAAGATGGGGAGATCGGGGTCCGGGACAAATGCCCGTCCAACACCGGCAAGCGATGGTGAACGGGCATTCTGGGATAAACTTTCTTTGGCGTAAAGGCGGGTTGAGGTCCGTAACAGGCTTTTCCCGCCGGATTTTTAGGGTGTCAATTTCGCCTTGATTACCGCCTCCGCGGGGGCAGCCGCTTCCGGCGCCGGCTCCTCGGGGAATGCAAAGAGCTTGCGTTCCAGCAGGATGTGCAGGACCACGCCGGCCCCCAGTCCCCACGCCGCACCGTGAATGGCCAGCACAATGGCCATGGTGCCGGCCACACCCAGTTCCGCGGCGTCTTGGATCTGTTTGAAGGCGGTGATGATGCACAGATAGCCCGTCACCACCAGGGTCAGCGACAGGCCGATGGGCAGAAAGGGCTTGAAAAAGCTGACCAGCGGCAGAATGAACAGGGCGATGAATCCCGCCACCCAGAACGTCCCGGAGCCGCTGGTGATGGAATCCATGGCTTTTCGGCCCTGCCTGTAGCGATCGGCCACCGTAGCCGTCACCGCCGTCCAGATCGGTCCGGCCAGGCCCGGGTAGGGGGCGAAAAAGGAATGCAGGATGTTGCGAAGGCCGGTCACTATGTGAATCCGGTCCACGTCGGTGTCGACTTTTTCATCCGGCCGTGTCTCCCTGGAAGCGGTGTTGACCAGCACCGTGCCGACAATGACGTCCCCGAACGCAATGATGTAGGCGATAATGGCCGTCGGAATGGCCTTGATGAACAGATCGACGCCCGGAAACCCCACCGTAAACGGCAGGTAGTGCCACATTTCGGCAAAGGCCGGGATCGTGATGCCGAACTCGATAGCCGGCAGGGGGTACTCCTTGACCAGCATGCCGATCCCGATGGCGAAAATCATGGCCGGCACCATGCCGTATTTTCCCAAAAGCCCGGCGAAGCGGTTTTTCTCCCGAAGCTTCAGAAATGAAACCGAAAAGAGCATATACAGGCAGAGCAGGGACCCAAGGCCCAAGGCGATGGGGGTGGCGGGGATGCGCCCCCCCATCTTGAGCTCGCCCATAAAGGCGGCAACGCCGGCGCCCAAAAGGATGCCGGCTTTAATGGACGGGGGCACGTTCTTGACCACCTTGCTGCTCAACTTGGTGATTCCCAGTATGAAAAAGATGGCCGCCACGATCAACTGGAGGGCCACCAGGGCCTGGATCGCCTCCGGCCCGGGCTCGAACTGCGACAAGTACAGCAGCACGACCGGGATGGCCGGGGTAATCCATCCGGGCACCATGGGCACCCCCAGCAATGCCGGCAGCATGAACCCGATGCCGCAGATAAACACATAGGCCAGGGCCACTTCATAGGACAGGCCCAGGTATTTCTCCAGCAGCGGTATCATGGCCAGGGTCACGACAAACAGGATCAGGGCCTGGGCGAATTCCACCCATTCCCACCGGTAGTGGACCAGCGGAAGCCGGATCTTGAAGGGACCCAGGGGCCAATACGGCTGTTCTTCGCCGTCATTGCGTTTATAGATCGAAAAAGACATGTTTTTCTCCTTTAAAAAATTTTGAATAGGCACCTGTTTACTTAAAACCGTGCACTAGTTGACCATGCGGGCTCTTCCTTCCCACTCTTTTTCCCGGAGTTTGTATTTCTGGATTTTTCCGGTCGCGGTCTTGGGCAGTTCCCCGAATTCAATCGCCTTCGGGGCCTTGAAACGGGCCAGGTTTTCCTTGCAGAAATCGATGATCGATTTGGCATCCGGATTCGAACCGGGGCGGGGCACGACAAAGGCCTTGGGCACTTCCCCCCATTTTTCATCGGGAATCGGCACCACCGCCACTTCCATGATATCCGGGTGTTTATAGAGAACGCTTTCGACCTCCACGGTGGAGATGTTCTCGCCGCCGCTGATGATCACGTCTTTCTTCCGGTCCATGATCTGGGCGTAGTTGTCCGGGTGCATCACCGCCAGGTCGCCGCTGTGGAACCAGCCGCCGCGGAAGGCCTCGGCAGTCGCTTCAGGGTCCTTGTAATAGCCCAGCATCACGTTGTTGCCCCGCATGACGATCTCGCCCATGGTCATCCCGTCGCGGGGCACCGGCTCCATGGTTTGGGGGTCCAGCACATCCATGTGCTCGGCAACGATGTAGGGCACCCCCTGCCGGGCCTTGTAGGTGGCCTTTTCCTCCGGACTCAGCCCGTCCCATTTGCTCTGCCACTGGCACACGCTGTGAGGGCCGAAGACCTCGGTGAGACCGTAGGTCTGGGTGATATTGGCGCCCACGCTTTCCATGTTCTGAATCACCGTGGGTGCCGGGGGCGCGCCCGCGGTCATGATTTCAAGGCGTTTGTCGAGCTTGATTTGATTTTCCACGGCATAGGCCGACATGCCGATCAAAACGGTCGGCGCGGCGCAGAGGTGGGTGACGCCCTCCTGCCTGACGATCTTATAGATTTCTTCAGGCACCACCTTGCGCAGGCAGACGTGGGTTCCACCGACGGCCGTAACGCCCCAGGTGAAACACCAGCCGTTGCAGTGGAACATGGGCAGGGTCCACAGGTAGATGGTGTCGGCATCGGTGTGGAACTCGAGCTGCTCGCCCAGGGCATTGAGATACGCCCCCCGGTGGTGGTACATAACCCCCTTGGGACGGCCCGTCGTCCCTGAGGTGTAGTTGATGGTCAAAAGGTCGTATTCCTCATCGATGGCGTTTTCCACGGGATCTGCCGGGGCTGCAGCAATAAACGATTCATAATCCGGGCCGTTCAACGGCATGGCATCACCGGCGTCGCAGATATTGACCACCAGCTCGAGGTTTTCCAGCCGGTCCATCACCGGCAATATGGCCTGGGCGAATTCGTTGTCGGCAAACAAGGCCTTGGCGTCTGAATGGTTGATGATGTATTCGATTTCACCGGGGGAGAGGCGGATGTTGATGGCCACCAGGGCCGCCCCGAGCATGGGCACCGCGTAATGGGCTTCGAGCATGGGCGGTATGTTGGGGCAGATAAAGGCCACCTTGTCACCTTTGCCGATGCCTTTGGCCTTCAGGGCATTGGCCAGCCGGAGGACCCGTTCCTGGAACCGGGCATAGGTGAATCGTTCGGCCCCGTTGACGACCGCAATTTTATCCGGGAAAACCGCCGCGCTCCGGTTTAGAAAATTGACCGGGCTCAGCAGATGCTTGTTTACCGAGGGGACTGTCATGGCTTACCTCCTGTTTGGTTTGGCTGTCGATAGAAACGGCGTTTAAAAGGATAAACGCTGGCTGGAGTGTAATCGGACCGGAGCCAATAGACAATCGGTCCACTGCGGAAAATTCAATCGCGGATAACCTGAGGGGGGGTCGGTTAAAAAGGGGAGGGGAATATCGGTTGATAACCTAGAATTCCGGTAACCCTCTTTGAAAAAGGCAGAATCGGAAGGTTGGGGAGGGCTTGAAGGAAAGTAAGGTCAAGGCTGCCGTCACTTTTCCATTTGCCTGGACCAGTGCACCGCAAACTTCACCAGCTCGGTGTAATGTTTGAGCCCCAGCTTGTTTTTGAGGTTTTCCCTGTAGGTGCCCACGGTCTTTTGGGACACATGCATCTGCTCGGTGATCTCCTTGGTGGAAAGACCGTTGCCGATCAGGCGGAAGACTTCCAGTTCCCTGTTTGTGAGCTGCTCGAGCGGGGACTTGTCATCCGGCCGCTTTTTTCTGGAAACCATCCGCTGAAACACTTTTTCCTTCAGTTTTTCACTGGCGTAAAGGTTTCCGTCCAGCACGTGCCGGATGGCCTTGACCACCACGGGGACGGCCTCCTGTTTCATAATGTAGCCGCTTGCGCCGGCGAGCATGGCCCGCTCGGCGTACAAGGACTCGTCGTACATGGACAGCACCAGCATGGGCAGATCCGGGTACCGCAGGCTGATCTCCCGGACCAGGTCGATGCCGTCACTGTCCTTCAACGATATATCCACGATGACCAGGTCGGGCGGCATCTTCTCGATCACTTCAATGGCGGCGGCGGCGGTCTCTTCACTGCCGATGACCTCCAGATCGGATTCCTTGTTGATCAACTGCGTCATTCCCAGGCAGAACACGGGATGATCGTCAACGATAAATATCCGGTACGGGCCTTTTTCAGCATTCCTGTCCATGATGGGGCGGCTCTAATTCAATTTCAGCTGGCTTTGCAGCAGCACTTCAATGGTGCTGCCATGGTTTTTTTGGGTGGCGACCCGCATGGTCGCCCCGCTCATTTTTGCCCGATACTCCATGATTTGCAATCCAATTCCGTTTGAGGCGTCATTTTTATCCAACCCCCGCCCGTTGTCCGCAATTGTCAGAAGCACCGTCTGGCCCTCAGTTTTCAGCTCGATCACGATCTGGTCGCACCCGGCATGTTTGACAGCGTTGGTGACCGCCTCCTGGGCGATGAAATACAGGTGGGTGGCCACAATATTGTCGCTTAAATCAAATGGTTCGTCCCCCCGGAATTGCACCCGTTTACCCGAGGTCGCCGCGGTCCTGGCGGCCAGGTCGTCCAATGCCGTAAAAAGCCCCCGGGAAACAAGCTGCACCGGGCAGAGCCCCCTGGCCAGGGCCCGGATTTTTTCAATGGCATCTCCGATCAACGCGTTTATTTGCGCGGCCATCGGGGCCTGGAGAGAAGACTCCTCCCCAAGATTGGCCTCAAGCACCGTGCAGAGCCCCTGAATGCCGATCAAATGCGGGCTTAAGTCATCATGGAGGTCCAGGCCGAACTTCTGCCGCTCCCGCTCGGAGATATCCATGATCTGTTTTCGGAGGCGCATGGTTTTGGTGACATCCCTTAAAATAACGATGGTGCCCGCCAGCCCCCCGTGCGGTCCCCTGTAAGTCGCCGCACTGATGGTGACCGGCACGATGTCGCCGCGCTTGCTGTAGCGGCGGGTTTCAATAAGTGAAAGCGTCTGCCCGGACTGGACGGCCTTGATCATGCTGCGGGTTTCCGGCCAGTTTTCATCCGGCACGAAATAGTCCATTCGCTTGCCGATGCATTCGTCAATCGTCCAGCCGAACACCCGGGTAAAGGCGGGGTTGAGGAAGATCACCTCCCCTTTCATGTTGTAGACGACAATCGGGTCCGGCGTCGCCTCCGTAACCGAACGGTAGCGCTCCTCACTCATGCGCAGATCGGTCTCCATTTGCCGGCGCGATTGTATCTCCTGCTTCAAGCTGTTGCTGTAGCGTTCCAGCTGGTCCATGAAACCGTTGAAATAGGAAGCCAGCTGGCCGATTTCATCTTTTGAATCCCACTGCATCCGGGTGGTGAAACTGGTTTCACTGACCTGGTTGAAATGGTTCATCAGTTTTTTTAATGGTTTGGTTATCGATGCGCTGAGCCTGAAGGTCAGGGCGATAATCAGGAAAAGCGTGATGGCGAAGGTAAACAGCATCAGGTAGCGGATGGTGTGCAGCGGCCGGTAGAATTCATCCAGGTAGCTCGAAGAAGCGACAAGCCAGTCGTAGTCCGGGATATAATTGAACATCACCAGCTTATCCCGCTCCCGGGTTTCACCCGGATTCCGCCACGGGTATATCAGCTTCCCCCGCTTCTGTTCCCACATGGTTTCGAAATATTTACCCGGCAGCATTTGATCTTCCAGAATATTGATGCCCTGCAGTTTCGGGTGGATCAGGGCCGTGCCGGTTTTATCCATCACAAAGGAGTAGCCGGTTTCACCGAATTTGAATTTCAGGATGTTGTCCTTGAAGTCGTCCACATTGACCACATCCTTGAATTCTCTTCTGTAGGAGGTTACCGAAATGATCCAGTCCCAAGGCTCGAAATAGGTCATGTAAAGCGCTTTGGGCCGCATTCGGTTTTCCCGCGGATTTTTCCACTGGTATTCGATGTAGCCTTCTTTCATTACCACCTGGTCCTGGACGAACTCGTGCTGGGCCACGCTCTCGTCGACCAGTTCATCCGCCGGGTGGAACAAAACAACGCCGGAACTGTCGAGGCAGTATATATAGCCGGACTTGCCGATGGTCTGGCTGAGAAACAATTCAGCCGTCAACTGCCGCGCCTTTTCCTCCGAAATCCGCCCCTTCCGGTACCGGTCGTAATAGTGCTGCGCCGTATCCAGATTCTGCTCGGCAATGGCGCGCAGGTGGTTTTTGATCGACACATCGGCGGCGGTCCTGACCATGTTCAAAATCGCCTGGGTCGTGTTCTCGAGTTCATTTTCAATATTGGCCGTGATGGTTCTCTGGACAATGATGTAAATAAAGGTACTGCCCAGAGACAGCGACAGGGTGAACAAAATCGAATAAAAGATCAGGAGTTTGAAACGGATGGGAAGGTTTCTGAACATCTTATGGCACCACGCATTCGGATGGGTCTTATGCCTCCCGCCGGTTTTGGCGATCGGGGATTAGCGGTCAGTTTTTATGCCCGCCTTCGCTCTGTTCGCGCTGTTGTCTGGAGAAGGATGGAAGCACTTCCTGACTTTTGCCGGAGACGGTCTTGACAGCGGTCTCCTGTACTTTGCCGTAGACAGAAATAGCGCCTTTGGAAAAGAAATTCAAGGCCGCTTCACAGAAAAGTATTCGGGGCGGGGGGCGATCCCGATTATCCCATTATAATCATATGAAATAAATTCATGGCAAGGATTTTTAACTCCAATGCGCCACACGCCCTGATTTTCAGGAAAAAATTTTGCTTGTCGGGCTGTGCCGGTTATTATTTAAAAGGGATACCCGATTCGAATAAAATGCAGGATTATCAAGGGAGGGCGGGGCGATGGCTGAGACAATCTTTTTTATTCATGGTATGTGGGGCGGGGGATGGTACTGGGAAAAGCATAGGCGGTTCCTTGAAGACAGGGGTTTTACTTGTATTGCCACAACGCTGCGGCACCACGATATGGACCCCCGCGATACCCCTGATCCGGGACTCGGGACGACCAGCCTCCTTGATTATGCCCAGGATTTGGAGCAGGAAATCGAAACGCTCGGCGTAAAGCCTGTTTTGATCGGCCATTCCATGGGGGGGCTGCTTGCGCAGATACTCGGCGCCCGGGGACTGGCAAGGGCGCTTGTCCTCATGACGCCGGCGCCGCCTGCGGGCAGCATCACCGCTTTAAAGCCCTCTGTGGCTCGGAGCTTTTTCGGGATAATGACAAAATGGGGGTTCTGGAAAAAGCCGATCCGATTGTCGTTCAAGGCCGCGACATACAGCATGCTGCACCTCTTGAATCCTGAAGCGCAAAAGGCGACCTATGACAGATTGGTCTACGAATCCGGGCGGGCCGCATTTGAAATCGGGTTCTGGTTCCTTGATGCAAAGGGGGCGGCCCGGGTGGATCCGGCCAAGGTCACCTGCCCTGTGCTGGTGATTGCCGGGGGCCAAGACCGGATCACGCCGGCATCGATAATCCGTCAGGTGGCAAAGAGGCATGGGTCTGCCGCGACCTATAAGGAATTCGAAAATCACGCGCACTGGGTCGTGGCAGAACCGGGATGGCAGGAGATAGCCGAATGCAGCGCCGAATGGATAAGCGGTCTTTCCATTTAATCCGCCCAGCCTGTCAGAGGCCGCGCCCCCGTTCCGGTCGAACCCTCGTCCTGCGAAAAAAGGCCCGCGCTGATCACTGATATTTCCGGCCTTGCGCATGCGGACCCCTTCATTGATTTTTGCACAATCTGTGGCCATATTTTTGCCAATATCAGCAACCCAGGCCTTCCTGCCGGCATTCCCCGCGCTTTGCTTTGGACCCCCCCGCCAAATCAAGGGAGATTCAAGTGTTTACATACCAGCCGAATTTTGCTATAAATCCTATCAACAAAAGCACGTTCCCAGGCATTGAACCCGCCAGGAAAGGGCCGATCCATGAACTGCCCCAGATGCAATCAAATCCTGACACAAACAGAGCGAAGCCGCCCCGGCACCGGGGAAACAAGACGGGTGTTTTTCTGCGAGCATTGCGGATGGGGAAGGGAACAGCTTGAAAAAAAGGAAAGTGCAGATATCCCGCTTTCCGGGGATACACCGAATACAGCGAATCCAGCGCCTTACATCTGGCTGAAATTCCTGGGACTCTGGCTCGTTTCCGCCGCGCTTGTCGTCATTCCATACCTGCTGCTTGTGCACATCCCGTCGCTCTTTGCAGGCGCCGACCCCGCGATGTTCGATGCAGAGGCGGCCACCGCCAGGATGGCGGAAGCGTTGAACCCCAAGTATTGGGTCATTGTGGGCATTTATGTGGCCATTTGCGCGGCGTTCCAACCACCTGAGGTCGACTGGAAAGATATGGGATGGCTGGGGGGGGTGGTGAACAATCCATTTTCCTATTCCGACAATATCAACCGGCATAAATTCGCGCTCCTGCTGCTGATGATGCCCGGCAAAATTATCGTGGTGACCCTGACGGCGACCTACCGGCTTATTCGTGCCGCCTTTTGAAATGCTTTCATATCGTTTGCCGGGCCAAGAGGGCAGGGAGCCCATGCGCTCGCTTTTATCTCAGCCTTTCAACAAATCACAAAATCCGGCATCGATATCAGCAATGCTGTTGAAGAAGATGGCATGGCTGCCGGCCTGCTCCCTGCCGGGGTGAAGCAGGGAGGTAAGCGTTTATTTTATTGCAGCGTCAATCGGTGTGCAAGAAAAATGGCCGCAGGCCTCATTGATCAACAGGAGCCCGCAAGTAGGCGTGACGGATAAAATGAGCCATTCAAAGTTGAAATCCCGAGCCCGCCCTGGTATGTTTTTTTCAGTTTTTTTATCCAATTAAATGCGTAAATATAATAAACACAGGTTCTTAACCCACAGGAGGAACGATCATGGCTGAAATCAAAAACATCCTCTGGCCCACGGATTTTTCCGAAAACGCGGCCGGCGCCCTGCCCTTTGTGACCTCTTTGGCCGAAAAATACGGGGCCGCCGTCCACATCCTCTACGTGTTAAAGGAATACGTGGCATTCGGTGCGGCATACGGAGATACAGACCCGCAGGCGGACTTCGAGCGCATGCGGCAGTGGGAAAAGGAGACCGCGGAAAAGCGCCTGGATGAACTCTGTGAAAAGTTTCTCTCCTCCTGCCCGCTGTATTTCCGGCATACGGCGGTGGGAGACCCGGCCAGGAAAATTCTGGAATTCATGGGAAGCCAGGAAATCGACCTGGCGGTCATGGCCAGCCAGGGCCGGGAAAGCCATTTTGATTTCGGCTCGGTGGCCGAGCGCGTGCTCAAGTGCACCACCGTCCCGGTCCTCATGGTTCCCGCGCACAGGCAGGAAACTTGAACAGGGGGAGTCAGCCGGGCATTCAGAGGGAAAACGAGGCCTGCGGTGATAACCGTTTTTAATAAGGCCTGCTTAAAAACCGTTGACAGATGCCGCTAATTGCTTGGATAATCAACCAGATAATGAATTAACGGAAGGATCTGGCCGGAAGTTCCCCGGAAGCCTTGGTAAGGCTTCGGGCGGCAAGCATCAAAAATCAATTAAAAGGAGTCTGCTATGAGAAAAGGTATCCTGATCGCGGCGGTTGGCATGATGGTGACGGTAATGGCGGTTATGACGGTTTCCGCCAGAGAATACGAAGGCGTGGAAGTGCCGGAGGTGGTTGAAACCGAGGACAGCGTTCTGCTTTTAAACGGCACCGGCTCACGCGTTGTGTTTGATAAGATGTTATACGTTGCCGGGCTTTATCTCCAGGAACAGGAAACTGACTGGCAGGCAGTCGTCGAGGCGGATGCGCCCATGGCCATCCTGATGCATGTGACCAATGCCGTGGTCGCCAGCAGTGATATGGTGATCAATGCCATTAACAGCGGATTCCGAAGCAACATGCCCGGTGGGGATATCAGTTCCATCAAGGACGAGGTGGAAGCCTTTAAAGCCTGCTTTTCAGATTTCGTCTACAATGATGACAAGTTTCTTATTGAATATATCCCCGATGTTGGCACCACTGTCTATAAAAACGGGGAGAAAAAGGATACGATACCCGGCTATGAATTCAAAAAAGCGGCCTTCAGCATATGGATTGGAAAGAAGCCGGCCCAGAAAAGCATGAAAGCCGGAATGCTGGCGGGCGAGGTCTCGGATAAGGCGCTGGCGCTCAAAAAGGAAAAAGAGGCGGAGCGGGCGAAAGCGGCTGAGTTGGCCAAAAAGAAAAAAGAGGCCGAACTGGCAAAAAAGCGGGCGGCAGAAAAACGGGCCGCGGAAAAGGCGGCAAAAGCTGAAGCCGCCCGTAAAGAACAAATGGCTGAGAAAAAAGCCGAGCAGGCTCGGTTGAAAAAACGTTTTGTTTCAGAGGATATCTATTTTCCCCTGGGCGAAAACCAGCTGGCCGGGCCGGGTCTGAAAAAAGTGGCCGAAAAAGCCGAATGGATGAAGGCGAATCCGGATGTAAAGGTCATCATCGAGGGGCACTCGGATAGCCGCGGTCCGGCAGATCTCAATAAGAGGCTGGCAGAACAGCGTGCCCGGCAGGTCAAGGCGCAGATGGTTGAGGCCGGAATCGCCGGAGAGCGAATGGAGGTCGTCAGCTATGGCGAAGAGCGCCCCGCTGTAAAAGGCGATAATCCGGAAGCCTGGTCCAAGAACCGTCGGGTGCATTTCCGCATCGTGGAATAGGCGGCTGAAAGGTGGTTTTAAAACGGGCGTTTTCCGGCTTCTCTCATCTGAAGCGGAAAGCGCCCGCCACGGCCCGGCCCCCGTATCAATAGATCAGGAAGGAAGGCGCCCAAGATGGCTGAACTTGTCGTGTTTCACAGCGCAAACCCCGGATGACTCGCTTGTAAAAAGGCTATCGGTATAGCCAGGGACATGCAGGAAAAATTCGGGCCGAAACTGAAGACAAGGATCCACAGCATCGACTCGGAAGAGGCAAAGGGCTATAAATTTAAAAGTTCCACCTGTGTTTTGTTTGATAACGAATGCGTTCCGCTTAAGGTGGCCCTGAACCAAAGCAGGATGGAGGCGTTTTTGAGTCAAAGGCTTTAAACTATGAAGTTATGTTGGGATTAACCACCTGAAATAATAGAATGTCCATGCAGATTCCCGTTTACCTGGATTACAATGCCACCACCCCGCATGCCCCGGAAGTCATTGAAGCCATGCGGCCCTTTATGGAAACCGAGTTCGGCAATCCATCCAGCTCGCACGCTTACGGAAGTGGTCCCAGGCAGGCAGTGGAAACCGCCCGGGACCAGGTAGCCGGTCTTCTGGGCTGCCGGCCGGAAGCAATCCTTTTCACCTCCGGGGGCACGGAATCCAACAACCATGCCATAAAAAGCGCAGCCGCGCTTTGCAGGAGCCGGGGCAGACACATCATTACTTCGCAGGTGGAGCATCCCTCGGTACTCGAAGTTTTTCGGTTTCTGGAAAGGCAGGGCTTTGAGGCAACCTATCTGCCGGTGGATGAAACCGGCCGGGTCTCGGCCGCCGGGCTTGAATCCGAAATCCGCTCCGACACCGTCCTGATTTCGCTCATGCATGCCAACAACGAGGTGGGCACCATTGAGCCGGTTGCAGCCCTTGCCCGGGTTGCCGAAAAGCACGGCATCCTCATGCACACGGATGCGGCCCAGTCAGCGGGGAAAATACCCACCGAACCGGCCAGTCTGGGGGTGTCGCTGCTGAGTCTGGCCGGCCACAAACTTTATGCCCCAAAAGGCATCGGCGCCCTGTACATCAAGGAGGGCCTGGCACTTGAGCCTTTCTGCCACGGCGCGGGCCAGGAGGGCGGCCGCCGGGCTGGTACGGAAAACGTGGCCATGATTGCGGGGCTGGGAAAAGCCTGTGAAACAGCGAAAAGAGATTTGGAGAAAAACGCCGCGCACATGCAGACGCTTCGCGACCGGCTGGAAGCGGCGGTTACCGGGGAAATTCCCGAATCCAAAATAAACGGGCACCCGGAGCACCGCCTGCCCAATACTTCCAGCATTTCATTTTACGGCCTGGAAGCAAACCGTCTCCTGGATATCATCAAAGACACGGTGGCCGCTTCAGCCGGGGCTGCCTGCCATTCCGACACGGTTGCCGTCTCCCACGTGCTCACCGCCATGGCCATGGATCAGCAGTGGGCCAGAGGTACCATTCGCTTGAGCACGGGCCGCATGAGCACCCCGCAGGAAATCGATGACGCCGCAAAAGCTCTGATCGCTGCGGCAAAAAAGCTCCAGGGGCAGAGCCGGCAATGAAAACCAAAATGATTGGTTGCCGGGATAACCCGGCGGTGGCCCGCAAGGCCTTAAATGGACCGGTCTGGATCTTTAACCCCGCTTTTGATGACGGCCGTGGCCCGGATTTCGCACAAAAGCCCGGGCATCACCAGTTCGGTTACGCCCACCGCGGTCCAGGCCGGAAAATTTTCGGAAATAAACTCGGCCTTGACCTTTGCAAATTCCCTGATTTCCTTCATGGAAGTATGATAGGTGACCAGCTCCACCACGTCTTCCAGGGCGGCGCCGGCTTCGGCGAGAACGTGCTGCAGGTTGGCAAATGCCGCCCGCGCCTGGGCCGCGATGCCCTCTGCGGGGTTTCCGCGCTCATCAACGCCGACCTGGCCGGAAACCCAGACCATGCTGCCGGCGCAGACCGCCTGGGAAAACTGCATGCGCTGGTATATTTTTTCGGTTCCGGGCGGGTTGATCAGGGTTTTTTGTGTTGGATTCATAACGATACTTCCTTTCTTTTTTTTCAGCAGCACTATTGCTTCTGCCAGATTTCTATCCGGTGGCCTTCCGGGTCATAAAAATAAAACACCCGGGCGCCCCAGGGGTGATCGATTATTTCGGAGGCCGCAATGCCGGATTCTTTCATGTCCGCCCGAACCGAATCAATATCTTTTACTTCCTTTTTTTGCTCCAGGGTAAGGGTGAGCCCGCCGCCGCCACAGCTTTTGATGGAAGTGCGGCTTTCATCCGCAATACTCAGCCTTGAACCGTCGGTCAGGCAAAATTCCACGAACCAGTCGTTTGAAAAATTTACCGGCAGGCCGAGGCGGTCCCGATAGAACGCAACGGTTGGTTCCCATTTTTTGCAGTAAAGGATGGTGTTTGCGGTTTTAAAGCTTTGTTCCGTCATTTTTCTGTCCGCATTTGCCAGTTTTTAAGGCTTTGGCCTGTCTTCATGTCCGATCAATGCTGCCCGGCATCACGGTCTCGCCCCTGATGCCGCCCGCGGATTTTCCCAAGAGGACTTTGAGCAGCTTCCCGCCCAGGAGCGGGCCAGGCTTGCGGCGCTTGTCACGGAAGAGATCAAGACCAACCGTTATGACCCGGAAACCGGCACGCTGGTTTTTACTCAATACCATAAAGAGGCCTTCGAGGTCCTGTGTGACTACTACCATGAAATTTTGCGCAATGGAAACGAATCCATGGGGATTCCGTCCGGCATTGTCAAAACCCCGGAAAACGCATTTTCCGTAAACAGCTTTTTTGCCTGGCCGGTGAGGTCTGCCGGCACCGACAGGCTGGACAAAGATCACACCTACACCACCAACTGGCAGAATGACTCCCTGGGGGGGGAACGAGCCGATTCCCGGAACCCTGATATGGTCGATTGTCAGCGTGGTCATGGCCTTTCTGCTGGCCTGCATCGGGGCGGTGAGCCGCGGGTTCGCCTTGACAACCGTGTATTTCATCGTTTTTTTATATTTTGGAAGCGGTGTGATCGGAACGTTCCATCACCTGTACGGGAGCGGCAGCCCGACCCCGATTCTTGCGCTGGGGGCTGTCTTTTCCGCCCTGGAGGTGGTGCCGCTTACCCTGCTGGGATTCGAGGTGGTCCACAATCTCCGGGTGATTAATGCAGGGGGTCGCGACTACGCATACAAGTGGCCCATTTATTTTTTCGTTTCCGTGGCGTTCTGGAACCTGGCGGGCGCGGGTGTCTTCGGCTTTTTGATCACCCCCCCCATTGTGCTCTATTATGCCCAGGGTATCCATACCACGCCCATTCACTCCCATGCTGCGCTGTAAGGGGTTTACGGCATGCTGGCGATCTCGCTGATGCTGTTTTCCGTGCGCCATATCGTTGCGCGCCGGGCCTGGTCGGATGGCCTGCTTGAGCGGAGCTTCTGGGGCTTGAACGGCGGGCTTGCCACAATGGTCGTGTTCAGCCTGATCCCCTCCGGCTTTTACCAGTTGTTTTATGCGGTCAGGGATGGCCTGTGGTACGCCAGAAGCCCGAAGATCACATCCGGACCGATGATCCGGGCGTTTTCCCGGGCCCGGATGGTGCCGGACATTATTTTTGCCACAGGCGCCATCCCGAAAAAGAACATAACAATAAATTTTTAAAAATTCAGAACGCTTCATTCAGGGTAAAAATTAATAAAATAAGGGGGCATTATGCAGGTACGTGGGCCGTTAATGATTGAGCACCGGTTGATCGAGCGTTTGATCAGCCGCATCAACAGGGAGTTAAAGCGTATTGAGACAAGCCGTCGCACGGATCCGATACTGATCGACACGGTTGTGGATTTCATAAAAACCTATGCCGACCGGACGCATCATGGCAAGGAGGAAGACATTTATTTCCAGAAACTTTCCGAAAAATCAATGAGCGAGGCCGACAGTCGCCTTATGAACGAGCTGATCGAGGAGCACCAATTCGGCAGGAAAATAACGGGGGAGCTTGTTGAAGCGAATAAGCGCTACGGAGACGGGGATGCGTCCGCGCTGGGCGAAATCGTCGCCAAGCTGCACACCTTGGTTGAATTCTACCCCAGGCATATTGAAAAGGAGGACAAGGTTTTCTTCCCCGCCGCTCAGGCGCATTTTTCCGCGGAGGAGCAGGCGGCCATGCTCGAGGCATTTTGGCAGTTTGACCGCAAAATGATTCACGAGAAGTACGAAGCCGTGGCCGATGGACTGGAAAAACCCTAATGGCTTTGGGGGATGCCGGCTTAATGACCGCTTTTGGTTTCGCGGATTGAAAAAGATTTTTTCAGAAACAAAAAAAATCGTTTCATTTCGGGATTTTTTTGCACAAAATGGAGTTGCTATAAAACGCTGCCCCGGATAAAAGGGTTAAGGAATGAATGGTTTATGAAACTCCCGGTTTAGATGGAAAGGGGAGGCATGGGTATGCCGAAAGCCAGACTGTCATCGCAAAAATGATGGTTTGGCTTTTTTTGTGGGGTTTGCTCACAAGGGGCAAAAAAACGGTTCTTGGCCTTTGACAAGCAATGTTTCTTGCAGGAAGGGGCGGTTATGAAAAAGCGAGTAGTAATCATCGCCGGCATGATGGCCATGATGTTTTGCCTGCCGATAACGGCAATCACCGAGACTTATTACGTTCGCCCGGACGGGGGCACCTGCCTTGAATGCAATGGCCTGGCGGATGCGGCCTATCCCGGATCCGGGGAAAACCGGGACTGTGCCTGGTCCCATCCCTTCTGGGCGCTTGAGGCCGGGGACCCGCCCACCTGGAGAATAGCTGGCGGGGATACCCTTGTCATTGGTTCCGGCAGGTACATGATGGGCCACGGCGCCCCGAATACCGATTGGTGCTCCAGTGAGGGCGCTTTTCAATGCCATCTGCCGCCGCTGCCCTCCGGACCGGATCCCGAATACCCCACCCGTATTGTCGGGGCCGGCTGGGAGCAGGGGTGCGCTGATCCGCCGGAACTGTGGGGAACGCAACGGCCATGGTATATCATCAGCCTTGATGGCACCGCCAATGCTGAAATCAGGTGTCTTGAAATCACGGATCATTCCTCCTGCGTTGAATTCCATTCCAATTCAGGGGTTGCCTGCGAACGCGATGATTACCCTTTCGGGGATTGGGCCCATTATGGCATATACGCGGCGGATTCCGCCGATGTTTTGCTCAAGGATCTTGATATTCACGGGCTGGCAAGCGGCGGTATCCAGGCGGGGCGAATTGCTGACTGGACCGTGGAGAATGTCCGCATCGCCGGCAACGGGTGGGTCGGCTGGAATGGCGACCTGGAGGACGGCGACAGCAGCAACTCGGGCACCCTTACCTTTCGCAACTGGACCGTGGAATGGAACGGCTGTGCTGAGACCTACCCGGGTGAGCGGCCGGATCACTGCTGGGCGCAAAGTGCCGGGGGGTATGGAGACGGCGTGGGGACCGGCGCCACGGGGGGGCACTGGATCATCGAGGATTCCACCTTCCGCTATAACACTTCGGACGGGCTGGATTTGCTTTACCTGGGGAGCGACAGCCAAACCACGATGGCGGAAGTAAGGCGATGCCTGGCTGTGGGCAATGCGGGCAACCCCATTAAAGTCGCCGGCTCCTCGATCATCGAAAATTCGGTGATGATAGCGGATTGCGGATTTTTTGACGGGAAGCCCTTTGCACAGGAGATGCAGGATCACTGCCGGGCCGGCGGCAATGCGCTTGCTTTGGCGCCGCACCGGGGAGGCACGGCCGATGTGGTGAACTGCACGATCGTGGGAACGGGGGATGTGCTTGTTGAGACCGAACAGCTGGGCACATGGGACGGCACGGAGCAGGTAAGGCTGCAGAATAACATATTCCGGGGCTATGGGGATTTTCTTCAGCCGGGGGATCCCACCGGTTTTGTATGGGACCCCGAGGGGTTGATGACCGGCCGCATGGACTACAACCTGCTGTACAATCTCAAGTATGCCGATTCCGGGTGCCCGGTGGGGCCGAATGATATCTGCGCGGACCCGCTTTTCAGAAATCCCGATCTTGCTGCCTTTGACGGGCGCCTCCAAGCCGGCAGCCCGGCCATTGGCAGCGGTCTGCCGGCAGGGAGCTTAAACGGCCTTGTACCGGACCATGACTTCAGAGAGATGCCGCGTTCCCGGGACAATGGCGTGGACAGGGGGGCTTATGCGTATGTGAGCAATGAAGCCGATGCGGACACCGATGGGGACGGGATAGCCAATGACTCGGACAACTGCCCTTCCGCACCTAATCCGGGGCAGACCGACAGCGACGGGGACGGCATTGGCGACGCCTGTGATAACTGCCCGAATACCGCCAACCCGGATCAGGCGGATGCGAATGGAGACGGTATCGGCGATGCCTGTGACACGAGCTCCGGCAATGACGGGGACGAAAGTGATGACGGGGATGACGATGGTGGAAGCAGCGGCGGCGGCTGTTTTGTTAAAGTGCTCGATTATTGATGTTTGCATAATTCTATAGACATATTCTCAATACCCATGGCGGACCAAGCTCGCCTATCTCTCGTAGGGCGGACCAAGCGCAGCGTGTCCGCCTATAAGCGCCCTGCTGAATCAGCATTCCACCCCGCCTGTCTCAGATGCAGCGTGTGCCGGATGCAGGCCGGCAGTTGTTCGGATTGGTGCGTCACATAGACAAGGGCCAGGTCGCTTGCTGCGGCTATGGCATCAATGAGCTGCCCGAACCGCTGCTGCTGCGCCCGGTCGAGCCCCTGGCAGGGTTCGTCCAGCAGCAGGAGGTACGGTGTTTTCACCAGGGTCCGGGCCAGCAGGCACAATCGCTGCTGACCGGCTGAGGCCTCCGGGAAGGGCCGGTGCTTTAATTCGGAGAGCCCCATGATCTCCATCCATTCTTCAGCCAGGAGCCGGTCTTTTTTCCGGCTTTTTTTCAACAGGCCCAGGGTGTCGTGAAATCCGGATTCCACCGTCTGTAGGCAGGTAAAGCGGGATGGAAAGTACTGGAACAGTTCCGGGGACATGAACCCGATTTTCTTTTTGATGTCCCAGATGCTTTCCCCGGAGCCGCGTTTGCAATCAAACAGCAGCATGTCATTGGCATAGGCCTGCGGATGATCGCCGTTGATCAGGCTAAGCAGGGTGGACTTGCCGGAGCCGTTGGGGCCGGACAGGGCCCAGCGCTCGCCTTGGCGGATCTGCCAGGAGATATTTTCCAAAATCACGGAATTTCCATAGGCCACCCGCACGTTTTTCATGGCCACCAGCATGTCAAACGGCTGCCTGGGCCCCGGATCCATCAGGCGGTTGAGGCGCCCGGGCCCGCCCGGCACCCGCAAGGCGGCAATTCTTGCGGGCGTGGAAAATTCCTGGCGGGTGCAGGTGTACAGGCTGCGGTTTTTATCCAGGGCCGCCACATGGGTTGCCACCGCCGGGATCTCGTCAGGGTTCGTGGCCATGACCAGACAGATGCCGGATGCCTTGATTTTAAAAAAAAGAGCTTCAAAGACGTCACGGGTGCCGGAATCCAGGCCCGCAAGGGGGCAGTCGAGCAGCAGCAGATCCGGGTTCCGGATCAGGGCGGCTGCCATGCGCAGTCTTTTGCTCTCCCCGCTGGAGAGCTTGATCAATTGCCTGTCCCGGATGGGCTCGAGGTTGAAGTGCGCGTATAAATCCTTCAGGCGCCAGGCTGCGCCGGAAGACGCATCAACTGCTTTTTGGGCCAGGTAATCCGCGACAGTGGGCGCGCTGTCCGCATATCCGGCGTTAAAGCGCTGCTGGTAGTAAAAACTGCCGGCACCGGCAAGGGGTTGAAACTCGTGACGAATATCCAGATAGAGGGCCCGGGGCCGGGTGGCCTGGCTGTTTTCCGGATTGTCCGAAGGCCCGAAATACTCGAGTTCGCCGCTTGTAAGCCGGTATTTCCCGGCCAGGGTCCGGAGCAGGGAGCTTTTGCCCGAGCCGGTTTCGCCCACCACGGCCCAGCACTGGTTTTTTCGGATTTCCAGGTTCAGCTCGGAAAAAAGCGTCTGCCGGGAACGGATCACGGTGGCGTTTCGGAGTCTTACCAGCAAAGTACCCCCCATAAGAATGGATCTGCCTTGTAAATGGTGTCTGCACAAAAAGAGCGTTGCGTTGGCCAATATTCGTGTCAGGCGTCAAATTGTCAAAACCTGCTCGTTCTGAGCGCTGTTTTAAACTCGAGATTATACCCGAATCACCATAAACGGAGTTGACCGGCAATTGCAACCCAGGAGATCGGCTTTTATGCCTGCATTTTAATCAACTTTTCCGTATCTTTTTTATTCAATCGGGTGTTTGTCAAAGCCGTCGCCATACATTGCTTCGCTTCCGGGGGGCAGTCCCATTGTTTCTATGATCGTAATGATTATTTTTCAGCGGACTATTCAAAGTGCCTGACTGTGGCATATCTACCTTTTATCCTTTCTATATATTTGAATTTCAAAACAATATATTTTTGAGGCAAAAGCCCTCATAAAACACCCTTGCTGTTTTTATTAATTCAATGGTCATTTTTCTCCCAGTAATTAATCTGTTCAAAGGTTTTCATTATGCTACTATGGCGTAAAATTAATAATTTTTTTATTGACAAGTGTTTTATTTAACTATAGCTAAATAGGCTAATATTGACTTAATTTTTATAAGTCAAATAATTAAAAATAAAAAGGTAATCTATGCGTGAATTGACGGTTCAGGAAGTTAAGCAGGTTAATGGTGGTTTCTTTGACGCTGCGGTTTCGTGGTGCCAAAACACATGGAATAATCTCACAACATTTGATGTTGGAGGGCGGACTTGGCAGGTTGAGCCAAGCATAGACGTTGATTGGGGTAATCGAAGAATAGAAGGTGGCGAGGTTATTTTTACCACTAAATTTTAGGCCCAATCATACGCATGGGTAAGTCACGATGATTGCCCATGCGTATTAATGAACAGTTATATCAGGCACCATAATTTTTTGTTTATATATTCTCGGATGGAATAAAATGAAGTATTTATCTTGGAAATGGACGGCGGTATTATGCGTTTCTTTCTTGTTTCTCTGCTCGTGTGCCGGCCAGCAATATCAGGATGTAAAAATTATTAAGTCAAAAAATAACAAAGCGCATTTTCTTATGGCGGTTAAAGAAGCGGAGAGCGGAAAATATTACATTATTGACACTGCGTCAGATACCGTCATTGATAATAAATATTTCAACGAAATGAAAGACTCTGATGGAGAGCCCCGGGAGTTTGCAACGCCATCCGGAGTGACGGAGGTTAAAACTTCATCTGTTAAGCAATTACAAATGACAAAGGTTGGTTTTGATTTTCGAGATATTGGCGGATTGCCGGTCGCTTTTCAAGATCTTGGTCCTATGGAGAAAATACTTGGTTTAGAGCTCAAAGGCATACTTGGTACGTACCCAATGACACTCGTTGTTTTATCCTATGACAAAAAAACAAACTCAGCTAAAATCTATCCGTCCAAAAAAAGCAGCGGGATAGATCTAACAAATTATCAGTCATTCCCGATCAGGCTTGAAGGAAATAAAATAACACTGCCGGAAATTGCCATTGAAGGTGTCCCTTTTAAGAATGTGGTAATAGATACGGCAGCCACTTTAGGGGCGATAAAAAGCGAAAATTATGATTTTTTGTATGAAAAGTGTGTGTCGGCAGGCTATGAAGCGATGACCTTGGGCGGTACAGTAAGACCGGCCGTTTTTAAATGTGAAAACTTAGAGATCTTTGGCGAAAAATTTAATAGCACTGTTTTTGTGAAAAAGAGTAATCAAAATAAAATTGGAATGGATGTTTTGTCTGAGGTGG
>CAZNSO010000016.1:0-52987 GCA_964575805.1 uncultured Desulfobacteraceae bacterium
CTTTTTACAAAGCCTTCATTGTTGACGGCCTGAAAAAAAGAAACGTATATGATGGACAACACTTACAGCAACTTGGCAGCCGACAATTTCATTGAATGCTTCGGGCATTTCGACATTGACCACACCATATGCCGGAAATATTGCGCCGTTCGCCTGCGGTGCGCAGTTGAACAGGGCGAGCAGACCCGCATGGAACAGATGGAAGACTGGATGGCGGTTCAGGAGATGCCGTCAAAAATACAATGATTTTTTCTGTGTGTTAACTTCTCAACCACGCAGCCGGAATGACGCCCGGCCCCCCTAAGGCAGTTTCATTTTCCCTGGATTCAGGATACCCGCGGGGTCAAAGGCGTATTTGATTCTCTTCATCAGGTTCATCATCTGGGCGGAGACTTCCTTGTGCATGTATGGCGCTTTTGCCAGGCCCACCCCGTGCTCGCCGGAAAGGGTACCCCCCAGTTCCAGGGTGTAATCAAAAACCTCATTCAGGGCTGCTTCGGCTTTGGCCAAGGCCGCCGCATCTCTTTTGTCCAGCATGATATTGAAATGAATGTTGCCGTCCCCCGCGTGCCCGAAACTGACCATGGTCAACCCGGTTTGCTGGCTGAGGGCTTTTATTTTTCGGACCATGTCCGGAATCCGGCTGCGCGGAACCACGATATCTTCATTGATCTTATCCGGCGCCAGCTTGTAAAGCGCAGGGGAAATGGACTTGCGGGCACGCCACAGCCGGCGGGCCGCTTCCGGATCACCGGCCACATCCACCTGGCAGGCCCCAAGCTCCGCGCATAATGCACGAATCGCCGCCGCCTCCCGGCCGGCGGAAGACTCGGAGCCATCGACCTCGATAATCAACAGGGCTTCCACCTCCGCCGGGAGGCCCAAGCGCAGGTAATCCTCCACGCAGAGAATCGAGGCCTTGTCCATGTATTCAATGGTCCGGGGAATAATGCCCCGCCGGATTATTTCCGAAACCCCTTCGGCGGCCTTTTCCATCTGGTCAAAAAGCGCGACCAGAGTTTTAACGCTCTCCGGGCGTGGCAGGAGGCGCAGCGTCAGGCGCGTGATGACCCCCAGCGTGCCCTCGGAGCCGGTCAGCAATCGGCTCAAATCGTAGCCCACCACGCCTTTTGCGGTCTGCGTCCCGGTTTCAACGATTTCACCGGTCGGCAGCACCACCTGGAGGCCAAGCACATAATCCCGGGTCACGCCGTACTTCACGGCTTTGGGACCGCCGGCGCACTCCGCGACGTTGCCCCCAAGGGTTGAAAAATCGGAACTGGAGGGGTCCGGCGGGTAGCACAGCCCTTTTTCCGCCACCGCCCGCTGGAAAACGCCGGTAACCACTCCCGGCTCGACCCGGGCGATAAGATTCTGCGTATCGATTTCAATGATCCGGTTAAACCGGCTCATGACCAGGACCACCCCGCCGGCTGCGGGCACGGAGCCGCCGGACATGCCGGAGCCGGCCCCGCGGGGGACCACGGCAAAGCGATGTTGATTGGCCAGGCGAAGAATGGCGGCAATCTCTTCACCTGAAGAAGGGAAGGCCACGGCATCCGGCAAACACTCCCGGCGGGTGGCATCATAGGCATAGCAGAGGCGGTCCGCCTTTTCCCGGCTGCAGTTGGCTTTGCCGACAATGCGCCGGATCCTCCGGAACACGTCGGCTGAGATGGGATTTAATTTCGCTGCCGCCGTTTGCGTCATCATTCTGGGCTTCGCAGGTGCGGAAAAATCAAAACCGGCCCCGGGTCAACTGCTGTTCCAGCCGCTCCACCTGTTTCTGAACGTCGGATTTGACCTTGAGCTCATTCTCGACATTATTGATGGAGTGAATAACGGTTGCGTGATAACGGTTGAAACTTTTCCCGATGGATTGAATGGATTGTTTGGTATAGCGCCTGGCAAGAAACATGGCGATCTGGCGCGGCCTGACAACCGCCTTTTTCCGGGAACTGGAAGCAATCTCCGCCTCTGATATCCCGAACTCCGAGCAAACCACTTTTTTGATGGAACCGATGGTGATGCTTTTTTGAGTTACCGCCAGATTTTCAACAACACTTCTGGCCAGCGGCAGATCCACCTGCATATTCATGAGCCCGGACTTGGTGGCCACCCCGATCAGGCCCGACTCCAGAAGCCGGACATTTTCGGTGAGTTCCCCGGCCATATACTCGAGGATCTCATTGGAAAACCCGTAGCCATGATACTTTGCCTTAAACTGCAGAATCTTCAGCCGGGTGGAGAAATCCGGCATCTGGATCTCGGATACCACGCACTGGGAAAGCCTGGCACGGAGGTGCTCGTTTAACTTGGGGATGTCTTTTAAAGGCATGGTGCTGGAAAAGATGATCTTTTTCCCCGAATCATACAGGTAGTCCAGGGACAGGGCCAACTCGTCCTGGGTTCGCGTGCGGCCGGATAAAAAATGAATGTCATCGAGCAGCAGCACATCGCAATTATTGCGGTATTTCTGCTTGAATTCCGTAATCGCCTTGTTCCTGAGGGAATTGACCATATCTGTGGTAAAATCTTCAGCTGTGATATACATCACCCGTGCATTGGGAAACGCCGAGATAATCTTGTGCCCGACAGCCTGGGACAAATGACTCTTCCCCATTCCCGAGGGGGACAGGAGAAACAAGGGCGGAAATTTGTTTTTCTCAGAGGCCAGGGCCACCGCTGCATTATAGGCAAAGGTGGAATTGTCCCCGACAATAAAATGATCAAAGGTAAAGTCTTTCCGCAGAATCCGGCCAAACCGCGGCTGGGAATTGATGTTGGGCAGGTTCAGCTGCCGTTCGGAAATGTCCCTTCTTTCAGCGGGCTTCTGCTTTTTTTTGTCCCCGTTGCCGTTGCCGTTGGCGACCTCCAGCAGCAGCCTGAGCTGCCGCCCGGACTGACGGTTCAATTCGCTTTTGATCATCCCCCCGAAGTTTTCCCATACCCGGCGTTTAAACAAGATATTCGGGCACTCCAGAACAAGCCCGTCATCAAGGGCTTTTGAAAACTGAACCGGCTCGATCCACATTCGATAAACATGGGCCGGGGTGCTCTCCTTAATCGACGCTTTAACATTCCGCCAAATACTCTCCATAAGAAAACAACCTCGTCGAACAATAAGGATTCAAAAAAACTGGTGGTCAGAAGGACCTGTCGCCAAAAAAAGAAAATACAAGCCGTTCAGCATGTAAGCGCTACTCTTTGCAAGGGATGAAACTTATATAAAAAGGAATAATTGGATTAATGCAAGCCTGGATTGAAATACAACCGATCGCGTAATGACCAGCAATCAATTGACCCACTTTATAATGCATCCCGGGCCGGGGGGTCAAATCAAATCAGGTGCGGAATCCAATCATTTGCCGAGAAGCTTTCAACAATATATATCCTTCTGATTATTAATACAAAATTATATTCGATAGCGTACAACTAGTTTAATGTTCAAGGAAATTTCACAAAGAGCCCAATCGCCAGCATATGGGGGCGCAACCGTTTTTATCCCCAAAACCGGAATTAGTCCGGATTGGCTAAAAACTTTTATTTTTCAAATTTTTCTTTGATTTTTAAAAAAATTCGTTTCCGGTGTTACATTCACATGACGATATGCCTTGCCATAGCGGCAATCCCATGCAATACTAAGCAATTAGATGGAGACATCCAACCGCCTGTAAAAACAGAATATAAATCCAAGCATCCGATGTCTATAAACATTTCCGACACAAAAAAAACGGGAACCGTTTTTGCCCATCCATCCTTTTAAATGCATGGAATATATATTATGAGGCGTGTCACTTCGGGACTGGAACAACTGATCGCGGCCCCGCCGGAATCTTTGAAAGACCGGCGAATCGGCCTTTTATGCAATCCCGCGTCGGTGGACGGCGATTTCCGTCATGCCGGGGAACTGATCCGCAGGGCTTTTCCCGGGCAGCTCACCGCCATGCTTTCACCGCAGCATGGATTTTTTGCGGAAAAGCAGGACAACATGATAGAATCCGAAAACACCCGGGACCCGGAAACCGGCCTGCCGGTATTCAGCCTGTACAGCAGGACCCGCAGGCCCGGCCGCGAGATGTTTGATCGGTTCGACACCCTTGTTGTGGATTTGCAGGATGTGGGAACCCGGGTATATACGTTTGCCACAACGATTTCTTACTGCCTGGAAGCAGCAAAAGAAATGGACAAACAGGTTCTGGTATTAGACCGGCCCAATCCCGTCAACGGAGTCCAGGTGGAAGGCAACCTGCTGGACTCCCGGTTTGCCTCTTTTGTCGGCCGATACCCCATACCCATGCGCCATGGCCTCACCATTGGCGAGCTGGCCCTTTACATGAATGGAATGCATGGCATCAACTGCCGGCTGGAGGTCATCCCCATGAAGGGCTGGCAGCGGGGAATGTTTTTCATGGACACCGGCCTGCCCTGGGTCCCCCCGTCACCGAACCTTCCCACGGCCCGATCCGCCCTGGTCTATCCCGGCCAGGTGCTTCTGGAGGGCACCAATCTTTCGGAAGGCAGGGGCACAACGACCCCCTTCGAGATTTTCGGCGCCCCTTTCATTGACCCGGCCCTCATCCTGTCAGCGACAAATGGCGGCCGATTTCCGGGGGGGGTCTTAAGGCCGGTGGCGTTTGAGCCCATGTATCACAAATGGCGCAATGAAATCTGCCGGGGCTTTCACCTCCACATCACCCGTCCGGATGCCTATAATGCCTATGAAACCACCTTGAAACTGCTGCAGGCGGTTATTCAGCACTACCCGGACAAATTTCAATGGCGACAGCCCCCATATGAATATGAGTGGGAAAAACTCCCCATCGACCTGATCACCGGCACGGACACCATCCGGCAGCAGCTTGAACGCCTGGAGCCGGTAGAAACCATGGCAGCCCGCTGGGCCGCTGATCTGAAATCATTTATAGCACAAGCAAAGGCTTTTCACCTGTATGAATGACCCCAAATCCAGCACCGGAGATGATCCGGCGGCTCAGGCGGCCCGGTGGGAGCGCAAGCGCTTTAAAGGCAACAAAGTCTGGATGGCCCTGGACGGCCGGGAGCGGCCGCTGAAAAATAAAAACAAGGTCCTGATCAAATACCAACTGGATCAACCCCACCAGTACTGGGTCAATGCCGACAACATCAGGGATTTGGATCCGAACGAGGCCAAACCGGTTTCCGTTAACACCGCAAAAAAAAAGACGCCCCAAAAGCCCCGCGTATCAGCCCCTCCCGATGATGCGCGGCAAGCCGGGTTCTCTCCGGCGACGGATTCGGATTCCCCGGTCATCCATGTCTACACGGATGGGGCATCCTCCGGCAACCCGGGGCCCTCCGGCATCGGGGTGCTTTTGCAATACGGCTCCCATGAGCGGGAAATCTCCAGGTATATTGGAACAGCCACCAATAACATTGCTGAGCTGCTGGCGGTAAAAACCGCACTGGAAGCCATCAAGCGAACCGATCGGCCGGTGCGGCTTTATACGGACAGCAGTTATGTCCACGGACTGCTCACGAGCGGCTGGAAAGCCCGGAAAAACACGGCGCTGGTGGAGGAAATCCGCCAGCTTTGCCGGAAATTCTCAAACCTTGAATTAATTAAGGTAAAAGGGCACGGGGGAAATGAGGGCAATGAAAAAGCAGATCATCTGGCCACCAGCGCCATAACCAAAAAAGCGCCGTGAATGGGACAACAAACCTGCGGATATAAAAAAAGCCCCGAAAGGAATCTCCTTCAGGGCTCGGGGCAAAAACAAACCATTTTATTTTATTTGTTTTATATTTTTATTTTTCGTTTTTCAGAGCTTCGAGCTCTTTTTTCAGCTCTTCATTCTCTTTTCGGTATTTTTCCACATCGCTCTCCGGTTGTTCGCCGGCAGGGGCAACCCCGCCCTCTTTCTGCCACGTGTCCTTGAGCTCATCAAATCCGAGGTACAACGCCAGGCAGCCACCCAAGAGCAACATAACCGGAATGGCACCGGCCAGAAGCTGCAAAAACGCATTAAACCATATTGCTAATCCGATCACACCAAGCACGGCTGCTATCGCGCCACCAATTAATGTTTTCATAAAACTGCATCCTCCTTTGATAATTTAATCCGTTCCTGAGCTTGTTATATCCGTGAAACCTGTTTTTGCTGATTAAAAATGACACCTACCACAAGCCTGTGGCTAAAGCAAGGCAAAAATTCAGTATCGGCTTCACCCGGCGCCCGGTTTCCCGGCACCCCTGAACTCCCTGGGATGGATTATGCGCTTGAAAAGAAACAGACAAATTGTTAGAAACAGAAACTGACGGTTTCCGAAAGAGCAATTTTTACCGATAGTGCGGCATTTTCCGGTTTCCTGCGGCGGCGCCCGCCCCTAACTTGCGCAGCCGCCTTTTGTGCCGGGCCAATCGACAACACAACCTCCGGTTGATCTCTCATGAGCATACACAAAATGCGAAAATATATCAGCGAATGGTGGGACAGACGGGTTTCCAGGCGCTACCATCCCTTTACCTGTTACCTGCCGCCCCATACCGGCCTTGTCCTAAAAGCGATCCTGCGGCTTTTTTTCTCCGGAATTCAACTCGGTCCGGCGCATACCGATCTTCCCCGCAAAGAGGCGGACGAGGACCGGATCATCATTTATGTCAACAAGTATAAAAGTTACTTTGAGTTCATTTTTCTGCATAGCCGGCTCCGGCATGAAGGCCTGATTCACCCCGGCATCGGACTGGACTACCGGATTATCTTCTGGCAGCCCCTGGGCCGGCTTTTTAAAATCCTTTTGTCTCACCTCAACTATTTTGTCAAGCATCTGGCGTTTCCCCATCCATACAAAAGCGGCTATATTCGCGACAAACTGATGGGAGGCGAGGCAGCGCTTTTGTCCCTGGTCGAGGAAAAAGGGTTTTACCGCCGGTTTGTCAAATCCAAAACCGATCCGCTGCACTACCTGATTGAAATGCAAAAACGCATCGACCGGCCGGTTTACTTTTTCCCGCAGTTAATGCTGTTCGGCCGGGAGCCGGAAAAAACCCGCCTGTCCTTTCTCGAAATGATTTTCGGAACCAACGAAAACCCGGGGCGCATCCGGCGGCTGCTCACCCTGATCCGAAAACCCAAAAGCATATTTGTCGAGACTTCGGAACCCGTTTCCCTCCAGGAATTTCTGGCCCGCCCGGATATCGCGAGACTCTCCTCCAGCAACCAGGCGGTTGTGCTTCGCAGGGAACTGCTGGACCGCATCAACCGCCACCGGCAGACCATTACCGGCCCCAGGCTGAAGTCGCGCCTGGAAATCATTGAAGAGCTTTTGACCCGGCAGGACGTGCAGCAATTCATCCTGGACTACGCCAGGGAAGCCGGCATATCGACCCATCAGGCCCATAAAAAAGCGGCCGCTTACCTGGATGAAATCGCTTCCAATTACAACCTGAAAATGATCCGTATTTATGACGTCGTCCTGAGATGGGTGTTTAACAATATCTTTGAAGGCATGGTCATTGACTACAAGGGCCTGGACCGCATAAAGCGCATTTCCCGGCAGGCCCCCCTGGTGCTGGTGCCCTGCCATAAAAGCCACCTGGATTACCTGATCCTCTCCTGGGTGTTTTTCAACAACAATATGCCCTGCCCCATGATTGCCGCCGGGAAAAACCTGTCGTTCTGGCCCCTGGGGCCCATTTTCCGCGGCGGTGGGGCTTTTTTTATCCGGCGGACTTTCAAGGGGGAAAAACTTTATCCCAAAATATTTTCCGCTTATATCCAGAAAATCATTGATGAAGGCTTTTACCTGGAATTCTTTCCCGAGGGGGGGCGAAGCCGCACCGGAAAGCTGCTGCCCCCCAAAATCGGCCTGTTATCCACCATACTGGAAGCCTATCCCAATATCCGGTGGGAGGACATGATCTTTGTCCCCATCTATATCGGCTATGACCGGGTGCTTGAAGAAAAGGCCTACATCCATGAATTGGAGGGGGGCAAGAAAACCCCGGAAAATTTCTGGAATATGCTGAAGGTCGGGAAATTCCTGAAGAAAAAATATGGCAAGATCTATTTGAATTTCAATGAGCCCTTGTCTCTTAAGACGTATCTGGCTCAATCCGGCAGGGAAAAGCAGACCCTGGCGGAGAACCCCAAAAATGTCTCCCTGGAGCTTGGCCGCCGGATGATCGGCGCCATCAACCAGGTGACGGTGGTCACCCCGCACGCGGTAATGGCCAGCGCCATCCTGAACTGCAGCC
This sequence comes from uncultured Desulfobacteraceae bacterium, assembly GCA_964575805.1. Taxonomy (GTDB): domain Bacteria; phylum Desulfobacterota; class Desulfobacteria; order Desulfobacterales; family Desulfosalsimonadaceae; genus M55B175. The sequence continues at coordinate 8,237 of CAZNSO010000016.1, forward strand.
AGAAACGCTTTTACGCCAGCCAGCTGTTTCATGTGGTGGACACCTACATGAGCTACCTGCTGAGCCAGGGGGCCAACCTCTCAGACACCTTGATTATCGACCGGACCAGCGCCTTCCAGCACGTTCTGGAGACTTTTGTCCAGAATAAAATGGTGGAGAAAAGCACCACCGAATTCTCCACTGCCAGCCAGGCCAACCCTTTGTTCAAAATCAGCGACAACCGCCGCCCCGGCCTGGAATATTACAAAAACAACAGCATCATCTGTTTTGTCCCCGGCGCTTTTACGGCCATGGCCATTCTGCATGCCGATGCCTTCCAGTTCTGCGCCGCTGACCTGCACAACCGGTACCAGTTTCTCCGCGATCTGTTTGCCAATGAGTTCATTCTGGAAGAGCGCCCGCCGGTGTCCGACACCATTCGCAAGACGCTGAAAACATTTATTGACGATGCCATACTGGTACCTCACCCCACGCTGCCGGAAACCTATCACATCACGCCTGCCGGGTACCGGAAGCTCTACATGTTCGCCGCTTTCCTGGCGCCGTATTTCGACTCCTACTGGGTGGTGCTCAACTATATAAGGCGCCTTACCAAGCAGCCCGTTTTTGAAATCAAGGATTACGTCAAAAAAATCCAGGCCATGGGCAGCCGGATGTACAAGCGAAACGAGGTCACCCGGAAAGAAGCCCTGACCCGGCTTAATTTCCAAAATGCGGTCACCTTTTTCACCAGCCACGGGCTGACCCATCCGGAGGCGGATGCCGAGGCATTTACCTTCTATTACCAGGAAATCGAAACCTACCGCCGGCATCTCCAGGAAAAAATCCCCCTGATTACCTGAATGGACCCTGTTTTGCAAAGCCTGGAAATGATCCCCGCATGAAAGCATTGATTCTCGCCGCGGGCTTTGGCACCCGCCTTCGCCCGCATACCCGGAACCACCCCAAGCCGCTGTTTCCCATAAACGGGGAGCCGGTCATTGCCGGACTCATCCGGCGGCTGATCCGTGCCGGCTGCAGCGGCATCATCATCAACACCCACCACCTGCATGAACAGCTCGAGGCCTTTATTCACCAGCAGACCTATCCCGTACCGGTTCTCACCCGTTACGAACCCGTCATACTGGGCACCGGCGGGGCCATCCGCAATGTCTCCGATTTTCTTGACAACAAGCCCTTTCTGGTCATCAACAGCGATATTGTCACCGACCTGGACCTTGCGGCCCTTTACGCGTATCACTGCCGCCACGGCCACCCGGTGACGCTGGTCATGCATGACCATGAGGAATTTAATTCCGTGGCCGTTGATGAAGCCCATTTTGTCCGGGGATTCACCCCGCCAGGAGCGGCCCCGGCTCACCGCCTCATGGCCTTCACCGGCATTCAGGTTTTGGACTCCTGCATTTTGGAACGGATTCCGCCGCATGGCAGCGCCGGCAGCATTGATGTCTACCAGGCGCTGCTGCAGCAGGGCGGCACCATTAAAGCCTATGTCCCGGAGAATTTTTACTGGCAGGACATCGGCACCCCCCGGCGATACATCGCGGCCGTTTTCGATCACGCGGCCCCCCGGGCTTTCTTCCAGGCATTTCATTTCAAGCCGACTGCCGCTGAAATCCGGCGCACCCCCCTGACGGGGGACGGCTCCGACCGGAGCTGGCAGCGGCTTGCCTGCAGGGGGGAATCCCTGATAATGGCGGGCCATGGCATCCAGAGCGAAGCAACGGTGGCGGAAATCGACTCCTTTATCCATATCGGGAGGCACCTTTTCAAAAAAGGCCTGCCGGTGCCGGAAATTTTTCACCACGATCGCTTCAGCGGGCTCGTGTTCCTGCAGGACCTGGGCGACACCCGGTTGTTCGACCACGTCCGCAGCCAGCCGGGCCCTGAGGCGCTTGTCAGAATCTACAGGCCGGTGATCCGGCAAATGATCCGAATGGCGCTGCAGGGGGCGGAGGACTTCGACCCCGCTGGCTGCTATCAAAGCCCGGCTTACGACAAGTCCCTGATCCTTGAGAAGGAATGCCGCTACTTTGTCGAAGCCCTGCTGAATGGCTGCCTGGGCTTGAACATTGCCTTTGAAGGCGCGCTGGCCGAGGAGTTCTCCCGCCTGGCCGATCATGCCCTGGAAAAACAGCTTGCCGGCTTCCTGCACCGGGACCTGCAATCGCGCAACATCATGATCCATGACCAGCTGCCGTATTTCATCGATTTTCAGGCCGGCCGGATCGGGCCCGTGCAGTATGATCTGGCGGCACTTCTCAACGACCCCTATGCGGACCTGCCGGAGCGGGTTCAGGAAACCCTGCTGAACTTTGCTGTTGAGGAGCTCCGGCGCTGGCGCCGGATCGACACCCGCCGTTTTCTGGAGGGCTATGCGGCCTGCCGCCTGACCCGGGGGCTCCAAACGGCAGGGGCTTTTGGCTTTCTCACAACAGTCAAGCAAAAACCCTTCTTCCAACCGTTCATCCCGGTGGTTCTAAGGAATCTGGACCGCGGCTTGACGGCGGCGCAGCCCCGGCCCTACCCGCACCTGGCCCGCCTGGTGCGGCAGGCACGCACCCGGGCCGCGTCGGTTTTTGCAACCGGTCTTGACGTTTAACGGTTTTTATTCCAATATCGGTATGATCGTTTAAAATGAACGCATTATAAGGAGTTTCCGATGAACCGATTCAAACTTATGGTCAACGGCCTGCCCGGCAACGTGGCCACCGTGATTGCCAGGCACGCCATTGCCGATGAACAGATTGATTTTATCCCTCAATCCCTTACCGGCCCGGAGATTCAGGACGAATCCGTCGTGGTTGCAGACGTCTCCATCCGCCTGATCCCCCCGGAAAAGCGGGAAGCGGCCGTAAAAGCCATAAAATCCTCAGAGGGGCCCTTTATCAGCATTGATTTCACCCTGCCGGATGCGGTCAACGAAAATGCGGAATTTTACTGCCGCCAGGAGATTCCCTTTGTCATGGGCACCACCGGCGGCGATCGGGACGCCCTGGCCCGGACCATCGCGGCCTCCCCTGTAAGCGCGGTTATCGCACCCAACATGGCCAAGCAGATTGTCGGTTTCCAGGCCATGATGGCGTATGCAGCCGAGAATTTCCCGGGGCTGTTTGAAGGCTACAGCCTGGAGATCCAGGAATCGCACCAGAGCCACAAAAAGGACACCAGCGGCACCGCAAAAGCCATGGTTCAGTATTTCAACAAACTGGGCACCCGCTTTGCGGAAGCGGACATCATTAAAATCCGCGATCCGGAGATTCAAAAAAAAGACTGGGGCATTCCCACCGAACACCTTGACGGCCACGGCTGGCATACATATACCCTGACCTCGCCGGACCGGACGGTGCGCTTTTGCTTTTCCCACAATGTCAACGGCCGTGAAATCTATGCTTCCGGAACCCTTGATGCGGCACGCTTTTTACAGGCAAAAACCGTTTCCGGGCATAAGGGCCAAATTTTTTCCATGATCGATGTGTTGAAAGGCGCCTGATGAAGACAACCCCTTGCATTGCCGTTTTTCTTGCGCTGCTGCTGCTTGCCGGCGCCGCCGGAAGTGCTGCGTTCGCCGGCACCCGACACCCCGGAAAAGACTGGCAGGACCGGCCGGACCCCCTGGCTGCCGAAAATGCCCGAAAAGGCGGCGAAGTCACCGTTTTCGGGGGCCAATACCCCAAAAGCCTGAATTATTACCTGGACAACAACACCCTGTCCGCCGAGCTCTTCGGCTATTTGTTTGAGACCCTGCTTTCCATGAACCCCGTCACCCTCGCCTATGAACCGGGGCTGGCCGAACAGTGGCACATATCGGATGACAAAAAGACCTTCACCTTTCATCTGAACCCGCAAGCCCGGTGGAGCGACGGAAGCCCCGTCACGGCCGCGGATGTGCGGTGGACCTATGATGCCATCATGGATCCCGGCAACCTCACCGGCCCCCACAAGATCAGCATGGAACGTTTCCACCCGCCGGAGGTGATTGATAAACACACGATTCGCTTCCGGGCCAAACAGGTTCACTGGAAAAATCTCCAGGCTGCGGGCAGCTTCCACATTTTGTCCAAAAAGGCTTACAAGGACCGGGATTTCAATACCATCAACTTCGAATTTCCCGTCACATCCGGTCCCTACCGCATCGCCGCAATAGAGGAGGGCCGCTCTGTTGAAATCTCACGAAACGAGGACTGGTGGGAGGCCGACGCCAAAAGAAACCAGGGAAAATTCAATTTTGACACCATCACCTACCGCTTTTTCGCGGAGCGCACCAATGCCTTTGAAGCCTTTAAAAAGGGGCACATTGACATTTTCCCGGTCTACACCTCCCGGATCTGGATCAATGAAACCGGCGGGCAGGCTTTTTTTGACAACCACATCGTCAAGCAGAAAATCTTCAATCACAAACCGGTCGGATTCCAGGGCTTTGCCATGAACATGCGGCGTGCGCCTTTTGATGATCTGCGGGTGCGAAAAGCCATGGCCTACCTGCTGGACCGCCGCAAAATGAACCAGACCCTCATGTACAACCAGTATTTCCTTCACCGCTCCTATTTCGAGGACCTTTATTCCGACAGCCATCCCTGCCCGAATCCCTTGATCGAACTGAACAAACAAAAAGCCAGGGACCTGCTGCACTCAGCCGGGTGGCAGGTCAATCCGGATACCGGGTTCCGGGAGAAAAACGGCCGGAAGCTGCGGTTTAAATTCCTGTCCCGCAGTGCGGCTTCAGACAAATTCCTGACCATTTACGGGGAGGATTTGAAGGACGCGGGCATCGAGATGGTGATTGACAAGAAAGACTGGGCCGCATGGGCCCGGGACATGGAAGCGTATAATTTCCAGATGACCTGGGCCTCCTGGAGCGCCGGGGTATTCAAGGACCCGGAGAGCATGTGGTCTTCAGCAGAGGCGGAGCGAAAAGGCGGGAACAACATTGCCGGATTGAAAAATGACACCGTGGATGCACTCATCGAAAAACAGAAGACCATTTTCGACGTCCAGGAGAGAAATGCGATCTGCCGGCAGATCGACCCGCTCCTGTTCCGGGAGTTCCCGTATGTCCTGCTCTGGAATATCGACTATACCCGGCTTTTGTACTGGAACAAATTCGGCACCCCGGAGACCGTATTGTCCAAATACGGGGATGAATCCAGCGCCCTGGTCTACTGGTGGCATGACCCTGACGCCGCGGCCATGCTAAACGATGCGGTCAAGCACAAGGCCCCCCTGCCCCCCAAACCCTCAGAGGTCCGCTTCGACGCGGTCTTCGGGGAATAAACCACCGGCCAAGCCGGGGGGGGCACAACTACTCCGTCCCGCCGGCCTCCACGATTTCATAGACCCGGGAGATGGCCTTGTCCAGGTTTTCCGGCCTGGGGCCCCCGGCCTGGGCCATGTCCGGCCGCCCGCCGCCGCCGCCCCCGACTTCAGCAGCCGCGGCCTTGATAATGTTTCCGGCATGGAAACGCTTCAGCAGGTCCTTTGTCACCATGCCGATCAACAGGGCCTTGCCGTTGTTTTCGGCCCCCAGCACCACCACCCCGGATTGTATCCGGTCCCTGAATTTGTCCACCATATCCCGCAGCGCGGCCGGGCCTTCAGCCTCAACCCGCTTGGCCAGTACGTTCACATCATTGATCCGGCGGATTTCGTTGTCTGCCGAACCGGCTGAGATAGCGGCAATCCGGCTCTTCAGGCGCTCAACTTCCTTTTCCGTTGAGCGCTGCTGGGCCAGCAGGGCTTCGACCCGCTGATACAGGTTTTCCGGGCGCTCTTTCAGAAGCCCGGCGGTATCCTGAAGCATCCGGATCCGGGATTGCACATGCGCCAGGGCGGCGCTGCCGGTCAGCGCCTCGATACGCCGAACGCCCGCGGCCACACTGGTTTCACTGATGATTTTAAACAAGCCGATGTTTCCGGTCCTGGAGGTGTGGGTGCCGCCGCAAAGCTCCTTGCTGAAATGGTCCAGTTCAATAACCCGGACACGATCTCCGTATTTTTCCTCGAAAAGCGCCATGGCCCCGCTCTGAAAGGCCTCTTCCGCATCCATCTCCTGGATGGAGACATCGATGTTTTCCCGGATACGATCATTGACCAGCGTTTCCACGGCTTCCAGGTTTTCAACCGGCACCTGGGAGAAATGCGTGAAGTCAAAGCGGAGGCGGTCAGGGCCTACATAAGAACCGGATTGGCGAACATGATCGCCCACAACGGATCGCAGGGCCGCATGCAGCAGATGCGTGGCCGTATGGTTCAGGGCGGTGGCCCTGCGGCGGTCCCGGTCGACTTCCAGGGTGACCCTGTCGCCCACGGCAATCCTGCCGGAGACCACACGGCCCTTGTGGATAATCAGGCCGGCCGGGTCCTTGAAGGTTTCGCTTACCTGCACCTCCAGGCCATCGCCTGAAATTTTTCCGCTATCGCCCACCTGGCCGCCGGATTCGGCATAAAACGGGGTCTGGTCGGTCACAATCTCGATTTCCGTATCGGCCCCGGCGGACTCAACGGCCTGATCGGCGCTGACCAGGAACCAAACCTGGGCATCCGCGCGCAATTGTTGATACCCCACGAAAGCGGGGAGTTTTTCCAGATTTGCCGAAAACACCTTGTATGCATCGCTGATACCGGAAAACGCGGCCACCGAGCGGGACTTTTCCCGGCGTTCGGCCATGGCGGCGTGGAAGCCGTCCATATCCAGCTGGAAATGCCGGTCCCGGGCCACATCCGAGACGATATCCACCGGGAACCCAAAGGTGTCGTAGAGCTTGAAAATCACCTCCCCCGGCACCTCGGTCTGGTTTTGCGCCTGCATCCCGGCCAAGGTTTCGTTCAACAGCTTCAAGCCCTTGTCCAGGGTTTCCAGGAAGCGTTCTTCCTCGTTTTTGATCACATTGGTAATAAAGGCCCGCTTTTCGAGAAGCTCGGGGTACCCCGCCTTCATCACCGAAAAGACAGACTCCACGGTTTCGTGGAGGAAGGGGTCGGTCAGGGAAATATTGCGGCCATACCGGATCGCCCGCCGGAGTATCCGGCGCAGGACATAGCCGCGCCCTTCGTTTGAGGGCAGCACGCCGTCGCCTACCAGGAATGCCGCCGCCCGGCTGTGATCAGCGATAACCTTCATGGCCACATCCGTGGATTCGCTCTCCCCCAACGATCTGCCGGAGAGCGCTTCAATCTTTTCCATGATGGGCAGGAACAGGTCCGTTTCAAAGTTGGTGGGAACATCCTGAATAATGGCCGCGATCCGCTCCAGCCCCATGCCGGTGTCAATGCTGGGTTTTGGCAGATTCGTCATCTGCCCGGACTCATCCCGGTTATACTGCATGAAAACCAGGTTCCAGATCTCCAGGTACCGGTCGCACTCGCAGCCGGGCATGCAATCGGCCCGGCCGCAGCCAAGCGCCTCCCCCCGGTCAATCAGGACCTCTGAGCAGGGGCCGCAGGGACCGGTCTCCCCCATGGACCAGAAGTTGTCCTTTTCCCCGAGCCGGACGATCCGATCCGTGGGGACCCCGATCCGGTCCCGCCAGATGGCATAAGCCTCGTCATCGTCCTTATAAACGGAAACATACAGCTTCTCCGCCGGCAGACCGTATTCATTTACCAGCAGATCCCAGCAGTAGCCGATGGCCTTTTCCTTGAAATAGTCGCCAAAGGAAAAATTGCCGAGCATCTCGAAAAAAGTGTGGTGCCGGGCCGTATACCCCACATTTTCGAGATCGTTGTGCTTGCCCCCGGCCCGCAGGCACTTCTGCGATGTCGCCGCCCGGCTGTAATCGCGCTTTTCCTCGCCGAGAAAAACCCGTTTGAACTGCACCATCCCGGCATTGGTAAACAACAACGTCGGATCGTCCTGGGGAACCAGGGCCGAACTGCGGACAATCCGGTGATCCTGCCGGCGAAAATAATCAAAAAACTGTTTGCGAATCTCGTCTCCAGTCATGCCCTCTCCAGCTTATGCCTGTGATTTCTCCGCGGCTGCCGCAGGTTCTTCTTCCGGCGATTCGGACACTTTCGCCAGACCAAGGGCCTCCTTGACCTGTTGGAGAATCCTTTCCAGGTAGTCCGGGTGTTCATTAAAAAATTTCTTTACGTTTTCCCGGCCCTGACCGATGCGCTCTTCCTTGTAGGAATACCAGGAACCGCTTTTTTCAATCACCCCCGCTTTTACCCCCATGTCCAGAAGATCGCCGGCAAGCGAGATGCCCTCGCCATAGGTGATGTCAAACTCGGCCTCCTTGAAGGGCGGCGCCATCTTGTTTTTAACGACTTTGGCCTTGGTCCGGTTGCCCACCACCTCCTGGCCTTCTTTAATCGATCCGGTCCGGCGGACCTCGATGCGCACCGAGGAATAGAATTTCAAGGCATTGCCGCCGGTTGTGGTTTCCGGGTTGCCGAATACCACACCAATCTTCATGCGCAGCTGGTTGATAAAAATAAGAGAGGTTTTGGTTTTGCTGATCGTGGCGGTGAGTTTGCGGAGGGCCTGGGACATCAGGCGGGCCTGCAGCCCCATGTGGGAGTCGCCCATCTCCCCCTCAATTTCAGCCCGGGGCACCAGCGCGGCCACGGAATCAATCACGAGAATGTCAATGGCTCCGCTGCGAACCAGCATGTCGGCAATTTCCAGGGCCTGCTCTCCCGTGTCCGGCTGGGAGACCAGGAGTTCATCACAGTTCACCCCCAGCTTTCGCGCATAAGATGTGTCCAGGGCGTGCTCAGCGTCCACGAAAGCGGCAATGCCGCCCTTTTTTTGAGCTTCCGCCACGGCGTGAAGCGCCAGGGTGGTTTTCCCGGAGGCCTCGGGACCATATATTTCGGTCACCCGGCCTCTTGGTATCCCGCCGATCCCCAGGGCCTTGTCCAGGGCCAGGGAACCCGTTGGGATAACGGGCACGTCGATGATAACGTTGCCGCCGAGCTTCATGATGGAGCCTTTGCCGAACTGGCGCTCAATCTGGCTGATGGCGGTCTCTACGGCCCGTTCCTTTTCATTGTTCTGCGTCATAACGCCTCCTGATAGGTAACATATTGGATGGCTTTTTTTTAATAAAAGACTTTTGCAGCCGGCCCCTATCCCGCCAGGGGGGCCTCTGCCAGTCTGCTGTAAACAGGTCCGGCGGGCTTTAGCCGGCTTTGATAAAGACAGAGGCGGTCGCAGGCAAACGGGTCGGATGCCATATGGCCGTGCCGGCTCAGCAAATCGATCATGGTCTCCGGATCGACCCTGCCTTTTATCCGCCCCAGGGTCAAATGCGCTCTGAATTTTTTGGCTTCCCTTTCAAACCCCAATTCCGCAAGCGCTTCATCAAGGCTGGAATGCAGGCGGGCAAGGGCTTCCACATCCCCGCCAAGTCCGCACCAGATAACACGGGGCTTCTTGACACCCGGGAAAACCCCCAGCCCGCGGGCTGAAAGGGTAAGCGGCGCAGATGACGCCGCCGCAGCCTGCATGGCCGAAGCGATTTTCTCCAGAGCCGGCGGATTCACATCGCCTAAAAATTTGACCGTCAGGTGGATGTTCTCCGGCCGCACCCATTTGACCGGCAGGTCCGCTTTCTTCAATTCCGACTGGACCTGCTGCAGCAAACCCCTGAGCTCCGCGGGCAGCCGAAAGGCGATAAAAACCCGAAGCGTTTTTTCCGTGGATTCTTTTTCCCTGCCCGTCCCGGCCATAGCACCCGCCCCAGAACTCCCGAAGCCGCCCGGCTCGGTTTATCCAACCAGCGGCGGCACTTTTGCATACAGCAGCAGCCGAAGCAGCAGGTTGGCCGCCACCCCGGCGATCACATCATCAATGACAATCCCGACGCCACCCGGGCATTTTTTTTCCAGATACCCGATGGGAAACGGTTTGAGTATATCAAAAAACCGGAAAAGAAAAAAGCCGGCCACCCACACGGCCGGCAGCTCAGGCAGCGCCGCAAGCGCCACCATCATGCCGATGATCTCGTCAATAACGATCTGGCCCGGGTCCTGCGTCTGAAACAGGATTTCCGCCTGGTGCGCGACCCATACCGAACCTGCCGCAAGCGCCGCTGTGAGCAGAAGGGCCTGCCATAAAGGAAGATGCGAAACCAGCCAGTACAGCCCAACGCCCAGGAGCGATCCGAACGTTCCCGGCGCCACCGGCATATAGCCGATATAACCGCCGGTTGCCGCAGCCAATACGAACTTTTGCCTTAAATCCATGCACCGGTTTTATATTCTGGCCGAACTCCTGTCAAGGCATTGTTCCATCCCCCAAACCGTATCTGCTATTGGCCGGCCTGGCGGCAGACCAGGTCATAGACCTCCCTGAGCGGGATATCATGAGCCGCCGCCACTGCCTTACAGGCTTCATATTCAGGCACAATCCGGCGGCGCCCGTCCGGCAGGACCACCTGCTTGGCGGCGACGGGCCCATAATCGGTTTCCACGGACACGGCCTGTCTTTCCAGGACCCGGCGATTGATTTCATAGTATCGGACACCCAGGGTCGTGGTTTCCATGAGAATCCGTTCGACGACCGCTTCCCTGCAGGAAAGCGGGCAAACCGCCTGGAGAAGGGTTCCCGGCCGGTTTTTTTTCATAAAGGCCGGGATCATCCACAGGTCCAGGGCGCCCTCAGCCATCAGCCGCTCGAATAAAAAGCCGTATATTTCCGGGTTCATGTCATCGATACAGCTCTCCACAATGAAAAGCCGATCGGCGGCTGCCGGGGTGCGGCCCAGGACCACCCGCAGAAGGTTCGGCATGGTTTCATGCTCCCGGCTGCCCGCGCCATAGCCGCTTGCTGAAATAATCATATCCGGGGCGGGCCCGAAGTCTTCCGCCAATGTCCGGATTATCGCCGCACCGGTGGGAGTTACCAGCTCGCCGGCCAGCTCGGTGCCGTAAACCGGAACATCGCGCAGGATTTCAAGCACAGCGGGCACCGGTACCGGTAAAATCCCATGCTCACAGGAGACCGTCCCGCGGCCCATTGGAAGCCGTGAGGCAATGACCCTTTCAATCTTCAGGTAATCCACGCACAACACCGAGCCCACGATGTCCACGAGAGAATCCACTGCGCCCACCTCATGGAAATGCACCTCCGCCTTTGGGCAATGGTGTATCTTTGCCTCTGCCGCCGCCAGGCGGTCCAATACCGCCAGGCTGGAGGTTTTAACGCCAGCCGGCAGCCGGCTGTTTTGGATCATCTCTGAAATATCCGTATAATGGCGGGGGGTTTGGTCCTCGGATCGGATTTTGACCTGCCGGCCGGAAAGGCCCATCCGCGTTACGGAAGTGACGGACAAATCAAATTCAAGGCCGAGCATGTCCTTCAGGGTGCTGCTGAGCCACTCGGGCGGGACGCCCAGATCAAAAAAGGCGCCCAGGGTCATATCTCCGCTGATGCCCGAAAAACAGTCAAAATAAGCTATCATCGGCCCCTCATCCGGCATCGCGGGCATGGCTGCGGATGATGGCAACCAGGAGTTCGGCGGTGTTTACCATATCCTCCAGGCGAATGGACTCCCGAACACTGTGAACATCCGTCATCCCGGTACCAAGAACCCCGGTGACAATGCCGTTTTCAAAAAAAACATTGGCATCCGAGCCGCCGCCGCTCCTCTTTAAAGCGAGCTCACGCCCCAGTTCTTTCGCTGCTTTGCGGGCCAGTAAAACTACGGGATGGTCCCCGGGGATCAAAGTGGCGGAAAAATCCTTGTGAACAGACACATCAAGGCGGGGAAGCGCTCCTTCGCCGCCCTGCTGGCGGCGGTAATCGGCCACCGCCCCTTCAAAGGCCGAAATAATGGTATCTGTAACACTTTTCAGCTTGGCCTCGTCATGGCTTCTGACCTCTCCCCGTATTCTCGCGCGGCGGGGTACGATATTGGTCGCCCCGACTGCCTCAAACGTGCCGATGTTGCAGGTGGTTTCATTGTCGATACGCCCCAGTTCCAGTCCGGCAATAGCCCGGCTGGCCAGCACAATGGCATTGATTCCCTGCTCCGGCTCTGAACCGGCGTGGGCATCCTTGCCATGAACGACGATTTCAAAGTGATTGGCCGCGGGTGCGCGGTAAATGATCCCCCCCGTATCGGAAGTGTCCAGGGCATACCCAAAAGGGGCCTGAATCAAGCTAAAATCAAGGTGTTTCGCCCCCAACAGGCCGATTTCCTCGCAAATGGTCAACACCAGCTCGATCGGGCCGTGGGCAATATTGTTTTCCTTGATCACCTGCAGCGCTTCCAGGATGATGGCAATGGCGCTTTTGTCATCTGCGCCGAGGATGGTGTCGCCCTTGCTGGTAAACACGCCCTCTGACAATTCCGGGATCACCCCCCGACCCGGCTCCACCGTATCCATGTGGGCATTTAACATCAGCGGCGGGCAATCGATTTCACCGGCAATCCGGACAATGAGGTTACCGGTCTCCCCGCCGGTTTTCTCCCCTGCCCCGTCCACCTGTATCTCAGGCTGAAAGGGCGCCAGCATCCGGCGTATGGCCTCGGAAATCCGGCCCTCCTTTCCTGAAATGCTGTCAATCATTACCAGTTCTTTAAACGTTTCGGCAAGGCGCTCGTGATTAATCATTTCGGCAGCTATCCTTATTGATGAAACCTAAAGCATTCAATTCCAGGGAATTTAAAATGGTTTAAGACAAAAACAGGGCATTTCCTTTCCAGTAATATAAAAACAAAAAAATTGAAACGCCCGCTCCAGGTGAAAATTTGTTGACAAGCTTCCGGCTTGCTTTTACTTTAAACCACCAGATCGTAAGCCCTTGCGGAAGTGCGAAGCTCACTGGTGGGGCTCCCGGACTTCAAATCCGGTGTAGGGCGTTAACACCGTCCTAGGTGGGTTCGATTCCCATGCACTTCCGCCAAATTTCAATAACTTATACCCGCTCTTGCTGCCACCGAACTGCTCCCGGATTATTACCACTTTTTTCTGAACAACACAACCGAACAAGACCAAATGCCTGCCGGCTGCTGACAATCCAGGGCGACCAAACAGGCTCATGGCGTCCTGCCGCCTTCCCGTCGATCTATTCCGGATCCATCACCTCGCGCACCTTGAACGCCAGATCCCTCAGGGAAAATGGTTTCTGGATAAATTGCAGCCCTTCGTCAAGCACCCCGTGATGGGCGATCACATCGGCCGTATAGCCCGACATGTAAAGGGTTTTAACACCCGGGCGGGTTTGGCTCAAACGAGAGGACAAGTCCCGGCCATTCATCTCCGGCATGATCATATCGGTTAATAAAAGGTGTATGGGGCCGTCGTATTGTTTGCCAATTTGCAGGGCCTCAGACGGACTTCCGGCGGTCTTAACGGTATAGCCCAGCCGTTCGAGCATCTGCCTTGACATTTCCAGTATCGTCTTTTCATCTTCAACAACGAGAATGGTCTCCGTGCCTGTTGGGATTTGCCCGGTGGACTCTTTTGCGGGATACAAAGAGGTTTTTGCCTCTTCATGGGAAGGAAAATACAATTTGAAGGTCGTCCCCTCTCCGGGCTCGCTGTACACCTTGATAAACCCGTTGTTCTGCTTGACGATGCCGTAAATCGTGGGAAGGCCAAGGCCGGTGCCCTTTCCGATTTCCTTTGTCGTAAAATAAGGATCAAAGAGTTGATCCCTGACCTCTTTTTCCATGCCGCAGCCATCATCGCTTACTGCCAGCATGACGTACCGCCCGGGGATTGCTTCCGGATTGCGCTTGCAGAACTCTGTATCAACCACCGTATTTTGTGTCTCTATGCTCAGTTTGCCAACATCGGATATGGCATCCCGGGCATTGACAGCAAGATTCACCATAATCTGGTCCACCTGGGAGGGATCCATCTTCACCGGCGCCAGATTGCTGCCGGGGTGCCATTCAAGATTAATATTTTCACTGATCAGGCGTTGCAGCATTTTCAGCATGCCGGCGATGGTGTCGTTCAAATCGAGTTGCACCGGGCTGATGGTCTGTTTCCGGGCAAATGCCAGAAGCTGTCGGACAATGGCGGCGGATTGCTTCCCCGCGGTGTGGATTTCCTGGATGGTTTTGTGGAGGGGATCGGAAGGGGCAACCCTTTCCATGACAATTTCGGCATATCCGTTGATAACGGCGAGCTTGTTGTTGAAATCATGGGCAACGCCCCCTGCCAGGCGGCCTACGGACTCCATCTTTTGTGCCTGGGACAGCTGGGCATGGAGTCTTTCCTTTTCATTTTCGGCCCGTTTGCGCTCGGTGATATCCGTTGCGATTCCAGCCAGGGCAATCCTGTTCCCTTGATCATCCAGAACCATTTGGGTTCGGGCATCCAGAACAATTTCCCGGCCATCGATGGTCCGGTTGACCACTTCCCCGCGCCAGGCCCCGTGCTTCAATGTTTTTTCCAGGATCTCCTGCTGAGTAACACTTTGATCGGGATTGTCGCCGTACTTTTCAATCGATGCGCCAATGAGTTCTTCACGAGGGTAACCCAAGGCATGGATTTCCGCCTCGTTGACATAGGTGATGATTCCATCCAAGTCCGTGACGGTCACCCGGTCCTCAATCTGGTCAAGCACGAGCGACTGAAGCCGCATCTGTTTTTCCGCCCTTTTGCGATCGGTGATGTCCCGTACGATACCCCGGAATCCGGTGGGAATGTCTTTTGAATCTTTTACGACAGAAGCATAATACTCGAGGGTCCTCCTTTCCCCGTCCTTTCTTATTATATCCCATTCGCTGTTTTGAATCGTGCCGCCGGTTTTGAACATCTCGTTATAGCGGCGATATACTTTTTTCGCAATCGCTTCTTCGGCGGCATAGTGTTTGAAATTGGTACCCATCATTTCATCCCTGGCATAGCCGAAAATCTTTAAAAAAGCCTCGTTGAAAAAAGTGAAGTTGCCGGAAAGATCCACCTCTTGGTAGCCCTCTGACATTTCATTGAGAATCGTGCGGTATCGCTCCTCACTCTTTCGCCGCGCCTCCTCCGTCCGCTTACGCCCGGTGATGTCTATAAGAGAGACCACGCTCTGCGAAGTGCCGGGAATCATATCGACAGTAAGAAAGCCATGGCGCAACTCTCCGCTGCGGACAAAGAAACGGAATTCATAATCAAGGGGAGCCGCCCGGGGCTCACGCCGCCGTAAATAATGGTTTTCCTTCATCCCCTCCAAGTCATCCGGATGAATAAATTCGGTCCAGGATTTCTTCCCTTCCACCTCCTGTTTGGAATATCCCAACAGTTTCTGAAAGTTGGAATTGACATGGGAAATGGTGGTATCTTCTTCAAGAATGAATATGGCTGAGGCTGAGGTTTCAAATATGGCACGATAATAGTTCTCGGACTGGCGCAGGGCGTCTTCAGCCTGTTTTCGCTCCACTATTTGGCCTATTAAATGAGCTGCTGAATGAATCCTTCGCTTGGCCAGTGCAATGATAAAAGGGGGTCGGCTTTCATAGGCATTTGAGCACTCAGTTAAGTCTTTGACATCTAAACCGTATTTAATAGCCAAGGCTGACAGCCGGTTAACATCCGTTGGCGGATCTGCATACCCGACATTAATTGTGCCGATCACCTCACCGCCGGCACTTATAGGTGCGGCATAAAGGCGGATTCCGCCTTCACATGCCGTGTCTACCGGTTTTGCCGTGTCAATGGCCTGTTTTGCTGTATTCCAGCATGATTCATGGCAGAGCCATTTTCCGCAAATCAGGGCCTGTGCCCTGTCATCCGTCTCGCACAAACGATATGAAGCCTGATCCATGAGTCTGCACCAGTCAGAAGAAAACAGGCCCAGGGCGTAATCACCGTTTTTTTCATAAATGGCAACCGAGGTTTCAAGCAACTCCAGGAAATCACCCGCAATATTTTCCAGCGTGTCTTTTCCTACCGCATCAAGTATCTTCCGGCTGGTATTGAGTTCTGTCAAATCTCCGTAAGGCGGGGCATAAGGCCCCTCTGGGGGGTGCTCCGCGGCCAGCGAGGGGGCCTGTTGACTGGAAAGCATCCATTGGATTTTCTGCAAATTGCCTTCGGCCTGTTTGCGCCCGGTGACGTCTTCTATGGCAAGGAGAATAAGCCGCTCTTTTCCGGGCTTTCGGAAAATTTCCCGGGCATTGAGAAGCATGGTGCGCCTGCCGAGGTCGACAAATTCATGTTCAACCGCATCGTCCGCAATGGTTTTTTCCCGGGGAAGGCGGGTTTCGAGCAGTTCTTTCAGTTGCGGAACGGCCCACTGTTTGTTGCCCAGGTCATAGAACAGCCGGCCCAGGGTCTTTTCAGGCGTTGTCTTAAAAACCTCATAAAAGCTGGGGCTGGCGAAAACCACCATGAGGTCCTGATCCAGAACGATTAAAGGTTCCCGCCCGCTGCTGATGATGCTTTCGACGGTTTGGCGGACTTCATCATCGAATGCATTCGAATATGCCATTTTTTATTCCTGAATTTTTCTCTGCAGCCCCTAAACGGTTTCACTTGGCGGCTATCCTTATTAATCCTTTTCAAGCAATTGGAGTCGCCGGGGCTGTCATATAGCGGATATCTTCCCGGCAGATCAACAAATTGCAATAAGGATAACATGAGTCCGGGAACCGCACAAAAACAAAAAATGCTTTTTTATAATATGGCGACAGGGGAACGTTCTGCAGAAACAGGCCCGCATACACCAGCACTCCTAAATCGGTTTCGCATGAAATCGCGATTGGACCATGCGGCTCTTCCCAGGCAATATTTCTAAATTTGCGGGTTTGCGGAATGGCGGATTCAAGGTGCAGTTTCGTGGACGCCCGGGGGTTCTTCCCGGGCTGGCAAGTCTTCAGAAAGCTGAGATTCTTATCGACCCAGTATCCTGGCGTGGTTCTGCCTTCCAATGTGTCTATTCCCGCTCAAGAACCTCCCGCACTTTCACAGCCAGATCTTTCAGCGAAAATGGTTTCTGAATGAATTGCAACCCTTCGTCAAGCACCCCGTGATGGGCGATCACATTGGCTGTATAGCCCGACATGTAAAGGGTTTTGAGAGATGGATGGCTTTTGAGCAATTGTGATGACAAGTCCCGCCCGTTCATCTCCGGCATGATCACATCAGTTATCAAAATGTCTATTGCTCCATCATATTCTTCGGCAATCTGCAATGCCTCAGACGGGCTTCCGGCAGTCTCAACGGTATAACCCAGTCGTTCGAGCATCTGCTTTGACATTTGTAGAATCGTCTTTTCATCTTCAACAACCAGAACGGTCTCCGTTCCTGTTAGAATTTGCCCGGTGGACTCTTTCGCAGAGTGCAAAGACGATGCTGCCTCTTCATGGGAGGGAAAATACAATTTGAAGGTCGTTCCATCTCCGGGCTCGCTGTACACATTGATAAAACCGTTGTTTTGCTTCACAATGCCGTAAATCGTGGGCAGACCCAAGCCGGTTCCTTTGCCAATCTCCTTGGTTGTATAAAACGGCTCGAATATCTTGTCCTGAACCTCCTTTTCCATGCCACAGCCGTTGTCGCTTACTGCCAGCATGACATATCGGCCGGGAATTGTCTCCGGGTTGCCCCTGTAGTAATCTTCATCGACCACTATGTTGTCTGTTTCTATGGTCAAATTCCCCACATCGGATATGGCATCCCGCGAATTGACAGCAAGATTTGCCAGAATCTGGTCTACTTGGGAGGGGTCTATTTTTACTGGCCACAAATTGCTGCCGGGGTGCCATTCAAGATGAACATCCTCACCGATCAGGCGCTGCAGCATTTTTAACATGCTGGAAATGGTGTCGTTTAAATCGAGTTGCACTGGACTGATGGTCTGTTGCCGGGCAAATGCCAGAAGCTGTCGAACAATCGCGGCCGATTGTTGTCCTGCAATCTGAATTTCCCGGATGTTTTCAAGGAGGGGGTCTGACGGGTCAATCGTTTCCATGGCAATTTCGGCATACCCGTTTATGATGGAAAGTTTGTTGTTAAAATCATGGGCCACCCCGCCTGCCAGGCGGCCTACGGATTCCATCTTCTGGGCCTGTGCGAGTTGCTTTTGAAGCTTTTCGCGCTCATCCTCGGCTCGCTTGCGATTGGTGACATCCCAGACAGTCGACACCATCAGATTGTTTTCGGGCAGGGGAATGTTCTTTGCTGTTATATAGAAAGGTTTCTTGCCGGGACGTAAAACCGGGATATCTTCCCAGTACATTCGCTCAGGGTCATTGCTGGCACAATCCTCAAGCACCCTTTTTTTGATCTGTTCCCTGAATATTGGATCCTTATAGACAACTTCCCAAAAATCGTTCGGTGCATCCAATGCCTCCCTTGTGGTTCGGTAGAATATGGCGAAATTGTCGTTCATGTAGGTGAAACTTACTTCCGGATCGACCGAGTTGACGGCGACTCCCACTGGAAGATTGTCCAGGGTGGCTTTGATAAAAGCTTCCCTTTCCTTCAGTTCTTCAACAGCCTGTTTGTGCTCCGTGACGTCCTCAAAAGTGGCATAAACCTGAAAAGGCTTTGTTTCTCCTTGTTGAAACAAGGGAACGACCGTAATGGCTAGCCAGATATAAGTGCTCCTTTCCGGATGAAAAACGCCCCGGATAACCGGCCCGACAGTCTCTCCGGTACGCAGAGCGATTATGGCCGGATGGTCCTTGCCTGGAACTTCTGTTCCGTCTTCCTTGATCATTCTCCAGCGGAGGTTTATGGAGGTCTTCCCCCTCATCTGCTCGAAGGAGAGGCCAAGAATCCTTTCCGCGGCTGGGTTGGCAGATATGATTTGACCGTTAGTATCTTGGTAAACCACACCTTGGTCCATGGTCTCAAATAAGCGGCGATGCTCCTTTTCGCTTTTTCGCAGTTCTTCTTCGATATGTTTCTGGTCTGTAATGTCCCTGACCCATTCCGCAAAGAGTTCAACAGCTCCGTTTTTATCCAGTATGGAAAATACGCGAAGGTCGACCCACCGGCCATCGGAGAGCTTACTCTCCTCCTGGAAAGACTTTCCGGTTTCCATGACCGTCCTGGCCTGACAGTCGGGGCATATGTTATCGTATCCCCGGTAGGTCCGGTAGCATTTCGTATTCAAAACCCGCTTTTCTTCAGAAACAGCACCAACTCCGTTCCAGTTGCTGTAAATAATGTTCATATCCGTATCCTGAATGGAAATCATATCCGGAACCAGGGAAAGCATTTTCTGGAAGCGCTCCTCACTCTCTTGCAGTGCCTTCTCAGCCCACTTACGCTCAGTGATATCCATGATGTTGCCGGTGACCTTGACGATGTGATTTTCCTCCATTACGGCCTTTGCTATGGTTTTCACCCATTTTCGATGGCCATGGGCAGTGGTAAAGGGCACATCCAGATCGTAGGGTTTTCCCTCCTCCGCACAGCGCCGGAAAGCGGCTTCGATGACCAAGCGATCGTCCGGGTCGTAGCAGGCAAGGCTACGCTGGATATGTTCCGGCGAACCGGCCGCAACCTCACCGGGCTCGAATCCATGAATATGGTAAGTTTCGTCCGTCCACGACATCGTCTGCCGGCCCACATCCCATTCCCAACCGCCGATTTTGGCAAGTCGCTGGGTGGTATCCAACAGATCCCGGCTCTCCCGCAAGGATTTCTCGGCCCGCTTGCGCTCGGTGATGTCGATTCCAACAATGGCAAGCCTGGTCACTTTACCATCTTGATCAAGAATTGGATTGATTCGATTTTCAATATCCCGACCCGAACGGACATCTTCAAACTGGAAAGGCTTGCCGGTTTGAAGGACCTGATCTAAAAATTTACGCCGGAATTCAGCAACCTCAGTTGAAACACGAGTAAAAAGATTTGAACCGATCAACTCCCCTATCGGATAGTTTAATCGTTGTGCGACCGTTGCATTGGCTGCAAGAATGGTCCCATCTGATTCTATTAAAAAGGCACTTTCGGGAATCCCATTCAATAAAGCCTGCGTCATGGCTTCGCTTTTGTATAATTCCTCCTCGACCTTCTTAGGATCGGTGATATCCCTTGAACTGAATACGATTTTTTGAGGAATGCCGTCTTTGTCTCTATAAAAATTTCCCACGGTTTCAAGCCAGAGGTAAGAGCCGTCTCTGCACCTGTATCGATATTCGGCCCTACGGGAATGACCCGACGCAAGCGATTCAACGAACGCCTCCTTTATGCGCGGGAGATCTTCAGGATGCACAAAATCCATCACATTTTTCCCGATCAGGAAACCGGGCTCGTATCCAAGAATTTCATGGGATTTTCCTGCAAAAATGAAGTTGCCTTCCATATCGGTCAGCGCAACCATATCCAGCATATTTTCGGTGAGGATACTGAATAACGCAGCCTGATCATCCTTTTCTTCAAGTCTGTTTCGCAGCTGTTTGATTTCCAGTCCGGTCTCAATTTGCTTGATCTGCATTTCATAAATCAATTGCCGCATTTCTTCACACGTCATGGTGTCCAGGTCGGCAAGGGGGGCGTCTTTAGCCAATTGCTCACTTTGTTCGCGGAACTGTTTGGGCTCAGGAAATGAATTCATGCTGAATTGCGATCGAGGACTGTTATTTTTTTCATCGGTCATAACCATCTCCAGGAGGCGGTGAGGTCAAGAAATCTATCGGGCAGATCATTTCATGCCCGCATGATTCTGAAAGGGGTATAAAAGGTGCGTTCCGGGCAGTTTGATATGCTTGAGACTTTTGTTGTAAGGAATCAAAATATATTTGCCTGACAGCTTATATACCACAGATATCAGAAGCAATTCCGTTTTGCAATTGAAGCTATGACTTGAAGGAATGGCATTTTGGAGGCGTATCAGTGCACCATACGGCTATGGCATGCCACAAGGGTGGTCATCCGGCCACTGAATCATATTCTTTTCATTCCTTGAAACCCGAGGCTATCAAATTGCAGGGGCTTCGGCTTCCATTTTTGGCTATAAATTTTTTCCACCCAACGGCTGGCCTCGGTGGCACTGATTCTTCCGAAATACTGTTGGGCGGTCAAAATTGCGTTGTCACACCTGGTCAATTTTCGGTTGTCTTTTTCACCTTCTTACTTTGTTTGTTAAAGCCAAGC
Organism: uncultured Desulfobacteraceae bacterium; assembly: GCA_964575805.1. GTDB lineage: Bacteria > Desulfobacterota > Desulfobacteria > Desulfobacterales > Desulfosalsimonadaceae > M55B175. Next base: position 29,240 of record CAZNSO010000016.1, read on the forward strand.
ACTTGAATATTTAATGCAATTGGTAACAGTGTAAATTATTCCGACACCCCTTATTTTGAACCGGGGAAATCCAATGCATGCAGGCCTTTGTATCTTAGTGCTACAATTATTATATTTAACAATTATTTCAATGTTTTATATTAAGAAAGAGTGGAGATGTGTACTGTCGGAATATTTAACATGCCATACCGGTGAACGATACTCAAGCCAACATTAAAATTACATCTTGATTTAAATCAAATGTTTAATTTTATGGCATCTATTTTGCTTTTGTTAAAATTGGATTATAGCTTCTCATTTCTGTGCTGCACAATTTTCCGATCCAAGCAGATATTACTGGTAAACAATATAATTTTAAAGACGATTATCCGCATTCACAATAATGCAGATCGTTGGGGTTATATCTGTTGTGCACCCCCCCAAAACAAAATCTTCAGCTTAAAGCCGACATTTTTAGCCCAACAATTAAAGGGTGGCCTTGTTTGGGCCAATCCCGCATCATAAAAAGATAGGGCAGAATCTGCAAAGCCGTGTGTCGATCTTTATGCATAACGCAGTGATTTAAACAGCATCATCGAACTCGACAATTCCGGCATAAGAGATAAAAAAGCTTGGTACGGGCGGTATCCTGACTTCTCTGCCTCTCTCTTGCAACTATCTGAAGTGTCGGTCTTTTTTACACAGGAACAGAGCATGCCTCACAATTTTTTAATGCCTGGGAGCTTAACTCTTTGAAAGGACAGCTGTTGTGTATACTTGTTGATATCGGTTCTCCCGAACTGGCGTTTCGATTTTTTTTAATGGCCCCAATTCAAAAAAAGTTGCTCATCATCAGAATGTTAACAAGAAGCACATTAAATTCTTCGATTGAAACTTCGCTTGTGAAAAAAACCCCTTTATGAAGAAAGGAGGCCCGTTATGGAGCGTATCTGTCATTTTTTGTTATTGGCAGCGGCCATCTGCTGTTATGCATTGATCACGCCCGGATTTAGCACGGCTGCGTTGTTTGATTTCAACAACATAGTGGCCTATGACACGAGTGCACTGAACGGAAATGTAACAGCCTCGGCGTCTGGTGATCAGTTGACTGGCAACGTGGAGTATCAACGTGTCGCTCCGGTCATCATTGATGTGCCGATGGAAAATGAAGACGAGGAACCGACGCAGTACAGCATCATACTGCACCTGGCCAACCGCACCGAAGAAGCTTGGACTGATTTCCATTTCGAAATCGGCTGGATCGAAGAGAATCAGTTCGAAATGAACTCAGGGGTGGACCAGCCGATCACCCTCTCCAACGTCGGAAGTGATGGATTCGCCAGTTGGGATACTCTCGGCCCGGAATCGGACGGTTTTGTGGGTGATAACAACCCGGATACTCCTGACGGGCATATCGGCATCGACTGGTACGATGGGTTGATCGGTCTCAATGAGACAGTTGAGCTTAGTTTTGATATCTCCATTGGTAACCTGGGCAGCAATACCAACTATTATACCGGTCCAGGTGGCGATGAGGATTGGTCCATGGCCTTCCTTTTTACTCCAACCACGGAGACTGCCGCGCCGGTTCCGGAACCTGCCACCATGCTGCTGTTTGGCGTGGGGTTACTGGGAATCGCTGGCTTTCGCAAGTTTTTTTCAGGGAAGCTTGGCAACGGGTAAGAATCAGCAAATGAAACTTTGAAGCCAGGGGCCTGAGCCCCTGGCTTTTCTTTTTAGGAAACCGCGCCATACGACTATGGCCCTCCGGTAATGCGGATTTCGAGACAAAGGGGATTGGCCGGTTCATGGTGCAAAAGCCCGGAGTTCCTCTCAATACGTTATCCACCGAAGGCATCCCGCACATCGGAGATGTGGGATGTCAGAAAGACAGAGGCGCTTACAAGGGCCTTGTTTTTAGGCTGGCGAAAAAGGGGGTTTTCAAAACCGCCTTGACTTTGGCGTCGCCGTAAGCAACAAATATGCAGATTTCCTTTTTAACCATCTGCAACAAAGGAGGAGCACATGTCGGAAAGTCAGATAGCCCTCAACAAGAACCGTGCAAAAAATCTCGGCCGTTTTGCAGAAGTCATGCCTCAAACCGCAAAACAAATCAAGGCCCAGATGGACGAGGCTTACAAGGACGGTGCCATTGACGCCAAGACCAAGCGCCTCATGGCCATGGCTGTGGCCCTTGGGGCCGGATGCAGAAACTGTGTGCTGGGCCAGGCCATGGGTGCTCTGGACCAGGGAGCAACCAAGGAGGAAATGCTGGAAACGCTTGCGGTAGTCACCAGCATGCGGGGCACCACAGGTGTGGCCGAATCCCTGAGGGTTATTCAATTGCTCGATGAGCTCGAGATTTTATAAACAAGCTCAAGTGGCGCTTATACACTGTCTTCCATACTCTGGACAATAATTTCGGCGGCAAACCGGGCGCCCAGGCCCGGGGCAACCGGACATTTCTCCCGCGCGCCGGCCTGGCTGTACGCCTCGTATTCCTCAAGACTGGCAAACGGGTCATATGCCCTGCCGAGCAGTTGTTCCTGGATATCCGGACACAAAAGGCTGCCGAATACCGAGGCGAACTTTTTGACGTATTGCCGGCCGGCAGCATAGGGAGCAATGTTTTCAAAGTTGGCCGGGTCCGTGTCGGAAAAATAGAGCCCCAGAGCGACCAACCCGCCCGCGACCGGCCCGCAAATGCCGCCTGTCATGGAAAGCCCCGGAAACGGGGCCATGGACTTAATGATCGCCATGTTTCCCAAACCGAATGCCTCCAACAGCGCAAGGGCGGAACCCTTGGAACAGCTTCGGGTCAGGTAGCAGTACTGCTCGGCGTTTTCTTGCACCCGATCCAAAAATGCCGCTTTCCCGCGAATGATTTCTCCCGGGGCCATCTGCCTTTCCGGTATGTCGTGATCACACAGATACTGAAAGCGGGCCTGAATTTCCTCCAGATCCCACTTCTGTTCTGCCAGGAGCGCGGATCTTCGCGCAATCGGGTTTGTATTCGTCATCAGCATTTCCTCCTGAAAAAAATAACGGCATCCTATTGTTTCTATAAAAAATTTTTAATCTGCCGCATCCATTGCATTGATGCACAGGTTGGTGCCGGGGGCGCGAAACGGAATGCCAACATGCACTGGATGCGCTTTCCGCAGCAGCGGCCCGGGCCTTGACCCGTCTGGCCGGCTGAGGGCAATCCCGGAAAAGCCCCGGGCACTTCGGACAATTATTGCCGCTGCACGACTACCACACCTGCTGCCACTACAATCAGACCCATGACGTCTGTTGAGCGAAGCGTGTCGCCAAATGCTACCCAGGCCATGATCATGGTTACCGGGGGCCCCAAATAAAAAAGGCTTGCCACCCGAGTGGCATCAAGCCGCGAAATCAGCAGCCACATCAAGGCATAAGCTGCCAGGGAGACGCCTAGAACAAGCCACAGCATAGCGATCGTGAACGTCGGTTCCCATCGGGTCGCTAAATGCTCAAGACCTATGGCGGGGATCGTTGCTGCCAAAGCAGTAGCCAGGCTCTGGTAAAAAAGCGAGACATCCACGGGCATTCGATGGGCGCGGCCGTGCACCTCTATGTACCTTTGAAGCAGACTTGCGGCCGTTATACCGACCACGGACCCGAACGGGATAAAGTAACCAAAAACGGAGCCGGCATCGTTTAGGTCCGTCCGGGCGCCCACGGCAATAATAACCCCGCAAAAGCCGATGAACAATCCGCACCAGCGGATAAGAGGCGTAGGTTCCCCCACAACGGGGCCGGACAAGGCACCGGTGAGCATCGGCTGCAGGGCCACGACAAGGGCAACAATACCCGCCGGAACGCCCTGTTGCAAAGAGAAGAGCACGCAGCCCAGCCATACGCCATGCGCCAGGAACCCGACGAGTGATGCAATGGAGGCATCGTGGAAGCCCGGCCAACGCAGCCGGCCGCTTAGCGCCAGGTAAATTAGAAGAATACCTGTCAGCGCCCAATAACGCCAAAACAGAAGGGTAAACGGTCCGGTAAACGGTAGACCATATTCAGCACCAATGAAGCCCGAATTCCAGAGCAGCACAAAACCGAGTGCCAGGCATGCCGTAGAGGAAACCATAGGGCGGTATAAAAGTGCTCCTGTTCAAAATTTTTAATCGGCTGTATTCATTTTTTTAACTGTATAACACATTATAGCAGACCACCGGGGCATTCTTGTTTTTCACATAAACCTCGCCGCGGCTTTCAAATTGAAAGGCCCCTGAATTTTTTTGATAAGTGGATTCACCGATCACGATTTCCCCGCCTTCCGCCAGTTCCTCAAGCCGGGCGGCCACATTGACGCAATCCCCGATCACGGTATAATCCATGCGGTTGGAAGAGCCGATATTGCCGATAATGGCGACGCCCGTATTAATGCCGATGCCGACCTCAAAGCATTCCTGGCCTTCAGCCCGCCTTCGCTCCATAAGGCGCCGGGTGGCCTGCTGCATTTCCAGTGCCGTACGAACGGCATTTTCAGAAGGGTTGGTGTCGGACTCCATCAGACCGAATACGGCAATCAGCTGGTCGCCCACGAACTTGTCGAGAAGCCCGCTGTTTTTAAATATGATATCCACCATTACGCTGAAGTACTGATTAAGCATCAGAACCACATTTTCAGCCGTCATTCTTTCAGCAATGGCGGTAAAGGAACGAATATCCGCAAACAGGATCGTTACTTCCCGGCGCTCGGTTTCAAGCAGGACCCCTTCTTTTAAATTAACCAGTTTTTCAACAAGGTTATTTCCCACATAACGGCTCAGCCGGTTCCGCAGCGCTTCTTCCTGCTTGCTCTTCTGATAGGACAAGGCAAGGTCCCGGGAGTAAACCATAAGCTGGGTGGCCTGCTCCTGGTTTTTCCGGTTCATCTGCTCCATCCGCTCCATCATGGAATTGAAATGGTTGGCTATTTCTATCAATTCCCGGTCGGCCTGAATCCTTATGGGCCCGGCGCTTTTCCCCTCCTGAATGCGAGCCATCTGACGGCTTAAAAATTCCAGCTGATCAGCGGAGCGCCGCAGCAGCAGAAACCCGGATAGAACGGACAGCAATATAACCGGCAAAAAAAAGAGAATCGTTTCAGTGGCGCTTATCTTCTGGTAGACGAACAAATACGCCAGCAGCAGGTAGGGCAGCAGAAACATCAGGATCAGCGCCACATTGACCTTGCCGCCCAGGCTGTGATAATCGCGGCGCTTGCCGGAATCCCGCCGTTTCATTCGCCCATCCCGCTTTGACGGCTGTCAATGCGCTCAAAATCGAAAGTCTGCTCAAAGCGTACGGCCACACAGACCGTTTCCCCTGCTTGCGACTCTTCAAGGGGCTCTATCCGGACTACGGTAGCTTCGGACCGAATGCAGGCCTGGACATCCTGCGTACTGGCGAGGTAAATGATGGCTTCGATCTTCTGACCGACATAATATCTTTCGGGGTGGCAGGGGACAAACAGGGCTCCTCCGCCAGAGATATCCTGCAATTCGCCCTGATCGTCCTCGGGGGTGGCACCTTCACCGTGAAACGCTACAGAAACGTTCAGCTCAATGGGATAGCGTCTGAAATCCCTTTGATATCCGGGGTGCACCGTCTCAGCCCGGGATTCATCCCGGGGCTGCCCGGAATTGTTCGGCGAGCGGGAAACAAACCGATACAAGGGCTGCCAGAAAAAATCCGCCACCCGCCTTAGCACAGAACTAATTTGTTTCCGCAAGCGCTCGGCCAATTGAATGGCTCCTGTCATCACGGCACACCCATCTTATCCGCCGGAAAGGTTCCCGCGCAGCCCTCGATGCCGGCAGGCACCTCAGACAATCACACAAACCCGCCGGACTTCCGAAATATCGGTCACACCCTGGAAAACCTTGATAATGCCATCCTGCATCAGGGTGGTCATGCCTTCCTGCTTGGCCTGGCGGAAAAGCTCTTCAGCACTTGCCTGCTTTTTGATCATGCGCTTGATTTCTTTGCTGCCATCCATCAGCTCATGGATGCCCATACGCCCTTTATAACCGGACCCGTTGCACTTTTCACACCCGACAGGAGTGTACAGCTTCAGATCAGAACCATATGTGATGCCGGTCTTTTCAAACTCTTCTTCCCCGTAATCGGCGACAAGCTCGTCAAATTCCTCCCTTGAGGGCGTAAACTCGCGGCGGCAGTCTTTGCAAAGGCGCCTTAAAAGACGCTGGGCCAGCACCACGAGAAAGGCATCCGAGAAATTTAAGGGATTCAAGCCCATATCCAGAAGCCGGGTAACCGTTTCCGGGGCGCTGTTGGTATGCAGGGTGGAAAAAACGAGATGCCCGGTCAATGAAGCTTCCACACCGATTGAGGCGGTCTCGTAATCGCGCATCTCGCCCACCATAATCACATCGGGGTCGGCGCGGAGAAACGAGCGCATAATGCGCGCAAAGTCCAGGCCGATCTTGTTTTTCACCTCCACCTGGCGAAGGCCGAGCTGGGTGATTTCCACGGGGTCTTCAGCCGTCCATATTTTTCGCTCCGGGGTGTTGATATGATGAAGCGCCGAATGCAGGGTGGTGGTTTTACCGGAGCCGGTGGGGCCGACACACAAAATAATCCCGTAAGGCTTGCTGATGGCTTTCTTTAAAAGATCGCGGTTACGTTCCGTCAGCCCGAGATCATCCACCTGCATGGCGCCGCTGGTGGCCAGAATCCGCATCACCGCGTCTTCATAACCGCCGGCGGTGGGAAGTGTCGCCACCCGCAGTTCAAACTCCGGGATTCCTTTGCGTTTAAACTTGATTTTGCCGTCCTGCGGCATCCGCCGTTCCGCAATATCAAGGTTGGACATAATCTTGATCCGGGACAGCAGGGCATTGGCAAAAGAATTGGGAACTTCCAGAAAGTCCTGGCAGACGCCGTCAATTCGAAAACGGATTTTGGTCCGCTTGGTGACCGGCGAGGGTTCGATATGAACGTCCGAGGCATCCTTCCGATAAGCGGATATCAACATCTGGTCGACCAGGCGAACGACCTTGCCGGAGCCCTCGTCATAGGCTTCAGCCGCATCGTCATCCTCATCCTCGTCTTCCTCAAATTCGATCTCCGGCATGTCATCCATCGTATTGCCGGCTTGGCTGCCGCCGGCACCCGGGCCGGATTGCATTTTCTGCTGGGTCTTTTTCTGGGAAAAAAAGTGATTGATGACCCCTTCGATATCCTCTTTGATGCCCACGGAAAACAAAAATTTGTTGGTATTAAAAAGGGCCTTGGCATGATCTAGTTTTCTCAGGTCCTTGGGGTCGTCCATAAGAATTTCAATATGGCCGACCTCCCAGTCTATGGGCACCCAGAGGTCCTGGAGCAGAAAGGGCTTTTTCAAATTGCTGATCAGCTCATAAGGCACTTCCATTTTGGGATCAAAGGTCCGGAAAGGGCAGTTGTAATAAGCGGATAACGATTTGCCGATTTCCTCCTTGGACACCTTGAATTGATCCATAAGGACGAATTCGACGCTTTTTTTCATTTTTTTCGCCAGACTCAGGGACTTCTGAAGCTGGGTGGTGGACACAATATTGTTTTTCAAAAGATAATCGTAGCGGGATTCAAATCGCCTGTCGGGCTGGGTGGCTTCCAGGCATTCTTTCAGCTTGGGATAAATCGGGTCAATGGTTTGCACCGCTTCATAGCATTTAACAGCAAGCTCCTTGTAATCCCGCTGGTCCAGATCCTGCCCGAGCGAAAATTTAATTGCGGCTTCGGCTTTTTTCTCCACTTGACTTTCTTTTACGATTTTATCCACTTCGGCAATGGCCTCGCCCGGCGGATAAACCATGAGCAGGCAGTCCAGAAAGTCCTGGGCATACTGATCAAACGGCACCTCCGTTTGAAAGAGCTTGCGGTATTCGGCAATCGCCTCCTTATGCAGCCCCAGTTCCTTGAAGGCACTCGCGCTGTCCAGGACCTCGGGGGCGCTTTCCCCTATGGAGAGGCCGGTTTTGATGTAATTGACCTCTTCGTGAGACAGCTCATAGGAAGGCGCTTTATCATCATCGGTCACCTCCTGGCTCAGTTCATCAATTTTTGCCTGAATCCGGCTTCGGGCGGATTCATCGTCCTCTGCCACCTGGGACATCAACTGCTGGTAAACGGCAAGGGCTTCATCATATAAACCATGCGATTCGTAGGCTTCCGCAGCCTTCAGCCTTTTTTCCAAATCACTGGATGTTGCTTGAGCTTCAGCCATTTTGATGAACTCCTTTATTCTCGGTAATCAAATTTTGAATTGGGCTTGCATGTATTTAGACCTGATTATAACAGACCCGAATTGTTTTGAAAAGCACAAAGGGCAGCCGCGTGTCATCGGAAGGGGCGCAATCAGCACAGGATTTGCCGGGTAAGAAATACGTCCGTCCAGCCCCGGCAGATCAAAAAAGAGAAGAAATGGGAGAAGCGCTCGTGCGCATGCTAAAAGATTTTTTTCCTTAAAAGCTGGCCAAAACCCTTGCCGGATTTCTGTTTATCAAGCGTTGGCATCAGCACTTCACAATTGAGCCGCACCATGGACACCGGGGCATGATCATCCAACACCACAATCAAAAAACCCGTGCCGCCCTTCCGAAAATAAACACGGCCGGCGTCAAACATCATTTCGGCTTCGGTGATATCGGATAATTCATTGATTACCAGGGACCAGTCCATTGTCTTCACGGTTTCTTCGTCAGAGCGGTATTCCGGCTTAAACTGGTAAAATGAGAGGCTTCCGCTCTCATTCAGCCAAATTACACCGTGAACGCCATCTATTCCCAGAACATCTTTAAACTGATCCTTCATGCGCGCTTCCGTTTTTCCGTTTGCCAAGCCATTATCAACTGACAGCACTGATAATGCGGTCTCTGGACGCATCCGGAGTTATCGCAATGACTGTTGTTTCCTCTCCCGGTACGACCAGATACTGCCGTTTTCCCACTTTGCTTGCATAAAACACATTCAATGGACCAAATCCAAAGGCTTCGCCAAGAGCCGTGCTCTCAGAGAGCAAGGAATTCCACCCGTCATCAGTGTATACATCCTCTACCCCGCTGTAATTGCCAAGCGCACGGGTCAGACGCCGGCGAATGGACTCGGCCGGGGAAAGTTCCTCTTCCGGCGGTTCAGAAACCGCCGAATCATTGTCGCTTGTTTTCTCCGGCGGATCAGGCGAATCATTTGGAGCCGATACCGAAGGATTCTCCCCTGCTGCGGTATCAGCGGCATCTGTGGTGCTGTCTTCCGCAGGTGACGAATCCGCACCGGAGTCCATCCCCGCGTCCGCATCTGCTGCTGCAGGCTCATCAGCAGCCCCCTCTCTCACACCCGCCGTTTCTTCCGCTGCGGCACCGTTCTGCCGGGCGTTCTCCTCATTTTCATCTTTTGACCGCATGGCATCGAGTAAAATCGCCTGCAGGTCCCCTTCAATGATTTTTTCTTCAAAGACGCAGTTGTTCTCAATGGAAACCGAGACATTGGACCAGGAAAGAATTTCGTAAGCCGCGGCCTTTCCCTGGCGGTCATGAATTCGCGCGTTTACCAGCTCCCCTTCACGGAAGAACAGAACCCCGCCGGTCCTTGCGGCTTTATTGATAACCTGCAGGGTGCATGTCTGCTGTTCCATTTCCACCAGCTGAAGAAAAGTTTCCAGGGAAACATTGTGAAGATTGCCGCCTTCAGCTTTTTTATTAAGCATTTTGCTGATTTCCCGGGCCAGTTTGTCCGTGGCAAACGGTTTGATCAGGTAACCGGAGGCCCCGCTTCTGAAAACAACGTCTTTTGTCTTGGGCCGGTCATAACCGGTAACTATGATAACGGGGATATCCGGGAAATGTTCCAGAATCTGCGAAAGAAGCTCAAAACCGTCCATGCCGGGCATTCGCAGGTCTGAAATCACCAGCATGATGTGCTCCCGGCGCAGCAGCGCCAGGGCGCTTTCAGCACTGGCGGCCGTCCTTATGGTGAAGCTGGCCGCATAACTTTCCAACTCTTTTGAAAGAAGGGTCAACCATGACTGGTCATCATCAACGATCAATACCTGGGGCAACATCTATGCATCCCTGTCCGGTTGGGGGTGAATCATTTCAAGCATCAAGGCCACCTAAATTTCAATCCCAAAGGACCGGATTTCATCTCCATATTCTTCATTCCAGGAGCCAAGCGCCTTGCGGAAACCTTTCCGGATGCCAAGCTCGGAGAGCATCTCCCGGACACATTCCACCACGCCCGCAACCAGGAGGGAATGGGGGGCATCGCCGGTAAAATGCAACTGTCCCCCGGAATACCGGAAATCCGCGGCAAATGGGTCCAGAAAATCGTATTTGTCCACTTTTTCCATAAACTTGCGATTCAGAAGGGTCTCAAAATCCGTGCGTATCTTTTTGTTTTTCCGGATTTCTTTTTCCAGAAGCGCAAGCAGGGCCTGAAGCATTTGAAGCACGCGCTCCGGGTCCTGGGTAACTTTTTCTTCAACCGGTTCCGGACCCGGCCCGGCAGGGGCCAACTCCTCGGCGGGCCTGGTGATCACCGGGCTGGCCAGCTCCGTTTTGCGCACATTGAACATTCCGCCCTGTTCCCGGCAGCGCTTAATCAACTCCTCCCGGTACTCCCGGGTCCGGTCCACGCCGCCTTTTCCCTGCAGGGATCCCCCGCCCAGCATTTCACCATTGTAAAAAAACAGCAGCCCGGGATCACTCCGGTCGTTTAACTGCACATCAATATAGCCTGTAAGGTTTTCATTTTCCATCTTTTTGATGAGTCCTTCCAGGTCTGCAAACTCTGAGCTCAAACCGGTGTACAAGTCTTTCGAATTCACCAGGTTGGCCCAGAAATAAAGACGATCCGGCTGAATGCGGTAAACCGAGACGGAGAAATTGCTTTGTGAAGCGGTCTTAAAAACGAGATCAATCGCTTCCTGGCCCTGAACCTTCCGGCTGTTGTCCTGGTATACGCCGTTTAACACATTTTCATCATCGAAAAACATCACGGCCTCTGCGGTGGGCGAATAAAAATGAATGCCCCCGCTTTCGAGCACCCCCCGGTAGTGTTCCAGCAGTTTATCCAGCTTCAGATAATAGCTGTTAAGGTTTTCGACAACCGGTTTCTCCTTTGGTATGATGATCATCTCGTCCCAACTCCTTCGGGCATATTCAATTCATTGACAAAAAAACAAACAAGCAATGCGGAGTTTCCCCCCGCATTGCTTTAAGCCGCCTGATTTCAGGGGTTATCGACGACGGCGCAACCGCTCAATGGAAAACCGCAAACTATCCTGCATGCGGGAGATGGCATCTGCCAGCTGGCCGATTTCATCCCTGGATTTAACTTCAATTTCCGCTTCAAGATCGCCCAGGCTGATACGCTCGGCGGCTTCCGTGAGATAGCGGAGATCCCGTGTCAGACGATGCCCGTAGATGGAGACGCAAAGGCCGATGATGATGATGGCCCCGATCAGAATCCCGAAATTGATGTTGCGGGTATCCCTGGCCATGTCCGCGGCAAAATCCTTCAGGCTGTTGGTTTTTTCAGTGAACTCATCCGTATAGGCGGTCGCCATCATAAGAAAGGGTTTGTCCTCCTCCCCCATATCGATGGGGGTGATCGCCATGTACTTCTCACGGATTTTTCCGTCCGGATCCTTCCATTGATAAAAGCCCTCGGATTCCTTGGCCCCCCAGGAACCGGTAACGATATCCCAGAACGGCTCAAAAAAGGGCCCCAGTGCTTTGCGAAGCATGTCCGGATCCCCCAGGCCGACCAAGTTCGGATTAGGGTGGGCCCAGATGGTTGACTGGACGCCTTTTTCAGGCTGGGGTTCCTGAATCAGGGTGGTGTAACCGGTCTTTCCTATGCTCTGCACGGCTATTGTGCTGAATTCCGGATGGTAATTGAAATCCTCGCGCGTCAATTCCGGATGGGCCTTCAAATAAACCTCGCACTGCAGGGCCACATCCCGGGCTTTCTGCATAATTTTCTCTTTACCTTCCTGAAGAACAAGATCCGTGCTTCTGTCGGTAATGTGATCCGCCAGTTCATTGAGCTGATACTGGGAAAAATAGCCGGATGCCGCAATCAGGGCCACCGGAATAAAGAGAAACAGAAATGCCATTTTGCTCCTGAGCCCGAAAATACCGGCCCGACGGCTTGGCGTCGGTTCAGGCGTCACCCGCTCCGTCTCCGCGGGCGTGGGCTCGGCCCGAAACCCGCCATCATCGATCCCTTCATCGGCCTCTTCATCGGCCATGGCGCCTGATCCGGCATCAGCCTCATAAGATGGGTAAGATACGGCTTCCTCTTCTTCTATCAACTCTGAAAGTCTGGTCACATGGCCGCATTCACCACAGCGAACCCGGACATCTTTGCCCTTATACGGCTCCACTTTATCAGGGTCAAGATAATAGACTTTCCCGCATTCTCTACATACTACCGTCATGATGATCCCCCCTGGGTGTATATAAATGGATATTTAATTTTGGATGAAAACGTTTCATATAAATCAACTCGCATGAAGGCTGACTGGATTTCAGGGAGAATGTGTTTGGCGCTTCTCCCTAGTCCTTTTTTCTCCCTTTTCCCGGAGCCTTTTCCAAAACGATGAATCACCGGTGACGGCGCAATCGCTCAATGGAATACCTCAGGCTGTCCTGCATGCGGGAAATGGCATCCGCCAGGTTGCCGATTTCATCTTTGGACTTCACATCAATTTCGGCCTCGAGATCCCCTACGCTGATCCGGTCCGTGGCCCGCGTCAGATTTTGTAAATGCCGGGTAAGCCGGTTGCCGTAAATGAAAACGCACAAGCCGACAAAAACCAGGCCGCCCAACAGGATGGCCAGGTTGATATTGCGGGTGTCCCTGGCCATGTCCTTGGCGGATTGGCGCAGGCTTTCGGTTTTGTTGGTGAATTCATCAATATAGGCCGTGCTCATCAGGCAAAACTCGCCGGGGCGATCCAGATTGATAGGGCTGATGGCCATATATTTCTTCCGGATTTTTCCGTCAAAATCCTTCCAATTGTAAAAGCCTTCAGATTCCTTTCCGTCCCTGGAGGCCAGGATGATATCCCAGAACGGCTCGAAATAAGGCCCCAGGGTCTTTTTAAAGACCCCTTCAAGCGCACCCTTCTCGACGATCCCGACGATTTGTTCCTGGGGATGGCCCCAGAGCGCCCGGCCCCAATCCTTGCCCGGCTCATGATGCTGGAAAAGGCAGGTATACCCGGTTTCCCCCACCTTTTGAACCATAATTTGGCTGAACACCGGGTCCTTGCTGAAATCCTGCCGCTTCAATTCCGGGTGGGCATTAAGGTAAATCTCGGCTTGCAGCGCGACATTGCGGGTCTTCTGCATGATTTTGTCTTTACCCTCTTCAAGCACCAGATCCGTACTTCTATCCGTAATGCGATCGCCGAGTTCCTTAATCTGCTGCTGGGAATAAATGCCGGTGGCCAGGATTAAAACAAGCGGAATAAACAAAAACAGAATGAAGTTTTTGCCACGAATGCCAAGGATGCTCCCCCGACGGGCAGGGGCCGCTTTGCCTGCAGCACTTCCCGCCTGCGAGGACGAATCCGGTTCTTCGCTGAGGCCATCCGCTGAATACGCTTTACCGGTATCTTCGTTAGCACCGCCAACCGCCCAATCTGATTGATCCCCGGCAAACGACCCGCCCGCATCTTCACTCTCAAGCCGGGACAGCTGCGTTACATGCCCGCATTCACCACATTTGACCCGCAGTTCCTGGCCCTGGTATTTCTCCAGCTTTTCCGGATCAAGATGGTAAACTTTTCCGCATTCTTCACAAATAACCGTCATTAATCGCCCTCCTTATAAAATTGGCAATCACACTTCATTGTCGCCCCCGCTATATTTTAATGCCCTTTGCGGTATCCGGCAGACCGGAACTGAAAACCCCTTCAGGTTGGTATCTCTCTTAGTTTTTTCACCATGGATTGCTGAAAAGCGACCTTCCGCTCTTCCCTTATGATCTGGCGGGCAAGCAAATCAACCAGCTCGGCGGCCCGATGCGCGGGAAAACTGGACTTGACTTCACCCATATCACTGATTTCATCTTCAATCACCACATCCGCGATCGGTCCCATCGCCCGGGCGAGTTCGCTTGACAGGGCATTGAAAAAATCCCGCCCCAATGTCGGCATGGCATCTGTGGCGACCTCAATAATCTGAAGGCTCTGCAGTTTATTTAACACACCCCGAAGATGCTTCATGTTCATATTCAATGAACGCGCAACTTGCGCGAGATTCTTGGTGCCATCGAGTTCCATTAATACCTGCAGCATCTCACTGTCCAGAGATACTTCGCCTAAATCGGCACGGACTTTTCGCTTGAGCACAAGCCTTGAAATATCCCCTGAAAATTCAACCATTTACCAGCCTCCAAAAGTTGTTCGTTCTGTTTAACAACCGTTTTCTAAAAAAATTGAAAAATAGACCAATGGCGAGCCACGCCGGTGATACCCAATCAGCCCTCTCTGCCTGCCAATAATTGACGCAATGCCTGGAATTCCGCTTGAATCGTCTGCCTGAGTTCAGACACGATGTAGTCTGCCATCTCCCGGGATTCTGCGGATAAGGCGGCAGAAGCCCCCCCCGCCTGCCCGGCAGCCTCAGATGCGGCAGTTTCTGGAATTTTCCCCGGTGATGCTGGAGTCTTTTGAGATGACAGGACATCCTGCTTGAAACGTTTATATTTCTTGACTTCCCGGGCCACCATTTTTTTCTTTTCCGCCTCGCTCAGGCCGGAAGCAAATGTTTTTTCAAATTGCTGATATAGCGAAGTAAGCAGCTTAAGGGCGTCCGGGTGGGATTTGGCCTTTCTGGCCTTGATGTATTTGCCCAGCGATTCATGCAGTTTCAAAAACATGAGACTTATCCGGTCATCCGCATACGCCTGCTTTAAGCGCTTGACCTCTTTTAAAAAGTCTTTCATGGTGGCATCAGTGATCTCCCAGTCGATGGAGAAAACCAATGCTTTTAAGGCATCAACCGGGCTGGGGGCTTCAGATTGGTCCGGCGCTGACGGCGGCACATCATCTGCAGGGACTGCTTGATCCGCAGCACTGCCTGCCGGAGATGGGGGGGATTCGGCAATGGCGCTGTCTTCGGGTTCCTCATCCCCGAATAACTCATCCAGGCGACTGGTTACTTCCGCGTTGAGGTTGGCATCTTCGTCTTTGAGACCCAATGGTTTGCCCTCCTGTCAGTAATTATTCAAGTTTTTTCCGTAAAGAGGTCACGGTCACGGCTATTATTTTTTTCATGGTGGCCGCGACATTATCGCCTTTCACCGCGCTTGCCGGAAAATACGGAGCTTTTAAACGAGAGTTCAAGTCCTTCTCAAGGGTGTCAATGGATAATATCGGAATTCCTTCTTCCTCCAGATCCCGTTTATTGTATTGCATGATAAGCGGCATATTGAAGATATTCTTATTGAAGGTTTCCAGGTTCTCCTTGAGGTTCTGCAATGAGCGAATATTCATTTCCCGGCGTAAATCCATGGAGTCCGCAACAAAAACGAGCCCGTCCACCCCTCTTAATACAAGCCGCCGGGTTGCGTTGTATTTCACCTGGCCGGGCACGGTGTATAACTGGACCTTGATGCTGTGGCCTTTGATTTCGCCAATATCAAACGGAAGGAAATCAAAAAAAAGGGTTCGATCGCCATAGGTTTTGACGGTGACCATTTCATTTTGAATGCGTTTCTTGAATTTTTTATTGATATATTCAAGATTGGTGGTTTTACCGCCACGGCCCGGACCGTAATAGACGATTTTGACCTGAACCTCCTTCTTTTTCGGATTAATTAATGCCAAATCGCTTTCCTCCAGAAGTAATAAGTTAACTAGTTTGAGAAGCTTATCCTGTGTCGCGACGGCAGCCCACCAAGCCTGCCGGCTTTTTTCAGGCAGGCCTCTTTCCGATCCGTCAGCAGCGCCTGTTACATCAACTGCTGGATCCGCTTGATGGCTTCAGCCACTTTGAGACGCAAAAACCCGAGAGAAACACTTTTATTGAAGATGGTCAGCAACAGCAAATCTTCAACGACCTTGCTGAAATGAATGCTTTCTTCCTCACCCTTGTGGAAAAGCAATGAAAACTCCTGCTCCCCGATAATATTGGCCATTGCGCTGACAGCCCCATAATTTCCGGCAGCAAGAGCGGCCAATGAAAAAACGTCGTGATTCTTGTCGCCCCTGTCCAAATTCACGACCACATTTCCGGCCAGATCCATCAGGATAACGCTTTGCACGCCCATATCGATCAGTTCTTCCTGAAGAATGTTCTCGATCGATTCAATCTGCTGTTTGTCAAATTCAATCGTAAAATCCATGGATATTCACCTCTTAATAAATTCTATTGATCCAACTGCCTGATGAATGGGTAGCTGCCACTTAACGGTTGGCCATAATCGGCCATGAACACTAATTGCTAGTCTATTATCGTAAACATCTATCAGAATCAATTAAAAAAACCCGTACAACAAGATCGTTAAGAGTTCCCTCCCATCCTCATTGCTAAAAAGGGCGGTGAGATTCATTTTCAGGCATTGTGGTATGATGCGCGCGAAACAGGTCGTTTTCGGATGGCGGGTAAAGCTCAAAACCCGAATATGGCGCAATCCCAAAGCGTTTTTCCTGCGCCTGAAGAGCAATAAGAAAGTGCCGGCGCCATTCGTGAGCTTTTACGCATCCATCACGGTTTAATATGTTAATTTGATACCATAATGGGGATAGTGGTGCAAGCATTAATCCAATGCCCGCAACCCAACGCCGGGGCGGCGATTTTTCCGAGTGAAAACCAGAGGCCTGCGCCGCCATGGACCCGGCGTTTTTCCTGGGCCATCAACACTTCTCGTCCGCAGCCTTATTTGAAAAATACCAATCGACAAGCTGCTCGGAGAGGCCCACATACTGTTCGACTTCCAGTTGCGACAGCCGCTTTTTCACATCGGCGGGCACTTTTTCCATAGAACGAATCAACGCTTCCACATCGGAACGGTCCATGGCCCGGCCCCGCGTCAGGGATTTAAGTTTTTCATAGGGGTCCTCTTCCTTGTAAACCCGCATAACCGTCTGCATGGCTTCTGCAAGAATCTCCGGGTTGCTTTGAATGTCTTTGGAAATCACCTGCCGATCCACCGTCACCTTGTCCAAACCTTTTAAAGCGCTCTTAAACCCGATCATCAGGTAGCCGAAGACCGCCCCGAGATTGCGCAGCACGGTGCTGTCACTCAAGTCCCGCTGAAACCTCGAATTCAGCAGCTTAACAGCCATGTGCTCCATCAGTGAAATGGCCACCCCCATATTGCCCTCGCTGTTTTCAAAATCAATGGGATTGACCTTGTGCGGCATGGTGGAAGAGCCGATCTCCGTATCCACTGATTTCTGCCGGAAATAACCCAACGAGATATATCCCCACATATCCCGGTTGAGATCAATCACAATGGCCGCCATACGGACCAGGATATGAAGGATTTCGGCAATATAACTGTAAGGATTGATCTGCGTGGTCAAAAGTATCGGCGTCACCCCGAGATACCCGGAAAGGAACTGCTGGGAAGCGGCGATCCAGTCTATATCCGGGCAGGCAAACTGGTGGGCGCAGAAATTTCCGCTGGCCCCGTTCATCTTGGCCTGAATATACGAAATGCGGAGGCTGGCATATTCGAGCCGCAGGCGCCATGCAAAATTGATCATCTCCTTGCCCACGGTCGTTGGCGTGGCAGGCTGTCCGTGAGTACGGGAAATCATGGGAATCTTTTTGTATTCCTGCCCCAAGGCCTCCAGTTTTTGCAAAAGCTCGAGCACCTGGTCCAGCAAAATCCCACGTCCGGCCCGGACCATCAGCGCATATGCCGTGTTGTTGATATCCTCGGAGGTGCAGGCGAAATGGACCCATTCTTTAAGCCGGGACAGGCCCAGCTCGTTCAGCCGGTCCTTGATGTAGTATTCAACCGCCTTTACATCATGGTTGGTTATTTTTTCCGTTTCCTTGATGGTTTTGGCAGCTGCCACATCAAAATCCCCGGCAATCGAACTTATCCGCTGCAGCTCATTTTTGTCTGCAGCATCGAGCTGCAGGTCCTTTAACAGAAATCTGAGCCACTGGACCTCGACAAACACCCGATGGCGGATCAGCCCATATTCAGAGAAAATGTCGCTCAAGCCTTTGGTGTATTTGGTATAGCGCCCGTCAAGGACTGAAATTGCCTCAATGTTTTCCATAAGCGTTTCCTTTTTGCTGAAAATAGGCATGCCGGCCCGAGACCGATCACCCCTGCGCGTCAGCCGCCGGCTCCGGACCGAAAGTCGCTTTCGGCTGCATTTCGTTGATATAGCGCCTCACCCCCTCCAAAATACCGTCACAAACGTCCGCCTGGTAGTCCGGATCCACAAGACGCCGGCATTCCCGCTGATTGCTGATAAAAGACGTTTCAATCAGTATCGATGGCATTTGGGCCCCCAAAAGAACATAGAACGGCGCCTGCTTGACCCCTTTGTTATTGATGCTGGAATAACGGCCGTCAAGGTGAGCACAAAGGGACTTCTGGACATAAGCGGCCAGTCGGCTGGATTCGTTTATTTTTGCATTATTTAGTAGATCCTGTAGAATCGAATCCAGTTCCCCGATATTTTTTTCAGAAGTGGCATTTTCCCTGGCTGCGACGGAAATCGCGGATTCGTCGGTCGTGAGATTCAAAAAATAGGTTTCGATACCGAATGCCCGGTGGTTTCTTGCCGCATTGGCATGAATGGAGAGGAACAAATCGGCCTTTTCCGTATTGGCAATGGCGGTGCGCTCCTCAAGCGTGAGGTATGTATCGGTCTTCCGTGTCATGAGGACCTCGCAGCCCAATTCCTTCCGGAGTCTTTCAGCCAGCATTTTTGAAATGGAAAGCACCACATCCTTCTCATGCACCCCCGGGGTGTATCCCGGGGCTCCGTAGTCCTTTCCGCCATGGCCCGGATCTATCACGATGCGCTTGACCCCCAGGTGTAGAGGGGTCAGAATGGGATCGCTGGGCCTGGAACGGGTGGAGTGGGATGCGACAGCCTCCGCTTTGCCTTCCCCCCGAATATCCATGACGATCCGGAAAGGATTTTTGAGTGAAAAAATATTATAATCCGCAAAGGATTTCAGGTCGACCACGACCCTGACCGTATCCCGGTCGTACTGGCCGGCTCTTGCTGTGCGCAGCAGGCTGTCGTTGATGGGGATCTTCTTTTCCACTTCACCCAGCCGGGCATTTTCGAGATCCACATAAAGCCGGGGGTAGGGCTTTTTGATCGAGGGGTCCTTTTTCAGCAGATGGTTTTGAAACCCGGTTTCCCGGCTGGCGTCTATAACAACCCGGGTATAATCGGGGTTGGACCAGTAACGAATGCCGGTAACGGTCGCCCTTTCCCCGGCTGCGGCCGCATCAGCCTGAGCGGAGACGCGGGAAGTGTCCCGGCGCGCCTGCTTTTCTTCCTCTTGAGCGCCGGCAATGGCCCCGCCGATGATGTCCCTCATCTCGTTCTGACGCTGCCGGGCCCTTTCCCGGTATTGGCTGTCCGGGTAAGTCTCGATCAAGCGCTTATAAATTTCAGCGGCCGCGGCCCGGTCCTCCTGGTTGAAGGATTTGGCATAGAGCTTTTCATAAAGCCGCCCGCTCATAAACATGGCGGCGGGCGCCCATTCATCGCCGGGATAGTAGCGATAAACCTTTTCAAAGGCTTCAATGCATTTCTTCCAATAACTTCTGTATTTCTGGCGATGCGGGTGTTTTCGGAGTTCCTGCCAGGCGGCCTCGGCCTCGAAATAAATCTCCCTGGCCCTTGTTTCGGGGGCAGGCAGGTTTTTGAGGGCACCCAGAGCGCGTTGCCTGTATTTACTGTCCGGATAATCCGAAATAACGCGGGCATACCTGGCTCTGGCGGCCTGAATATCACCGGCGCTGCCGGAATGCCGGTGGAGTTCCGCATAGAGGGCGGCGGTCATGTAAAGGCCGGCCGGGGCCCAGGGGCCGGACGGATCCGCCTGGTGGACCCGGGCGAACTTCCGGATGCATTCCTTCCAGTAAGAACGGTACTTCTGTCGGGAAGGGTTGCCGGAAAGCTTCTGATAACAGGATTCAGCCTTGAAATAGAGCTGTTTGGCCGATTCGCAGCCCCCCCTTGAAGGCAGACTGAGGCAAACAAAAACAAGAGAAAGAAAAACTGCGGCCATAACCGAGCAGCGACGGTCTCGAAAGCGGTCCATCATTAATCCCTGATCCCCCCTGGTCCCTTGCAGCCAAACTGAAAATCCCGGAGGGTTTTGCATTTTTACCAATCTTTGCTTTTTTTTTTGACATCACCGGCAATTGTGAAAGGCTAAAAATGGGTCAATCCTTTAAAAAAGAGAATTGCTCACTTCAGGAAAAAACGCATGCCGGGAAATTGCCATGCGCCGGTTCAAATTATTCAGCAGGGGATGCGCCCGATTCAGGCGCAACCGAGGAATCAGCGGCAGAGACAAACGATTCCTTAATGAGCGGGCCCGCCGCCCCCCGCTCCATTCTGCCTGGCGCCCCCGGAATGATTTGCCTTCTCCTTGAGCATGTGAAGGTAATTTATCGCATCCAGCGGCGTCATCGAAGATATATCAATATCTCTTAATTTATCAAGGATAACCTGTTCCGGCGGCCGAAAAAGACTGAGCTGGACATACCCCGCCCCGGAGGCGGTTTCAGCTGCGCCCTCCGCGGGGGAGGCGCCCAGGGGATAGCCGGTATTCTCAACATTGGTAAGAATTTTTTTGGAACGCCGCACGATGGCTTCGGGAATGCCGGCCAGGCGGGCCACCTGGATGCCATAACTGCGGTTGGTCGCGCCGGCGACAAGTTTGTGAAGGAAAATAATCTCATCGTTCCATTCTTTCACCGCGATATTGTAATTTTTCACCCGCTCCTTGATGCGGGCAAGTTCGGTCAATTCATGGTAATGGGTGGCAAACAGCGTTTTCACGCCCTGCCCGCGCAAATCATGCAGGTGTTCGGCCACCGCCCATGCAATGCTCAGGCCGTCATAGGTGCTGGTGCCCCGGCCGATCTCATCCATTACCACCAGACTTTTCGGAGACGCGTTATTGATGATGTTCGCCGTCTCCTGCATCTCGACAAGAAAGGTGCTTTGCCCCTGGGACAGGTTATCCAGGGCCCCCACTCGGGTGAAAATCCGGTCGGTGACCGCGACTTGAGCGGACTCCGCCGGCACAAAGGATCCCATATGGGCCATCAGAACGATCAGGGCCACCTGCCGCAGAACCGTCGATTTGCCCGCCATGTTCGGGCCGGTGATGATCATGACCTGATTCTGTGTTTGATCCAGCCCGATTGAATTGGGAACGAAGCGCTCCCCGGCAATGAGTTTTTCAACCACCGGGTGCCGGCCATCAGCAATCTCGATCACCCCTTCATCATTGATGGCGGGCCGCGCATAATGATTGCGGTCAGCGATTTCAGCCAGGTTCAGAAGGCAATCCAGCCCGGCGATAAACCCGGCTGCAGCCGCGATTTCAGCGTGCCGTTCGGCCACCTGCCGGCGGATGTCCCGGAAAAGTTCGTATTCCAGCGCCACGCGTTTCTCCTGGGCCCCCAGGACTTTTTCCTCGAATGCCTTCAATTCCTCAGTGATATAGCGCTCCGCGTTAACGAGGGTTTGTTTGCGGATATAATCCGATGGGACGGATTCCGAACGGGTTTTAGAAACTTCGATGTAATAGCCGAAAACCTTGTTATAACTGACCTTCAGGGATTGAATGCCGCTGCGTTCCCGCTCCCTGGCCGCCAGTTCGGCCAGGCAGCTCTTGCCTTCCGTGGAAACCCTTATGAGCTCATCGAGTTCCGCGCTAAAACCGCGCCGGATAATCCCGCCTTCATGAAGGGTGGGCGGCGGGTCGTCGGCAATGGCGGCTTCAACCAGATCCGCCGTTTCCCGGAGGGGATCAAAAACAGCGGCATCCCACTGGTAGGCCGGTGCCCGGAATTGCTGAAGGTCCTCGTTGATGGCAGGCATCTTGCGGATGGAACGATGAAAAGCGAGCAGGTCTCGCGCATTGGCATGCCCCATGGAGATTTTGCTGCCCAGCCGTTCCAGGTCGGCCACGGCCTTCAAATGCGTGCGCAGGGATTTGCGCACGGTAATCTGCGATTTGGCTTCTTCCACGGCATCCAGCCGGGCTTCGATGCTTTGCGGATCCTGAAGCGGATATTGCAGCCAGTGCCTCAGGAGGCGCCCGCCCATGGCCGTAACGGTCGCATCGATCACGCCCAGAAGCGTACCCTGCCTGGAGCCGGTACGCAGGTTTTTTACAAGCTCCAGGTTTCGGCTGCTGATATCGTCAATAAAAAGATAGCGATCCAGGTGATAGGTTTCCAGGCGGTGAAGGTGGGATATATCCTGCTTCTGGGTATCGTGGAGATAGGCCAGCAGTGCCCCGGCGGCAGAAACCCCGGCAGACGCGGATTCACACCCGAAACCTTCAAGGCTCCGGGTCTGGAACTGTTCCAGCAACCGCCGCCGGGCCTGCCTGAAATCAAAGGCCTTGTCCTCGAGAAACGTTGCGGCCTTGTCCTCAAGGGCTTCCCGAAATTCGGCATAGGATGGCTCTGCCCGGGCCGTTTCCGGCATGACGACCTCGCTGGGGGATACCCGGAGGGCCTCTTCCAGAACGGTTTGCCGCTCGCTCGACTCTGCCAGGCGAAACGCGCCGGTGGAGATGTCCAGACTGGCAATGCCATCCACTGTTTCCCCGGCATAAAGGGCAATGACATAATTGTTGGTTTTCGCATCCAGCAGATTCTCATCAAGCACCATCCCCGGGGTGACCACACGGACCACATCGCGCTTGACAAGCCCTTTCGCCTCCGCGGCGTCTTCGGTCTGGTCACAAATGGCGACCTTGTAACCCTTCTCGATCAGCCGGCCGATATAGCCCTCAGCGGCCTTGACGGGAACACCGCACATGGGCACCGGCGTTTCATCATGCTTGTTTCGGGCGGTCAGGGTGATCTCCAGCTCCCGGGCGGCCGTATCGGCGTCTTCAAAAAACATTTCATAGAAATCCCCCATCCGGTAAAACAGGATATATTCCGCGTACTGTTCCTTGATATCCAGGTATTGCCGGAGCATGGGGGTTATTTTGCCTGGTGCCATGGATGCCGATTCTTCAATTTAAACTGTTTGAACCCGCAATGCGGATTGTATGCGCCAGAGGCCGTACAGCAACCGTCTGTCGCGGGGGCTCAGGTCGTATCGCTTTTCTCCTCTGAGGCACCGGACGGCGCGGCGGGATTTCCGGCGGCAGGCCCGGCAGCAGGCGGCTGACGGGATTCATCTCCCTGCCCGGCCTGTCTTTCAGCCGTTTTCTTCCGTTCATTGGCCAATTCTTCATTGAGCTTGCGAATGGTTTTCCGGCTCTTGAAACGGTGGGTCAGGCTGAAAAAATAAGCGATCAGGAAACCGGCAATAAACACCCCCACCAGCATGACCCCAAGGTTCAACTCCATGCTGAACTGCCTGATACCCAGGTTGAGCGTCAGGGTATGTTGATCTTTCAGGAAATCCAGGTTCTGATACACCACCAACGCAATCAGACCCAAAACGAGCAACCACAATAACAGCTTGAACTTTTTCATTAATAATTCCCCCTTGAGCGATAAGAGCCCCCATCCCCGCGGACAGCGGCATCGTAAAAAGGCGCT
>CAZNSO010000017.1:0-25103 GCA_964575805.1 uncultured Desulfobacteraceae bacterium
AGTGTCATTAAAAGGGTTGGCGTGATGTGGAGGCTGACCCCGGTGAACAGGGAAACATGGTTTCCCGGGTCCAGGTTCCCCCTGTAGAATATCGGATCAGGGATCTCATCCTCGGAATAGGTGTTTTCCGGGTCATAAAAGGTTTCGCGGCCGATAAAATGAACGATCTTGGCGCCCGTGTAAGGAGCGAATTCCAGGGGAATCAAAGAAAAAGCCTCCCATTTCACATGTTCCAGGCAAACGGCCAGGGAAAGCTGGATTTCATGAAGGGTGGATTCATATTTCAGGGCACCCTTGTCGGCATGGAAATCCAGGTACCGGTATTGGAGGTCCATGCCGCCACTCAGATGCCTGCCGTCCAGCACCGGTTTCCTGAAGAAGCGAAAAGCGATGCCCCCGCCGAAAACCGGGAACTCATCGGAATTAAAGGTGACGTCGTTGCTGTAGGACCTTTTTTGGGGGGTCAGCTCGTCGGTAAAGGAAAAATCAACGGACGCCTCGCCGTAGCCGGCACTGAGATAGACCAGGGGGAGGTTTTTGTAAGCGATTCCGGTTTTCACCCCGGCCTGGGAGAAAACCGCCTCGGACTGGCGGATTTCCGAATAGTGGCGCTCCTCGTCCCGGGCGTCCACCTGGGGCCTTCGATCCTTTTGCTCGGCAAACCGGTTTTCCTGCCGGTCTCCCTGGAGGAGAAAGAAAACCCGGCTCTGCTGTCCGTTCTCTGGAAAAAGGGACAGGAAGTCGCCCGGCGGCACGGCGGCAGCGGCTGCCGGTAATAAAAGTAGCAGGGCGGCCGCCAGCAGCCATGGGCGGTATGGCCGGCGGAGATGGCGGTGTTTGCGCAAGCGGCCGGCAATCATTGAAATTCCACCTCGTACCTGCAGAAATCAAGGACCGTCTCCTTTTTCTCTCCCCCATCACTGGAAGCCTCCAAGGGCTGCCGGTTCACATTCATGGCCAGTACGTGGCAGCCGGTTTCGAAGACGACCACGGGATAGTCCTTTAAAAATCCGTCAAAGCGCTCCCGGCATTCCGTCCCGTCCACCACGAGCAGCCACTTCCCGTCCTTTTTTGCCTTGTACACGAGGTGCCTGCCGTCTGGCGAGAAAAAGGGCAGCCCAACTTTTTCATAAGTCTTTTGTGCTTCCTGGTTGATCACCATTAGCATTTCTTCTCCGCGCATGGCCGGGTAGGCCAGGGTTTTGGCATCCGGGCTGAAAAAGGGGCGGCGCATTCCCTTAAACCCCGGGCCTTTTTCCCCGTCCAGCACCATGTGCCATTTTTTCCCTTCCCGCATCCGGTAGGCCAGGTGCC
The DNA here is from genome assembly GCA_964575805.1 of uncultured Desulfobacteraceae bacterium. Taxonomy (GTDB): domain Bacteria; phylum Desulfobacterota; class Desulfobacteria; order Desulfobacterales; family Desulfosalsimonadaceae; genus M55B175. The sequence continues at coordinate 1,315 of CAZNSO010000017.1, forward strand.
CGGAGTCCGGTGAAAAAATTGGCTGGCCCGCGGAATCATGGGTGTGGACGTCCCGGTTGTCAATGATCACCGCCCCCTTTTTTTTGTCCGTCACCCCGGAGAAGGCAAAGCGGCTGGAGTCCGGGCTGAACTTGAGGGAAGCCACTTTCCTGAAGCCGGGGCCGGTCTCGCCGTCCAGCACCACCCGCCATTGCCCGTCTGAAAACGCGGCATAGGCCAGGCGCCTGGAGTCCGGGCTGAACACCGGCGGGCTAACGGTTTTATAATGGGCGGTTTCCTTTCCCCCTTCCACCAGGAAAAGTTTTTGACCCGATTGGGCGCTATAGACAAACCGGCTGGAGTCCGGGCTGAAAGTGAGGGACTGGATGTACTTGTACCCGGTTTCCGATATGTTGCCGTCCTTGGCAATGTGCCATTTTTGTTCGTCCTTTAGGGCCACGGCCAGATGCCTGGAGTTTGGGCTGAAGGTGATCTCCCGGGCGTTTTTGTAACCCTTGAGAATGGTTTTTCCGTCAAGCACAACGGAAACGGACTTGCCTGCAACGCCAAAAAAAGCCAGGTGTTTGGAATCCGGTGAAAAAACCGGCAAGCCCTTGATCCCGTCAAAGGCCTTGATTGTTTCCCCGTCCTCCACCAGCAGCTGCCGGTTTCCCTTCTGGGCGCGGTAGGCCAGACGCTTGCCGTCCGGGCTGAAAGTCAGACGGTCGATGCCGTCAAACCAGGGCTGTGCGCTGCCGTCGGTGATCACCCGCTGGCGCTCGTCCTGATGGGCGATGTAGGCGTACCTGGAGCCTTGGAGGTTGAAAACGGGCGTCCCCTTGGTCACGGAATCACAGGTGGGGCCGGCTTTGCCGTCGACCACCACCTGGAACCGGCCTTCCTCCCGGATTAAAAAGGCCAGGTGCCGGGCATCTGCTGCATTGGTGGCAAGGGATGCTGGGAAGAAATTGTCCGCTCCCCGGGTGCTCCCCAGTGGCACCATTTCCTCCGTGAAGCCGGTCTCCCGTGCCTGCGCCGGGCCAGCGGCCAGGGTTAGCAGGGCCGGCAGCAGACCCATTAGGAACAGGAACCGTTTGCTGCTAGTGTGCTTGTTCGTCATGTTCCGTTTCGTCATTGTCGTCCTTTTTTTCGTCTTCTGATTTATTTTCTCCTGAGAAGGGGTTCAACTTTTTGAAAACATTTTTTAGGGCTGAAACCGCATGGTGCCCCATCTCCATCTGGTGGTGGATCATCTCCATCTGGACTTCAAGGGGCATGGTAACGGTGAAGGAGGCCAGGTAGATGGCGGTTTCCTGCTCATAGTCCAGGCCGGCGTATGGGTTGTAGACGATCCGGGTAAAGTCGGTGGAGTTCATGTTGGTGCTCTCGTTGTTGTCGATTTCCAAGGATTTGTTCACGAGATACCCAAGGCCAAGGTCCAGCTTCATCTTTTTGGGCAGTTGAAGCCCTATCCCGGCGCCGTAGAAGTCCACGTCCGGCATGAAATAAAGCGCGTCCCAGAGGTCCTTCCGGGCGGAGGTGGGGCGCTTGGAGTAGCCGGCCCGCAGGCTCAGCCAGTTTGTGGCCTGGTATTCCATTCCCACGCTCCAGTGCCAGGTGTCCGCCATGCGGCGCTCAACCACGAGCGCCCGGTTGCCGCCGGTGTAGCCCATGAGCTTGGCCAGGCGGAAAAGCTGGATGTCCTGGTCAAACTCAAACCGGTCCTCTTCAACCACGGACCAGTTGGCCCAGTGCAGGTCAAACATTAGCTTCAGGCGGCTGAGTGGCTTTACCATGATGCCGGTCTGGACCCTTCGGGGAAAGTACTGGGTTGCGGTAACCGACCCGGTCTGGGACGGGATGCCGTTTGTCGGCAGATCCAGCATCCCCGCGTTCTGCATGGTCATGGGCGTTGCGCCGTTCCAGTCCACCATGCGCTGGAATTGCGGGCTGTACGCGAACCGGTAGTCCCCGGTCAACTCGGATTCGGTTTCGCTCTGGTAGACGACGCCGAAGGAAAACCATTTTTTGGGCCGCCACAGGAGGCCCAGGTTAAAAGACGGGGAAAAGTCATCGCGCAGGTCCATTTGCAGACGGGTGTTGTACTCGTAGGGGCCCAGTCCGCCGCCCAGAAACGGCGGTGGCAGGGTCTGCTCCGAAACAACGGGGATTTCCAGGTCCCGGGTGGCATCGCCGATAACCCGGGTCAGGCCCACCAGTTCATTGGGGGTGCGCTGGTCCAGCTCCATGCCCAGAACGGTCTGCCCCATGCCCACGGATGCGCCTATGGCCAGTTCGTCCGTTACCTGGTAAGCTGCCGTGGGCGCAGCATACACGAGGTGTATGAGATACAGGGATTTGGATCCGTAGCGCAGGGGGTCGCCTTCCTCCCGATGGGCAAACCCGGCCCCGTGCGGTACATAGTTTGCGTATGCAAACGTCCAGCGGGAATCCTCCTTTTTGGAGGAAATCCCCAGGTTGGGCGCAGCCAGTACCGGGGTGTCAAAGGGTCCGTAAAAGGGCAGGGCCATGCGGTTGGTGTCTGTTTCCCCTTCAGTGCCGGCCAGGGGATCTGGCCCGCCGTGGGCGCTTAATGGATCTTCCGGGTTGTAAGGCGCATCCGGCCCCCAGGTGTCCTCCAAAAAACCTTCAAAATCCGGGTCCTCCCGCAGCATGCCTTTTCGTTGGATGCGGGCCAGAGCCACGCCGTTGCTGAAAGTCTTCCCCTCGGGAAGCAGGGAAAGACCGGCCGGGTTGTAGTGGGCGGACATGAGCCCCGGCGGGTCCGCCGTAACGGCGTTGGCAAGCGATATGGCCTTGGTGTCAGAGGCCACCTGCTCGCTGAAGGCGCCATACGCCCCCGCCGGCTGCAAAAAGATCAGCAGAACGATCAGGATCAGACCGGCCCCTCGCATCATAGGTCAAACTCGTAAGGGAATCTGAAGGACAGGGAAAAGTAGTCGCTGTCCGCCAGACCGATTAGAAGGGACGTGCTGATCCGCAATTTCTTGGACACCCGCCAGGACGTCCCGATGGAAAGGCTCGACTCGGTCCGGGTGCCGTAGGTCTGGGATTCGGCCTCCTTGAAAAAGCGTTCCGCCTCAAACGTGTAGGAGTAGCTGTAGCCGAGGCTGAGGGAGGTGATGTAAGAGAGGGAGTAGCCCACGCCCATGCTGAAGCCCAGGGAATCCCCCCGCTCATAGCGGGTCAGGGTCTGGGAGCCCAGCTTGAAGTCCAGGTCGTCGATGGGGTGCTTGTAAGTGTAGCTGAAGGTCCCGAAGACCATGACCGGATCCACGGCCTTGCTCAGGGAAAGGCTCCCCCCGGCGGCATAGCCGCCGGAGCCGGTGGAAAGCTCCGTGTCCGGGTTGATGTCATAGGGGTCGCGCCCCAGGGGGCAGGTCAGGACGGTCCGGAAAATGATCGAGGGAATATTGCCGCCGGATTTGACGGGCTGGTAGTTGAGCGCGAAATCCACATCATTGAAGTCATTGATTTCCTTGCTCTCCCCGGTGCCCACCTTGTCGAACTTGTACACGTAAGGAATGGCGGTATCAATGCTCAGGTTGTCCTTGAGCGGAAATTCCACGGTAAAGGTGTTGGTGACGTTGTGGTTGCTGTTGTGCTCGATGATGTTCTGCTCCCGCAGGGCGTCGTAGGAGAAATAGGAGTAGTCCAGCTTGTACTCGACACCGAGTTTGCCTTTCTGCAAGAGGGTGTAGTTTCGGCCGGCAGCACTCAGGATGTCTTCCTCTTTCTCCTCCTTTTCCTCCTCGGTGGCCTGGAGTTCGCTCCGGACTTCCTCCGCCTCCATGAGAGTGTTCACCTGTTCCTGCAGTTCCCGGATTTGCCGCCTTAAATCTGCCTGGCCGGATGCAGAAATTCCGGCCCCCTTGTCCTTGCCTGAGTCGGTTTCAGTGGAACCTGATGCGCCCCAGAGGGAGTCGTTGCCGTCTTCATCGGAAGCCGCAGCGTCTCGATTTTCCTTGTCTTGTTTGTCTTCGGTCGCTGATCTGGAGGCAGTCTTCTGCGATGCGGCCCGCACGGTTTCGTCACCCCTTTCCGCCGGTACCCGGTCAACCGCAACTTGAGCGGGTTTTTCTTTGGCGGTTTTTGTCCGTGTTTCAGCTTCGGCCCGGGCGGAGGCATTTTTGGCTTCCCTGGATTTTTCCGCCTGCTCGGGCGGTGTCAGCCGGACCGGCCTGAGTGAGTCTTTTGCCATGGCAACGGGCTTTTGCGGGAGCATGGGGGTCCACTCCTCGATAAAGGCTTTGGCGGCTTCCGCAGTCTTAAAGGGGCCGGTGCGGACGGAATAGACCGTGTCTCCGCTGGCGTTTTGCAGTTGCCTCACAAAAACCGGCCGGTCCATGAAAGAGAGATCTTTGGCATACCTTTGGGCCAGGCGTTCCAGTTTAAAGGCGGCCAGCTGAACCTCCATTTTATCCGTTTCAAGTGGTCTATCCTGTGCGTCCTGGCGGGCATGGGCAAACGGAACCATCAAAAATACAAGCAGCACGGTTATCAGTGGTTTTAGATTAGGCAAATTCAGGATCCCCCGTAAACTTTGTCAAGGACTGTAGATTTGATATTCCCCCTTGATCTCGTCCCGTTGCAGCCGAACGGGGAATTCAAAGGGCGATTGGCTGTTTTTGATAAGGTCCCAGGTGGTGTCTTCCCTTATGTAGCGCAGGTCATCCCGGGTCAGTGCCAGCAGGTTCTCGTGTCGCGGTTTTTCGGCGGCCTCTTCCACGAGAAACAGGACGTTTTCATACCAGGTGTTTTCAAATTGGGCCAGGGTGTGGCTGGTGTTTCCCCGGAACGGGTCAGCGAGGAACACGTGGCCGTCGTGGATTCCCTTGAAAACCACGAAGTGCCGGTAGCCGTAGAGTTCAATGGGCACAATGCAGGGCCAGTGCTCCGGGTTTTTCAGATCTTCGATTTCCGCTCGGTATCCTGCCGCGTCATAGCCTAAAATATTGCAGAGGCGCTTCATGTCGAGCAGGGAAAAAGCCCGGAGCCGCTTGATTTGCTCGGCGTCCCCGTGCTTCATCATGCCCCGGATCACCTGCTTTTCGGACAGGTTTTCCCCCAGCGAATAGTTCAGGAGCGTGGCCAGGGCTGCAGAGCCGCAGGAGTAGTCATACTCCTGGGCAATCACGTGCTGAAAGATAAATTCCTGCCGGGGGGTGATCTCGTAGCGGAAGCGGGGCGCGGCATTGCTCTCGGCATAGAGCGACACCCGGTCCTCGGGCAGGTCCGACTGCGGGGCAAACCCGGTGATAAACGCGATGATGATGGCAGCGCCGAATACAAGATGCATGGGTTCTTCCTATATTATTTTCCGGGAAATGTAAAGGCCTGCGGAGGGGAAGCCGTACCGGTGATCAAGCATGAATTATTCATTCCACCAGTCCGTTCCGAAGGTGAAATTCATGGCCTGGCTTTCCGGGTACCCGACAATGGTTTTGATCCCGCGCTCAGGACTGTCGCCGTCAAAGTTGATGTCAATGAAAAAGCCGCTGTCCGAGACATCCAGGTGCTCGTGGCCTTCATCCATGAGGTAGGAGTCGCGCTCCAGGACAATGGGGTCCCCGGTTTCCTCCCCCACCACTTCCGGATTGACCGCGCCGGTAGTGGTTCGGAATTCGCCGGAGATCCGGCCGTCCATGTTGTTGGTCCCGATCATGATGCGGGTCAATTTTTTGTCGGTTGCGTTGATGTCGTCAAACTCGGTGCGGATAACCAGGCCGTCCGTGACAAGGGGCGCATCCATGCTTTCGCCGAGCGTGATGCCCGTCCAGTTCATGTCCCAGTCATAGGAGCCGTTCCTCTCGTAATAGCCGGCCTTGGCCGAGTCGATCTCGCCGTAGGTTTCCGTGTGCACGTCCAGGAAGAGCCGCACCGTGTTGTCCTCAATGTAGAGGTTGGTGGCGCCCTGGCAGTAGACATCGGACATCTGGGACTCGTTCAGCTCCCGGACCTCGGTGTAAGAGGGGCAAGGGCAGAAAAGCAGGACTATCCAAAGGAAGCAACCGGCTCTGCTACAGAAAGCCAGGCGCATCATCCCGAATATGGAGGCTGCGGGGCGTCTCAATTGCCGATCCCCCTTCCGGGAAACTCAACGACGTTTTTGTAAAGGCGGATCCCGTCAATTGCCACCGGGCCCATGTCAAAGTTGTCCGAGGAGAGGTTCTGGATTCGGATGGAGCCCCTGACGGGGGCGTTTAAGGCGATATAGGCCTGAAAATCCCCTGGCCGGTCCGGGTCGCCGCCGATGTCCAGGGAAAAGGGGTGGGCGTGAAGCTGCTCGTCCGCCTGATTCGGATCATCGTGATAGTAGTAAGGGATCCCAAGTTCAAACATACCTTCGTCAAAGCCCCAGGTGCTGGGGTCAAGCTGGCTGCTGGCGCTCGGCCCTTCCGGGAGGGAATCCCCTGTGAAAGCCGCCCCTATCATGATGCCTGAAAACGAAGCATTCAGGCCCTGGTCCGGATTTTCAAGCTCGATCACCCCGACCTTACCCCGCATGCCGGCCACACCGCGGATCCCACAACCGGCTGCCGGCGGGAACAGGCTGGCCCGGGATTCAAACACATTGAGGCCGGTCAGATTGAGGTCGCCGATCTGTGACATTCCCCCCAGGCCATGATTGTATACGGCAATGTCTTGGGTCTGGAAGGTGTAGAAAGGCTCATTTGACTGCTGGGCAAAGGCGACCATGGCCATGTCACTTAAGGGGTGGGAAAAAGTGCGGGTTGTAGAATCCTCCGGGGAGGTCTCGTCCGTTACCGTTACCGTCTCGCCCTTGTAAGGCATGCCGATATCCAGGGCAAAGGCTTCGTTGATTCCCAGAAGGGCCTTTGTTCTAAAGGAGATATGACCGTCAACGGCTAAGGGGTTGCCGAAACGGTCCCGGGTCCCTGCGTCCCAAATCGTGACGGTAGGGGTTTGGACGAGCATCACTCCTTCGTCCACGGCGGCCGAGATGCCGGCCTGGCCGGTGACTTCCTGCATTTCATTATTTGAGAGTTTCTCAAGGGACAGTGCCGGCATTGCATGGATAAAAAGAACAGCGACCAGAAGGGCTGTGAATATGGCGGAATTATTTTTCATCTGGCATTGACCCCATATAAGCGTTCGAATGAAGAAGCAAGGAAGAAGAGTCGGGAAAGGTGCTTCCCTTACCGGAAGCCCGGTAAGGGAAGCTGTTTTGCTAAGTCCTATCTGAAAGCGTCATTTTATTAGTCATGATGGCGCTTTCATTTTGCTATGCCTTAGTGCGGTGCAATTTCCACGGTCCCGCCAAGGATAGCCATCTTGGATGTGCCGGATTTTTCAATCCGAATAAGAGTGCTGTGAGTATCGCCTTGAGCATTAGCCGCGGCGCCTGCGTTAGTGGTTATATTAATGTCTCTTGTGTCGTTTGTATGAAATTGCATAATTTCGAGAGTCGGTAGTCCGATAACTACACCCGCAACCGTAACGTTTGATGCTATAGTAGTATCAACGCCTTCAATATTTTCTAAGTTGTACTGTTTTCCAGCGGTTAGGGTGTTACAGGTACCAACATCAATACTAAGTGCAGAAGCCCCTACATTATCAATTCCCGCAAAGTCAGGAACGGTCATGCCCAATGCCGTGGCACCATCAGTTTCAAATTCACCTTCCAGATAGGCATGAGAATAGGTATCCGCATTTACGATCGCATCAAGGGTGATCAGCTTCTGGGTGTTGTCCGCATAATCAATTTCCACACCGTACATACTATCTACGGCACCGACTGGTTCAAGCCCCATTGAGCCGGTTGAAAATTCGTACTCAGTATTACCATCCGGATCCCAGTAAGTGGTGTCCGCGATGCTCTCCTGATAGATGACCACGTCATCGATGGCAATGGAGACACCGGCCTGACCGGTTACATCCTTCATGTTGGAATCTGTCATCATTTCAAGAGCGGATGCTGAGATGGGTGCGAGTACGAGTGCTGCTGCGATTAGAATGCCTGTTAACTTTTTCATTTTGTAACCTCCTGAGTTAGTTAAAGTTGGGTTTAACTATCAAGAGGCAGACCGACCATCCGAAACGGGTTTCCGGATTCGTGACTTTCCGTCCCGCGGTTACCCGCGGTTTGGCTTTTCTTTGATGGGTTGATGGTGCGTGGTGAAATTCGGGCGGTCATTTTCCTGACAAATCAGGGTGTTTTGTGACCGCCGGTTTATTTCCCGAGCTTTTCTATCACCTCCTTTTCTGAAATGTCCGTTTTTGACCGGGTTCCCCCTGGGTGCGCTGTTACAGATTACCAAGGAGTCCGGTTGTTTTTTTTTACCGTAAAGCAGTCGCGGCCATTTTTTCTGAAATCCTGGTTACGCTCCCGCCTTGCCGTATTTGTTTGGAAACGCTGTTTACTTTTGGACGCAAAAAAAGTTTTTTGGTTATCAACTTCTTGCCGGGCCAAGGTTTTTCCTTCTTTCTGGATTGTTAAAGAGCGCACTGAACATTGTTATTTTTTTTTTCTTTTGTTTAATACCCTAATCAAGGATTGTCTGCTTGTCAAGAATTTTTTTGTCTTAAACTTAAACTGTCTGAAATGTGGTTTTGCCTTTTGTTATTTTTAACTATGCAACTGGCGTGCCAAAAATAGTTTGGCGCAGGGATCCCTTGCGCCAAAGCCCCGGGGCGGTTAAGTTCTGGCACTTTAACTCACCGGAGTGCCGGGAGATTTTCCAGCCTAAAATCCGGTTCGCGCAAAGAAGCGGGCAAAAAAAATGAAAACCCATAAGGGTTCTGCTGCAGTCAAAAACTGGCCCGGCCTGGCTCATGGAAAGGGCCGCCCAGCCATGGGGTGGCCTAAGGGAGCGGGCATGCGGCGGGGGGGGGCGATGGGTGGCTAAGGAAAGGCGGCCTTTGGGTCATTTTTACAGTAATCCGGAAAATGGTTTAAAGCCTTGAACATGGTTTAAGGAAGCCGGCGGGCGAGGCTTTGGGGCCTTTTTGAAAATCGTGCGGCCTGCACCTGCCGGTGCCGCAGGCATGGACGCAGCAAGGCTTTTTCGTTTTAATATTCATTAAAAAACAGGATGATGTATGATTAATCCGGAATTTTGGACAAAATTTCCGGTTTTCCGGAACAACCGAAAAACTTTTGCCGTGCTAACGTGCAAGTGACTGCAAAATGTCCTGCGCAGCGCTAAGCTGGGCATCGGGTTTGGCCCCTGTTTTAATATCAGGGTTTTAATAGTTTTCAAACCCTCCGGCTACCGTTTGAGCAGCTGATAGGGGTGTCCTGGATTTAACTGGTTTGCATCCAATCCCGCAGATTCTTTCCATCGAACGGAAGAATAACTTTTTTGCTTCCGCGGCCTGGGGCAAAAGGGGGGGGTGTAAGAATCTGGTTATAGGCAATCCTTGTTGTTCCTGATTTTGTTATTTAAATTGCAAGTTACGGCGATTCACCCATGCAGGTGACGGCCGGCGGTCGGGGGACGATTCCGGGCGCTTGTTAGCCGCAGCGATTTTTGCGCATTGACAGCGCACTCAAATCTTGGCATTTATTTGCTCATCAAAGCAGCTGCGGAATTGTGAAACAATCCCCTTGCGCGCAAATCCCAACAACCGGAAGTTTGGGCCATGAATTTTCTGAAAATCCTTTTTCGCAAAAGCCCTTTACTGACAACATTGGCAATCCTGGGCACATTTGCTTTTATCGTATATGCCAACACCTTTAACGCGCCTTTTGTGTTTGATGATTATCTCAACATCGTGGATAATCCGCATGTACGGATGAACGAGATATCAGCTGATTATTTATCGGAACTGCCCGAGTTTCATAGTGCCAAGCGACCCCTGCCCAATCTCAGTTTCGCCCTGAATTATTATTTCCACAAGTACGATGTCACTGGCTATCACCTTGTCAATATTATTGTCCATGTCCTGACGGCTTTTCTTGTCTTCCTGGTTTTCCGGCAAACACTCTTTCTGACGGGGCAAAAAAACGACCTCCTTGCCGCCGCCGCCGCCCTTTTTTGGCTGGTCAATCCCGTGCACACCCAGTCCGTGACCTATATCGTCCAGCGAATGAACAGCATGTGCGCCCTGTTTTACCTCCTGAGCCTCTTTGCCTATATCCGGGCGCGGCTTGACTGGCAGAAAACAGGGGGGTTCAGAAAAAAGCATCTATGGCTGTTTTCCCTCGCCGTTTTTTCTTTTATAGCCGCCATGCTGAGCAAACAGATCGCGGCCACCCTGCCCGTATTTATCGTGCTCTACGAGTGGTTTTTTATAAGAGATCTCGATGTAAAATGGCTTGAAAAAAATGCTAAATGGATAGGGCTTGGTCTGGTCCTCCTTGCCGTATCCATCATTTCCTACCTTCATTTTGCCGCAATGGAGCAGATTCTAAAGCTGTTTCTAAAACAGGACTTCACCCTCGCGGAGCGGCTTTTAACCGAGCCCCGGGTGGTTGTTTTTTATCTCAGCATTCTGCTGCTGCCCCTGCCCTCAAGGCTGAATCTTGAGCATGACATAGCTGTCTCCACCTCCCTGTTGGATCCTGTGACCACCTTGTTATCCGTTATTACCATTGTCCTCTTGCTGGTGGTAGCTGTTATTGCTGCCCGGAAAAAACACAAGATACTATCTTTTGCCATATTGTGGTTTTTCGGAAACCTTGTCATTGAGTCCAGCGTCATCCCGCTTGCGCTTGCATACGAGCACCGGACATACCTGCCTTCCGTCTTCCTTTTTCTGGCGGTTGCCCATTATTTTTTTTCAGCAGCCAAGAATCACTTAAAACCGGCAGCAGCACTTTTTGCCGGCCTTATCCTCCTGTTTTCAGGCCTTACCCTGGCAAGGAATCATACTTGGGCTGATCTAGAAAGATTTCACCGGGATTGCCTGAAAAAATCCTCCGAAAAACCAAGGGTGCTGCTTAACATGGGCGTTTTCCATTTTAAGGACGAGGAGTATGAGAAAGCCTTGAGATACTTCAAAAAGGCAAAAAAACTTGAACGGAACTATGCAAAAACCTATTTGAAAATTGGGCATGCCTATTCCAAGATAAACAAGACCGCGCTTGCAATCAAAAATCTGAAAAATGGCTTAGTGTTAAACCCTGACGCCATTGAGGGTTACAAAACACTAGGCATGGTTTACATTCAGCTTGATAAACCAGATAAAGCCATTTCGCAATTCAGAAAAGCGTTAAAAAGGGCCCCGGATTATATACCCGCAAGGATTAACCTTGGCGTGGCCTATGGGATGAAAAGACAATATGAGCAGGCGCTTTCCCAGTTTAGAAAAGTCCTTGAACTTGACTCTGAACATTACCAAGCATACAACAATATGGGCTTCGTGTATGAAAAAAAGGGTGAAAAAGAAAAGGCGGTGAAGGCCTTTCAAAAGGCCTTGGATATTAAGCCGGACTCTGAAGCAGCCCATCTTACCCTTGGAGCCCTCTATTTGAAGGAGGAGAAATTTTCCAAGGCGGAAACGCACCTTCTAAAAGCTCTGGCTGTCGCCCCGGAATCCTACGAGATACGCAAAGAGACCGGCGATTTGTATTTTGAGCAGGAAAAATTCGAAAAAGCCGGCAAGCATTACAAAAAAGCCGCGGAACTGCACCCGGAAGAACCCTATCCAATAGTTCGGCTTGGTATCATCGAGCTGCAGGGCAACAATTACAAGGATTCCAGGAAATATTTCAGCGAGGCCCTTGCCAGGGGCGGCCCAAAACATTTTATTTACTATTATCTGGGCCTCTGTGAACTCGGGGCGGACAACCTGGAAAAAGGCATTGGCCATCTGGAAAAGTCATTGGAGGCCAATCCGGGGTTTATCAAGGCAAGGGTCAAGCTCGCGGATGCTTATAGGGCAGCCGATCGCCCTGATAAAGCACTGCATGCATACAATGCGGTCCTTTCAGAAAATAAAACGGATCTTCACTGCCTGACCCGGGCCGCACAGATTCACATGGACCAGGGCGAAAATGAAAAAGCGCTTGAAAAGTTCGAGACAGCCTACCAGGCGGACCAGGAGAACCAGTCCGTCATACAGAACCTGGCCTTTCTATATGCCCGGTTCGAAAAATACGGCAAGGCCGCCGAGAAGTTTGAAGCACTGAAAGCATTTGTGGGCGAGAGCCCCCTGCTTTATTACAACCTCGCCTGCATGTACTCCGAGGGGGGCAAAAAAGAAAAGGCCCTGGAGAACCTGGCGCTTGCCCTTGAATACGGGTATGATGATAAGTCAAAATTGATGAGCGATAAAAACCTTGATCATATCCGAAAGACCAGGGAATTTAAACGCCTGCTCGAAACTTTGTGAAGGAAAAGGCTGGAGCGGCTTACCTGATCAGGTCCCGGGGATGGGGTGTTTGACGCCGCCATGCGTGATCGCGAGGCCGTATTCGTCTTCTTGCAGTAACGGGGCGATCTGCATCAGGGCCCGCTCGCTGAACTTGATGATTTCGCCTTGGTCCGTCAGATAGAGGCAGTCGTTTTTGCTGTAGAGGCTGCCGGGGTTTAATGTCAACCGCCGGCCGGTGTTTAACAAAAGGGTTATGCCGTCTTTTAAGAAAAGCACGTCAAAAACAAAAAGGGCGGTGTCTTCGAAAGGAAAATAAACCTTCTCAAAGCCGTCGCCCTTTTGCTGGTAAAGATGGTAGCCGTTGGCATCCATGGTTATGGCGGCATGGAAATGGTCGATGATTTTTTTCTTGCGAAACCGCCCGCCGCTGTTTCGCCAATATCCACGGCTGTCCAGCCAGAAAACCGCTTCTTCGCGCGGGATGACAACGGTCCGTTCCTTATGATTGTTGTCTTCCCCCGTCACTGGGTTTTAAAAAACGCCGATGGGCCGTTTAAATGTGTAATTGAAGGGCTTGACAACCAGCTCCTGGTATGAGTGATCAAAATTTCCGCCCAGCGCGGAGAAGGGGCTGGCGAGAACGAAGGTGACCGTACCCAGAATCGTTGAGGCGATGCCCGCGGGACGTACGGCAAATACATCGGCGGTGATATAGCCGGAACTGACGGTTTCCGGTTGCTGGAACATATCCTTGGCCACTGCTGCCTGGCCCAGCGGCAGGATGACAAAGGACAAGGTGATTGCCAAAATAAGGAACTGTTTTTTAAACCCCATATTGCGTGCCCCCTTGTTTTGATAAAGTGATAGACCCTGTTCTTCCTTATTATTACACTTTTTATATATTTTATAATTTCGGGAAGATTTTGTCAATACTTATGGCCATGGCAAACCCGGCGGAATCCTCTGCAGGGGTTTTTTTAAGGTGGACCGGCCACAATCTTGCGGCTTTTGCCACTAATCTCGCAAATCCAGCCAATCAAGGAAAGAATCAGCATCTGGGAGAAAAACAGCAGCCCCACCAGCCCTCCCAGTTCAGGCGCCACCCCCTGCAGGGAAAACAGAAAGGAGTAGGCGCCTTCCCGGACGCCAAGGCCTGCAAAGGAGACGGGAATGGTTTGCAGGAGCATTACCAGTGATCCCATCCAGGCAGCATCCCAGAAACTGAACGGCAGATCCAGGGAAACAAAAATAAAATACATCCGAAGAAGAAAGGCAGCCTGCCACACGAGTGTATACAAGAAAAGTCCACAGACAACGTTAAGTGATGAATTTTTAAGTGAAAAATCATCCAGGAATTTTTTCTGCCGGGAATCCCGGGAGAGGTTGAACCGCCGGATCAAAAAGGCTTTTATTTTTTGCTGAAATGCGGGCCAGAGAAAGTACGCAAGAATCAGGGCAAACCCTGACGTGATGACTGCCAGAAAGGGCCATAGCCTGGCTGCCATATGCTGAACAGCCGTTTCATGGACAAAAAAAAGGGGGACAGAGCCACAGAGAAAAAGCAGCAGGATAAAAAAGACGCGCTCAACGATGGTGGAGGCCAGGAAAAAAGTTTTGCCTGCTTTGTTTTTGGTTATCTTATACCAGCGCACGGCCTCAGGGCCAAGGGCGGAAGGCAGAAACAAGGCGTAGAACCGCGCGATAAAATTGATGGCCACAAGCCTTGGGAAGGGAAGATCCAGGCTGGTGCGTCTAATCAGCAGCTGGTATTTGCCTGATACGATGACAGGGCAGCTGATGGCCGCAAGTGTAGAAACGAGGTAAAGGGCAATGTTTATTTCTTTAAATGCGGCAACTATTGCCGGCCAATCGATCCAAGCCGCAAAATAGGCCAGCAATAAAAGGGATACGCTTAACTGGAAAAAAACCTTGCGCATGGGTTACCAGTGCCACTGGTCCAGGTAGCCGAGTTCGTCGAGCAGGGGGGTGAGGATGGGCCGGATTTCCGCGATTTCCCCCTGGGTGAAGGCCTTTTGCCACTTGTTGAAATTGCCTCCCTTTATCTCCGGCAGCCGGTCATAAAACGAGGGGCTGTCCCCGGCGCCCGCAAACCGGAGAATGTCCGCCAGTGTTTGTTCCGGCTGCTGAACGAAGTCTTCGTAACGGAGCGTGAGTTTCTGTTCGTTCCCCACGTTTTCCAGGCCTTTTACGCATGCACTGACGCAGTGGTACCACTGCAATGCATTGAACTGCAGGGTGGTGTGGGCGGCAAGGTGTTTTTCCCATTCCCTGAACCGGGGCCCCCAGCCCGTCCGCCCGTTCCAGCGCAGGCGGTTGAGGTGCTTGTTTTTGTCCAGAACATGACCATGGGTTTCAAACCAGAAGGCCCGGATGCGGTCCTGCCAGAAAGGCTGGCGGGCAAGCCAGGCCCTTATGACCTCAAGGGCCTTTTTATGATTAACGCCGGGGTTGCCTCCGGAGCCCTCGACGATTTTTTTCCTTTTTTGCCACTCCCTGTTGATGGACAGGGTGGCGTCCCGGCCGTCGCGGATGATGTGGGCAAACCGGGCGTTTGGAAAAATCTGGCGGATAAAGGGGATCTTCAGGCTGTTGCGGGGGGATTTGTCCACGATAAATCGCGCACGGGATTTTCGGCGGTAGGCGTCGAAATTCTTCCGGATGTAGCGGCGCACTTCGGGGGTTGCGTCCCCTGCCGTGCGTTCATCATGGGCGGCCAGCCTGAAATGTCTGTCCCAGACAAAATAGGGCTCATACCACTGCCGGATTTCCGGGTGAAGGTCCAGGATCTCACCGAGAATGGTGGTGCCGGATCGCGGTGAGCCTACAATAAAGAGGAATTCAGTTTCAGGTGTTGTCATAAGCGGGTTTCTTTATCTTGTCCAGGTTCGAATGATGGTGCGCAGGAAGTACAGGGCGTACTTGAAGTCCTTGCCTTTCTTGCTTGTGCCGCTGAGCCTTCTGAGGATGGTGATGGGGCGCTCCATGATGCGCAGCTCGTGCTTGGCGGCCTCGATGATCAGCTCGGCCGTGTGGTACTGGTCCTGGATGAGGACGCAGGTTTTCAGGACCCGGGGAGTGAAAGCCCGGAAGCCGCTTGAGGGGTCGGTCACCTTCTGGCCGAGAAGGAGGCTGATCATCCTGCCGAACAGGACCACGCCCCAGTAGCGAAGTTTTGAATACTGTTCCATCTCGCCAAGCAGGCGGGATCCGATGACCAGATCGGCCTGGTCGGCTACAATCGGTGCCACCAGGGTGCTGATGTCTTCCGGCCGGTGCTGGCCGTCGCCGTCCATGGTCACGATGACATCGGCGGCCGAATTTTTGGCAATGTCAAAACCAGCGCGGAGGGCTGCGCCGCCGCCCCGATTGATGAGATTCCGGGCTACGGGGATGTGAAGGCTGCGGCAGAGCCGGCAGGTGTCGTCCCGGCTGCCGTCATCAATCACCAGGGGGACAACCGGCTTGCCCTCTATCTCTTTGGGAATTTCCGGGATGGTCTGGTCCAGGTTGTCTTTTTCGTTGTAGGCGGGGATGATGACCAGGATCGCCCCTGCCGGTATGGCGGCGGATGCGTTTTCGAAGCGCTCAACGGCCAGGGTGCGCACCAGGCCGTCAAAGCCCCGGGCCAGGTGCTCGGTTTTGCCGCGCTCGGTGATAAACAGGAACCAGAGGGCCACTGAGGAGACGATGAGCAGGGTGAAGAGGCGGCCGCGTTCGCTGGTGTCCAGGGAAAGAATTTCCGTGGGGAGGTTGACCAGGCTGGGAAACAGGCAGACCAGGAACAGGCCGGTTCCGAATATGGATAGAAAGGCGACATCCGTGCGGCTTTCTGAATAACGCCGCAGCCGCCAGAATACCAGGCCGAAGCAGACCAGGGCCACGATCAGGCCGAATATGCGAAGCAGTGACATGGTTCTCTATCCTTTGTCTACCATTGGATTCCCTTGAATATGACATCCCGCCGGATGTTTGCCTTATATTGGGCCACCACCCGGAACATCGCTTCCATGACCTCATCCGTCAGGTAGTGGGGGGTGACGCCGATATCAATGAGCCCCTGGAAAGTGGGGTTGTAGTAGTGTTCCTCGGCTTCCTTGCGGGGATTTTCCAGGTGCTCGATCCGGACGCGGTAGCCCAGGGCCTCGCCCACGCGCCGGGTTTTCCCGGCCAGTTCGTTTGCAGTGAGGGTCTCCATGATCTGGTTGAAAATGCGCAGCTCGCCCGCATGGGCCGGCGTCTGCGCGGACATGTGAACGCACTGGAGGGTGTCCTTGATGTTTAAGTAGCCCCGGGTCTGGCCACCCCTGCCGTATACGGTGAGGGGATAGCCGATGACGGCCTGGGTGATGAAGCGGTTCACGATGGTGCCGAAGACCTCGTCATAGTTGAAAATGGTTTTAAGGCGCGGGTCAACCGCGGACTCCTCGGTTTCCATGCCATAGACCGGGCCCTGCATGAGGTCGGTCACCCGCAGATCCCACATGCGAACGGCAAACCACAATAGGTCCGTGTCCATGATCTTGGTCGTATGATACAGGGAGCCGGCCTGCCGGGGAAAAAGGAAGGTGTCGCTGCGGCCGTTTCTCTCGATCTCGATCCAGCCCTCGGGGATGTCGATGTCGGGCGTTCCGTATTCGCCCATGGTGCCGATGTGGATCACGTGGGTATCCCGGGAGAAGTCGCGAAGCGCCCAGACCAGGTTGTTGGTAATGAGCAGGTTGTTCTGCAGGGTGGTGTTGGCGTATTTGTAATTGATCAGGGAGTAGGGGGCCGAGGGCTGCTCGGCGTAATGTATAACCGTGTCCGGGATGCCGCTGAATTTGGGACTGACGGCCCAGGCGTATTGGATCCGGCCGTTAAAAAGCGCGCGCATGAGCTCCGGGTCCGTGAGGTCGCCGATTACCGCCTTGATTTCGCGGCCGGTGTGCGCATGCCATATCTTTGCCCGTTCCTGAAGGGTGGGGAGAGGGTAGAGCATGCCCACGTCCAGTTCCGTGCAGGCGTTTCTGCGAAAGTAGTTGTCCACCACGGTGACCTCATGGCCCCGGTCCGAGAAATACATGGCCGTTGGCCATCCCAGGTAGCCGTCGCCGCCGAGGATAAGGATGTGTGCCATCAGCTGCCCTTGTTCGCCTTGGGGTTTGCGTTGGCGTTTGCCAGAAGCCTGTTTTCGTACAGGAATTTTTTCAGCTCCGCCTGGCTCATGCAGGTTTCGCTTGCCGAGTTATAGGGCTTGTCCACCTGCCTGTTGATGATGTCCGAGTATTCGTAGTCGATCGCCCGGTAAAGGCTGCGAAACGCCGGGCAGACGGCAAAGTAGCGCGTAAGCTCCTGGGTCCGGCGGATTTCCTCTCCGGTCATGAGCTCCTCGTAGAGCTTCTCCCCCGGCTTGGAACCGATGACCTCGATTTGGATATCCTGCGGGGAAAAGCCTTCAAGCGGGGCCAGTTCCTGAATCATTACCTCTGCCAGGTCTTTTATCCGGATGACCTGCATTTTGGTGACAAAGACCTCGCCGCCCTGGGAGATGACGGCGGAGTCAATGACGAGCTGCACCGCTTCCTGTAGCGACATGATAAAGCGGGTCATCTCGGGGTCGGTCAGGGTGACCGGGCCGCCTTTTCGGATCTGTTCCCTGAAGACGGGAATGACCGATCCCCTGGAGCCCAGGACGTTTCCAAAGCGTGTGGAGGTGAAGACCGGCCCGTGTTCGGCCACGGTGCTGTTGGCTGCGGTCATGAGGCGCTCGCCCATGAGCTTGGATGTGCCCATCACGTTGGTGGGATTGACCGCCTTGTCCGAGCTCGTAAAAATGGTGCGGCCAACGTTGTTGATAAGGGCCGCCTGGATGACGTTCTGGGTGCCCAGGATGTTGGTTTGGACGGCGTCGAACGGGGATTTTTCGCAAAGGGTGACGTGCTTGAAGGCGGCGGTGTGAAAGACAATGTCCATGCCTGAGAATTTTCTGGCCAGCTTGTCTGCGTCCCGGGTGTCGCTGAGGTAAAAGTTGGCATTGCTGTAATGCTCGTATTTCTGCTCGGTGAAGAAAAGCTCTGCTTCATTGTTGTCCAGTCCGATGAGCTCGGCTACCTGGTATTCGTCAAGGAGCTGCCTGACCAATTCACTGCCCACGGTGCCGCAGGCGCCGGTAACCAGAACGCGTTTGTTGTGAAAGAAGGTCGCTGGCATATAACTTTCCCGCTTATGCGGTCATGTTAAAGGTTAAAAGAGCTTGTCATCGGCCCAAACAAAGGCAATATAGGATATGGCAGGCTCTTCAAGCAAGAGGAATTTTGTCGTGGCAGCAGGAGGTGCCCAAATAGCCGCAGGTAACATCCGACAAGGAGGAAGCCCGTCTGCTTGGCGACAGCCGGTTTGGGTGTACGACGATTTTAAAGCTGTTCGGTTTTTTTCTGGAGAGCCGGGAGCTACCCCCAGTAAAGCGCCGGGTTGATTTCGTACCAGGCCAGCCCGCTTGTAATGGGCCCCCGGGTGCAGGGGCGCATCATGCCCACCAGGACAAACAGGTCGAGCGTGTCATGAAGGTCCAGGGGCGGCTGCAGTGAAAAGCGCCGGTGATGCCCAAAAAACGGCAACGATCAGTAATTGCTTGACATGAGCCCGAACCGCTGGAATATTTATAAAATGCATGCGTTTCAGATCTTCTTACCCGACCCTTTCACTTTTTCCCTGGAGGTGTCCTATGGACAAGATTCTTCGTATCCACATGGGGGCTGAAAACGGCCCCGCCTTCCGCACCGAACCGCTTGGCGATTACGCCGGAATGGGGGGCCGGGGGCTCACCTCGGCCATTATCGCCGCGGAGGTCCCGCCGCTTTGCCACCCCCTCGGGGAAGACAACAAGCTGGTGATCGCCCCGGGGATGCTCAGCGGAACCACGGCGGCCATGTCCGGCAGGCTTTCCGTGGGGTGCAAAAGCCCGCTGACCGGCGGTATCAAGGAGTCCAACGCCGGCGGCCAGGCCGCGCAGGTGCTGGCCCGGCTGGGGTATGCCGCCATCGTGCTGGAGGGAAAGCCCAAAGACGACACCTTCTACAAGGTTCTGATCAACAAGGACGGCGTCACCCTGGAGCCTGACAACAGCCTCAAAATGCTGGGCAACTATGACCTGGTGGATAAATTGAAGGAAGCCCACGGCGACAAGATCACCTGCATCTCCATCGGGCAGGCGGGGGTCATGAAGCTCGCCTCCGCATCGGTTGCCATAACGGACATGGAACTGCGGCCCACGCGCCATGCCGGCCGGGGCGGGGTTGGCGCGGTCATGGGCGCCAAGGGCGTCAAGGCCATTGTCCTGGATGACACGGGCATGAAGATGCGCGAAGCCGCCGACCCGGAAGCCTTTAAAACCGCCAACAAGGCCTTCGTCAAGGGCCTTCGCGAGCATGCGGTCACCGGCCAGGGGCTTCCCGCCTATGGCACCAATGTGCTCACCAACGTGGTCAACGAGGCCGGCGGCTATCCCACCCACAACTTTGCCTGGGGCCGTTTTGAGGGCTGCAGCAAAATTTCCGGGGAGACCCAGGCGGAGACCGAGACGAACCGGGGCGGCAAGGCCACCCACGGCTGCCACCGGGGCTGCGTGATCCGCTGCTCCGGCACGTACGCGGACAAGGACGGCCATTTCGTGACCAAGCAGCCCGAATATGAAACCGTGTGGGCCCATGGCGGCAATTGCGGCATCGATGACCTGGACGCCATTGCGCAGCTGGACCGCATGGATGACGACTTCGGCGTGGACACCATCGAAATGGGCGCCACCATCGGGGTTGCCATGGAAGCCGGCCTGGCAAAGTGGGGCGATGCCCAGGCAGCCATCGACCTGGTGGCCGAAGTCGGCAAGGGAACGCCCCTGGGGCGGATCCTGGGCAGCGGCGCCGGGGTGACCGGCAAGGTCTTCGGGGTCGAGCGGGTGCCGGTGGTCAAGAACCAGGCCATGCCCGCCTATGACCCGCGCGCGGTGCAGGGCATCGGCGTGACCTATGCCACCAGCACCATGGGCGCCGACCACACCGCCGGCTACGCGGTGGCCACCAACCTGCTCGGCGTGGGCGGCAGCGTGGACCCGCTCAAACCCGCCGGCCAGGTGGAACTGTCCCGGAACCTGCAGGTGGCCACCGCAGCCATTGATTCCACCGGCATGTGCCTGTTTATCGCCTTTGCCATCCTGGATCAGCCGGAAACCTTCCAGGCGCTGATTGACATGATAAACGCCTTTCACGGCCTGAACCTGACAGCTGACGACGTGAGCGACCTGGGCCGGAAAGTGCTTGGGATGGAGCGGGACTTCAATGAAAAAGCCGGGTTTACGAAAAAGGACGACCGGCTGCCGGATTATTTCCGCAAAGAGGCCTTCCCGCCCCATGACGTGACCTTCGGCGTAACCGACGAAGAGCTGGATTCGGTTTATAACTTCTGAGGGGGCGGCTGCCGCATATTGGACAATAATAACAGGGTTTTAAAAATTTTTTTGACCATCAAAGAGGCCCGGCTGCCGGTGTTCTATCAACTCCTGGCAGCCGGGTTTCAGGTTCGGGCACCGGTGGGCTGCGGAGTCCGGGAGCTGCTGCAGCAGGGCCTCGGCCTGGATGCGGCTTACGTGGAAGACAAGATCCAGACGGTGTTTTTAAACGGCCGGGCCGTGGACGACTTTGACCGGACTGAGGTGCCGGACGGCGCGGTGCTTGCCCTTTCATCAGCCATGCCCGGTCTCGTGGGGGCGGTCTTCAGGCGCCAGAGCCCCCTGGCCGGGATGCGGGGGGTGTCTGTGGCGGCAGGCGCCTGCAGCAGCATCGGCAGCCGCCCGGAGGGGTGGATTACCCTGAAACTGTTCAACCGGGTGGCGGCGGATTTGGGCCCGGGTTTTCTGGCGGCCGGCATCCGGCTGCCCGCAGGCCGCCTGGCCGGCTTTCTGGCGGGGCATCCGGACCTGGTGTTTGAAACGGTCCGTATTGGGGGCGCGGCGCGCCCGGCAGCCGATCTGCCCGGGGTGCTCGCAGAGGGTGAGGCCGATGTCCGGCTGGCGGTCCAGCCGGCCTGAGCGGCTATCCGCCGCCCACCGGCGGGAACAGGCCGAGCCGGTCGCCGTCTTTTAAGCTTTGGGTTTTCGCCGCATGCACGCCGTTTAAGAAGACGAGCTTCACCGATTCCTCCGGAACGCCCAGGCGGGCCATAATCCCGGAGATGTCGGTATCCCCGTCGATTTCCAGGCGGCAGGTTTTATCCCTGGCATCCGCCGGCAGATATTTGGCCAGTGTGGCATAGAGGTGGACTTCGATCAGCATATATTGGCGCCTCCCGCTATCATTGTTTGATGTCAGACGTTTGCATCATACCCACCCTTTCTGTTTGGGGAAAGTTAAAAATGTCGAAACACAAGCGGGAAACAATCCAATCCGCCATCCGCGGCAAAGCCGAGGCCATCGTGGATGCGGCGGGCCGGAAGCAAACCGTATTGTTTGAAGCGCAGGCGCTTGCGCTGGCAGCTGAAAACGGCTGCCGGTTGCGAGAGATATTTGAGCTGGCCCTGGCCTGCGATGTTTTGCCGTTTCGCTACCTGCGCAACCAGCAGGCCCTGTCCGCCGGGGACCAGTTGAAACTCTGCCAATCCGCGGTTGTCGTTGTGGGCGCCGGGGGCCTTGGGGGGTATGTGGCCGATCTGCTGGCCCGGGTGGGAATCGGGGCTTTAACCCTGGTGGACCCGGATGTTTTCACGGAATCCAACCTGAACCGGCAGCGCTTTGCCATGAGCGAGACCCTGGGCACGCCAAAGGTGGAAGCCGCAAAAACTCATATCCGGTCGGTCAACCCGGGCGTTGCGGTCTCGGCCCGGCACGAGCGGCTGGGTCCGGAAAACGGCGCGGAGTTGATCGCCGGTGCGGATGCCGCTGTGGACGGACTGGATAATATCCCTTCCCGCCTGGTACTCCAGGAGGTCTGCAAAAAAGCCGGAATTCCTTTGGTTCACGGGGCCATTGCCGGTTTTGAGGGCCAGGTGTTGCCCGTTCTGCCCGGTGATCCGGGCCTTAAGCATCTCTACGGAGAGGACCCCCCCCAGAGCCAGGCCCCGGAATCCGTTCTCGGCGTGCCCTGCCTCACCCCCCTGATGATCGGCGGGCTCCAGGTCATGGAGGTATTGAAGCTCCTTCTCAACCGGGGCGGTTCGCCTTCCGGCCGCATGATTTACCTGGATCTCGAAACCCCTGCCATGGACATCTTCGGTTTCGGGGGAAGCTCCCCCGACGACGCCGCTTAGCCCTTCCTGCCGCCTGCCCGGAAAGAAACAGGCAGGCAGCGCGGCCTTTAAATTTATTGGAAAACCCGCCCCGGCATGCTTAGCCTAATAGTGAACCGGATGAGAAAACCGGCAACAGCTTAAGCTTATAAAAAGGAGGTTATCCATGCAGGTGTTGGTACTGTATTATTCCAAGGGGGGCAATACCCGCAAACTGGCCGAGGCCATTGCCGAAGGGGCGAACGCGGTTGCGGGCGTGGATGCCGTGGTCAAATCCACCGCCGAGGTGGCACAGGATGATTTTCTGGCAGCAGACGGCATCATTGCCGGCTCCCCGGTCTACTTCGGCGGTATGGCAGCGGACCTGAAGCGGGTGTTTGACGATTTTATCGGGACCCGTAAAAAAATGGAGGGCAAGGTCGGTGCGGCCTTTGCCACGTCCGGCGACCCCACCGGCGGCAAGGAAACCACCATGATCTCGATTATCCAGTGCCTGATGATTTACGGAATGATTATTGCGGGAGACCCGCTGGCCGCCACGGGCCACTATGGCACCGCCTGCTCGGGCGCACCGGACGCGGACACGCTTGAGAACGGCAGGAAACTGGGCAGCCGGGTGGCGGATGTGGTGAAAAAATTGAGGGGCTAAGAAGCGCCTGGATGAAAATCGTTTATTACGTTTATTAAAGGAGAGGAGGGCAATTCCATGAAACGATGGTTACCGGTTATGGCGGCAATTGCACTGGTTCTGGCAATGAGTGCCCGGGCATTCGCCCACTGCGAAATTCCCTGCGGGATATATGACGATCAGATGCGCATCGAGATGCTGCGCGAGCATATCACCACCATTGAAAAGTCCATGCATAATATCCGCCACCTGCAAAAGGAGCCGGGGGAGAATGCCAACCAGCTGATTCGCTGGGTAGTGAACAAGGAAGATCATGCCGATAAGTTCCAGCACATTGTCAGCCAGTATTTCATGACCCAGCGCATCGCCATGGATGCGGACAAATATGCGGAGAAAGTGTCCCTGCTGCACAAGATGCTGGTTTACAGCATGAAATGCAAGCAGACCACCGATTCAGGGCACGTGGAAAAGCTTCGCAAGCTCGTGGATCAGTTTGAAGCGCTGTATTTTGAAAAAGCGAAGGATTGACAGCATCCCTCGTAGCCTCTCTCGTAGGGCGGACCAAGCGAAGCGTGTCCGCCAATCAGAGGAAATGAAGAGGGT